>JBIKXY010000306.1:0-3322 GCA_044355515.1 Pirellulales bacterium
CCGGATGCGGCTATCCGATCGCTCGCCGCTGAGCGACTCGCTGTATGCGGTCTTCGCCCCAGATCCGGCCGCCGCGCGATCGCGGCCCAGGCTGGTCCGTGCCGCTGCCTGACGGCGCGGCCCCTTCCGCCCCTGGCCGCTCGGCGTCCTGCATCTCTTCGATATGGACCGGTGCTGACCAACCGGTGTGGGCCGCCCTCCCGGCCGCCGAATGCCGCCGCGAAGCGGCGACCAGCCGCATGCCCCTGCCGCTGAGGGGTGGGCGAGATCATGGCCGAGAACGTCAACCAGGCATCGAGGGGCTCAGGCGGATGCCTGTGCAAAGTTTGCATTTTGGGCCGCAGCCAGCCAGAATATCTGTCGACAGTCCGACGCCAAAGCCGATTTCGGTCGAGATCGGCCTCGGCGGAACCCGATGCCCGCGACGTCTCCTTCCCAGGGTCGAAGCATGACCAACCGGCTTGCCCTGCTGGGATTCCGCTCACCGCCCGGGGTAACCGTGCGTCGCGGGGTTTTCTGGTGCGGGGCCTGGGCCTGTTCCCGGGATGGCTTCGTGGTGCCGCGGCTCTTGCGGGCGGCCGGCGGTTTGGGCTGTCTCGTGGCCGGGCTCGGCTTGTTGGCGGGGGCTGGAGCCATCGCCGCCGAGGGGCAGCAGCGGGTGGACGAGGAATATTTCGAGAAGCACATCAGGCCGATCTTTGCCGAAAAGTGCGGCACCTGTCACAGCGGCCCGAAGGCCGGGGGCGGTCTCTCGCTCGACTCTCGTGAGGGCTGGGAGAAAGGGGGCGACAGCGGCCCTGCGATCGTCCCCGGAAAGGCCGAGGAATCCCTCGTCATCAAGGCGGTCAGCGGGACCGATCCCGACTGGCGGATGCCCCCGGAGGACGAGGGCGATCCGCTCACGGCCGACGAGGTCGCCCGGTTGCGGGAGTGGGTGGCCGGCGGGGCGTTCGACCCCCGTGTCGCCGGCCAAAAAATCGGCGGTATGAACGCGGACGAGGCGAAGGCATGGTGGTCGTTTCAGCCGCTCCCCGCGGTCGAACGCCCGATCACGCCGGCCGAGATCGACGCCCCCCTCGACGCGGCCATCAAGGCCCGCGGCCTCGAGCCCAACGGCCCCGCCGACGCCCGCACGCTCATCCGGCGGGCCACCTACGATCTCACCGGCCTGCCGCCGAGTTCCGCGGAGGTGGAGGCGTTTGCCAACGACCCCGCCCCGGACCGTTTCGAGCGGCTCATCGACCGGCTGCTCGCTTCGCCCGAATACGGCGTGCATTGGGGCCGCCACTGGCTCGATGTGGTCCGCTACGCCGACACGGCCGGCGAAAACAGCGACCGCCCGCTGCCGCATGCCTGGCGGTATCGCAACTGGGTCTGCCAGGCCTTCAACGACGACATGCCCTACGACGAGTTCGTCCGCCTGCAGGTCGCCGGCGACATCCTGCGGGCCGGCGAGGGAACGCCGCGGCGGGACGAGGCCGCGATCGCCACCGGCTACCTCGCCAATGCCCGCCGCTTCGGCCACGCGATCGCCGAAGACATGCACCTGACCCACGAGGATCTGATCGACAACCTCGGCAAGAACTTCCTCGGCCTCACGATCGCCTGCGCCCGCTGCCACGACCACAAGTTCGACCCGGTTTCGAACAGCGACTACTACGCCCTCTACGGCATCTTCGAGAGCACGCGGCTGCCGTTCCCCGGCAGCGAGGGAGACAAGCGGATCAAGGATCTCGTGCCGCTGGTGGATTCCGAGGGCGCCGCTTCGCTCCAAGACACGTGGCACGAGCGGCTGGAGGCCCGGCGGAAGGAAGTGGAACGCCGAAAGACGCCGGAATTCCGCAAGGACCTCAAGCTCATGGTCGGCAGCGAGGTCACCGTGCTCGCCGCGGGCCTCGTGGGCGAAGGACAGTCGGTGCCGATCGTCGCCGCTGAGAACCGTCCGATCGTCGTGCCGGTCCGCAAGGGGGAGGTGCTGCAACTTTCGATCGCCCCCAACGCCCACGCCGACAGCGACACGACGAAAATCGAGCTCTCCATCGAGGAGATCGGGGGCGCGCAGGCCTCGTGGAGCCATGCCGACCTGATCGACATGATCACGGCCGGCAATCCGCTCGTCGTGAAGGAAGCGGGCTGGAGCTTCTTCAGCGAGGCCGACCAGGCGATCGACCTGCTCGACGGCGGCTTCGTGAAGTTCGTCGGCCATTCCGAACTGCGGGGCTGGAGCTACGGCGACGGCCCGCTCGCGATCGCCAACACCGCCGAATGGTCGGTCGATGCCTGGACGCCGCTGGCGGCCCGGTCGCTGTTCCTGCGGCCGGGGCATGGCGAGCGGGTGGCGATGGCGTGGGTCTGCCCGCGGGACGGCGAGTATCGCGTCGGCGGCGTGGTGACCGACGTCCATCCGGCCGGGCTCGACGGCGTCTCGTTCACGCTCGACCACAGGGCGAGCGTGAAGCTCGGTGACGCGCTCGCGAGTCCCCTGCCCCCCGAAGCCGGGCCTTTCCCTGACATCCCGTGGGCCTACGCCGTCGCCGAGGGAAAGGCCGCGAACGCGAAGATCCAGCAACGCGGCGAGCCGACGAAGCCGGGCGACGAGGTGGCCCGCCGCTGGCTCGAGGTGTTCGGCGGCCAGCCGGTGGCCGAGGCCTCCGGCAGCGGCCGCCGCGAGCTCGCCGAGTGGATCGTCGGAAACCCGCTGGCGGCCCGGGTGATCGTCAATCGCATCTGGCAGTGGCACTTCGGTGCCGGGCTCGTCCGCACCGCCAACGACTTCGGCACCCGCGGCGAACTGCCGAGCCATCCGGAGCTGCTCGACCGGCTTGCGGCCGACTTCATGGCCGACGGCGGCCACTTCAAGCGGCTCCACCGAATTCTCATGCTCACCTCCGCCTACCGGCGGGCGAGCACGCGGACCCCCCAGATCGTCGAGGTCGATCCCGAGAATCGCCTGCTCGCCCGGTTCGAGCGGCGGCGGCTCACGGCCGAGGAGATCCGCGACAGTCTCCTCCTGGCCGCCGGCCGCCTCGACACGAGCCCCGGCGAGGGCCATCCCTTTCCCCCCGAGGCCACGTGGTCATTTTCCCAGCACGAGCCGTTCCATGCGGTCTACGACTCCACGAAGCGGAGCGTTTACCTCATGACGCAGCGGCAGAGGCGGCATCCGTTCCTGAGCCTCTTCGACGGCGCCGATCCGAATGCCAGCACCGCCACGAGGCAGACCACGACGGTGCCGACCCAGGCCCTTTACTTCCTCAACGACCCCTTCTTCCACGAGCAGGCCGCTGCCCTGGCCCGCCGCGTGCTCGCCGAGCCCGATCCC
>JBIKXY010000307.1:0-3313 GCA_044355515.1 Pirellulales bacterium
ACGAGCCCGGTCGCGGCGCGGATCAGGCATGGGTTGGCTGGCATCGACCTGCTCCTGCGGGGCTCGGCGGGGGTACCGCGGGCTCCGGTGTGCCGCTCATCAGCCCCGCCATTGTATCGGCCGCTGCCGAGGACTCGCGAATCTCCCCGGCCGACCCGAGCGATTCAGGCGATGCGGTTCGCCGCAGGGGCAATGGCGGTTGTCTTCAGGTCGGCCCGCGGCCGGGCAAGGCCCGACAGGTCGCGTAGAGAAAGTAGGCCGCCTCGTTCGGCCGGCGGCTGCTCGTCTCCCTCTCGGTCCTCACCGTGATCTCGCCGAAGCCCGCGGCATGGAGCAGGCCTTCGAACTCGGCGGCCGTGAAGTGGTGGGTCATGTAGAGGACGGCGCCGCGGTCGTCCCGCGAGAAGTAGCTGTGGGATTCGCCGGTCAGGCGGGCGTCCTCGGCATAGAGCCGGGCATATCCATCGTTGATCGTGTCGGAGACCGCCGACGCCGAGACCGCGAGCCAGCCGCCGGGCCGCAGACTGGCGTGGATGTGCCGGAGCAGATTGGCTCGCTGGTGGGCGGCGCCGATGATCGAGATCACCAACTGGCAGACCGCGACGTCGAACGGGCCGTGGTCGAGCCGGGGAGGCCGGTCCGCGGCAAAATCGGCTTCCGCGAATCGGAGCCAGCCGCCTGCGCCGCCGTCGGAAGCAGCCGCTCGGGTGGCGGCCTCGATGGCGGCCGCGTTGATGTCCACGCCCAGCACCGAAAAGCCCTGCTGCCGCAGCCGCCGGCTCAGTCGCCCGTTGCCGCAGCCCACGTCGAGCAGCGTGAGCCGCGCGGGAGCCGTCTGCTGGAGCACGGCCAGGAAGGCGTCGAGCCAGGGAGTCGACCCCTTGGTGGGGATCGCGTCGGGATGAAACCGCCGCCAGTCTTCAGGTGCGTCGCGCATCGGCGGCAGTCTTTGCATCCAGGGGCGCGGTCAGGGAGTCCGCGGCCGCCGCGAGGCCGGCGGCAATCGCGGCCGAGGCGGCGGCCGGGCTGCCGGCGGCCAGTTCGCGGGCGGCGACGTGGCAGTGCACGAGGTGCTCGCCCACCCGGGTGGCCGGCGGATCGATCTGGCGGCAGACGGCCTCGGCCAGCGGGCAGCGGGGGTGAAACCGGCAGCCGGCCGGCGGGCTGGCCGGGCTCGGCACGTCGCCGGGCAGCACGATCCGCCCCCGGCGGCGGGCCGGATCGACGCTCGGCACCGCCGAGAAAAGCGCCTGCGTGTAGGGATGAAGGGGCGCGGAATAGAGATCGGCCGCGGGCGCGTGCTCGACGAGCCGCCCGAGATACATCACGGCCACGTCGTCGGAGATGTATTCCACCACCGAGAGGTCGTGGGAGATGAAGAGGTAGGTGAGCCCCAACTCGCGGCGCAGCTCCACGAGCAGGTTCACCACCTGGGCCTGGATCGAGACGTCGAGCGCGGAGATCGGCTCGTCGAGCACCACCAGCTCGGGCTCGAGCACGAGCGCCCGGGCGATCGCGATCCGCTGCCGCTGGCCGCCGGAAAACTCGTGGGGATAGCGGGCCAGCGCCGCGGCCGGCATCCCCGTCCGCTCGAGGGCCGCGGTCATCCGCCGCAGCCGCTCCGGGGAGTCACCGAGCCCGTGGACGACGAGCCCCTCCTCCAGGATCGCCCGCACCGAGAGCCGGGGGTTGAGCGAGCCGTAGGGATCCTGGAACACGATCTGCATCCGGCGGCGCAAGGGCCGTAGCGCCCCCTGCGACAGGCTCCGGATGTCGTGCCCCGCGAACCGCACGCTGCCCGCCGTCGGCTCCACGAGCCGAAGGATGCTGCGGCCCACGGTCGTCTTGCCGCAGCCGCTCTCCCCCACGAGGCCGAGCGTCTTGCCCGGGCGAATCGCGAACGAGACGCCGTCCACCGCGCGGACGGCGCCCACCGGGCGACGCAAGAGCCCGCGCCGGATCGGGAAATGGGTCTCCAGGCCGCTGACGGCCAGGAGCGGCTCGGGAGGGAGCGGGGCGGTCATCGGGCCTCGCCCTCCCGGGCCGGGGCCCCGAGCTCGCCGGCAAAGTGGCAGCGGACGAGGTGGCCCGGCGCGAGGGCTCGCAGCTCCGGCGGCTCGGCCGTGCAGCGGGGCTCGCGGGCATAGGGGCAGCGGGGATGAAACCGGCAGCCGGCGGGAAAATCCCGGGGCTGGGGCACCATGCCGGGAATCGCGGCCAAGGGCTCGCCCGTGCCGGTGCGGTGCTCCGGCCGCGCCGCCAACAGGCCGATCGTGTAGGGGTGCAGCGGGCGGGCGAAAAGATCGGCGGCGGCGGCCTGCTCCACGATCTGGCCGGCATACATCACGGCCACGTGGTCGCAGGTCTCGGCCACCACGCCCAGGTCGTGGGTGATCAACAAGAGCGCCATCCCCAACCGCCGCCGCAGGTCGGCGAGCAGTTCGAGGATCTGGGCCTGGATCGTGACGTCGAGGGCGGTGGTCGGCTCGTCGGCGATCAACAGATCCGGCTCGCAGGCCAGTGCCATCGCGATCATCACCCGCTGCCGCATCCCGCCGGAGAGCTGGTGGGGATACTCGTCGAGCCGCCGCTCGGGGTCGGCGATCTGCACGAGCCGAAACAGCTCGAGGGCCCGGGCCCGGGCCGCGGAGTTGGTCACGTCGCGATGCAGCCGCACGGCCTCGGCCACCTGGGCGCCGATCGTGAACACGGGATTGAGGCTCGTCATCGGCTCCTGGAAGATCATCCCGACGCGGCCCCCGCGGACCTGCCGCAGCCGCCCCTCGGAGAGCCCCACCAGATCCAGCGGCCGGCCGTCGATCTCGAGCAGGATCTTGCCCTGCTCGATCCGGCCGGGCGAGGCCACGAGCCCGAGCACGCTCATCGCCGTCACGCTCTTGCCGCAGCCGCTCTCCCCGACGAGCCCGACCGCGCCGCCCCGGGGAATTGCAATTGACACCCCATCCACCGCCGGCACCCGGCCGGACGGCGTGTGGAACGCGGTCACGAGGTCGTGGATCTCGAGCAGGGTCACGAGTGATGATTCCTTGATGCGCGGGTCACCGAGTGGCAGCCAGTGCCAGCGGCAAGCAGCAATCCATACGGCGCATCGTTGGACCGCGAGGGGTAGCCCGTGCCAATCGAGCGTCCGGCGAGATGGCACGGGCGAGCCCGGCACACGTGCGTTGATTCTCCGAACCTGCATGCGAGCAGCATCATTTCCGCGCCTCCCGGAGCCGCGGGTCGGTGGCCTGCTGCAGCCCCTCGCCCACGAGGTTGAAGGCCAGCACCGTGAGGAAGATCGCCAAACCAG
>JBIKXY010000308.1:0-3302 GCA_044355515.1 Pirellulales bacterium
AGGTCTTGCTCGCGGCCACGCGGGCCCGGCTGGAGGCCGGCACGCGGCCCGAGTCGGCCGAGTCGCTCGTGCCCACGTGGCTCGTCGCCCTGCCCGCCGACCCGTTCCGGGCCGAGGGTCCGCTCACCGTCAAGACCGGCCCCGACGGCTGGCTCGTGTATTCAGTCGGCCCCGACGGCGAGGACGACGGCGGTCCGGTGCCGGCCGGCGCGGAAGCCGCCGAGGGCAACGACGACGTCGGCCTGCGGCTGGCCTTCTGATCCCCGGGCGGCTCGACGCTCACATGGTCCCGAGCCAGTTTTCGATTTTTAATCCTGCGACGCGACCGAACTCCTCGGTGTTGTCGGTCACCAGCACGGCCTCGACCGACCGGGCGTGGGCGGCGATCATGAGGTCGTAGGGGCCGATCAGCCGGCCGCGCTTTTCGAGGTCGGCCCGGATCGGGCCGTACAGCCTCGCGGCGGCAGCATCGAAGGGGAGGACTTGAAAGCCGGACAGCAGGGCGTCGAACACCCGCCGGTTGTGCGGCCGGCGGCCGCTTTTCGCGATCCCATATTCGATCTCGGCGACCACGACCGAAGAGAGGAACACCGCGTCGGCGGGAATGCCCTCCAGCCGCTCTGCAAGCCCGGGCCGTTGCTTGCTCAGGGCGATCAGGATGTTCGTATCGAGGAGAAACGACATCTCATCGATCCAGATCGACGTCGTCGAGCGGCAGTTCGACGATCCGCGGCAGGTCGAGACCGCCGAGCCTCCACGCCGCGCGGAACACGTCGACCGCGGCGCGTCTCGTTCGTGGCTCCGGCACGAGCCGGGCCACCGGCTTGCTTCGCCGCGTGATCACGATCTCCTCCCCCGCTTCGACCCGCTCCACGAGCGCGGAAAGGTGCGCCTTGGCCTCGGCGATCTGAACCCGTTTCATGGCCGGCTCCAAGGGCGGAGGTGCACGACATGACCAACATGGTCATCTTGAGTGTATCCCGGCTGAACGAGCGACGTCAAACGCCGCGCCTTGGGCGGCGAGTTGGTGCCGAGGAGCTCCGATCGGCTCAGCGGAAGTCGCCCGTCTTGTCCCGCCAGACGCAGTGGATGTGGTTGGCGGGATTGCCCTCGGCGTCGGGCTGGACGTTCACGAACTCGACCACGAACGACGGGCCTTCGAGCCGATATGCGTGCCCCTTGCCCGGCTCGAGGGCCCCGGCCCAGGCGAAATGGAGCTCGTCCCAGCCGTGGTGCACGAGACCGGCAGCGGCCGCCGAGCCCTTCTCGATGAGCGACAGCCGCTCGCCGGCCACCTCGGCCGGCATCGCGCCGCAGTAGGTCTCGACGAGCCGGCGCACCAGCGACTGCTGGTCGGCCGAGAGATCGCGAAACGGAATCCCGGCCGGCGGGCCGGCCGGCGGCTGGGCCGCCCCGGCGGCGCGGATCTCGTCGGGGGGTTCGGCGGCGATGACGGCGATCTTCCGCTGCCGCTCGTCGAGCGACCTCACGAGCTCGAAGGCCAGCGACTCCTCGGCGGCCAAGACGCGGCTGCCCGCGGCCGGCAGCCCCGGAAACGTCGTCTTCACCTCGGCGGGATTGGCCCCCATGAACTGCGGCGTCGAATCGACGAGCACGCCATCACGGACGGTGAAGTTGAGCGACAGGTGATGCCCCTCGAACGACAGCCCCCACGAACCCTTTGGCCCCGGCTCACCGAAGATCGTGACGAAATACCGCAGCGAGTCGCGGGTGTTCTTGGCCGCGGTGCCCTCGAGCCGCCGCAAGAGCTCGTCGAGTTCCATGATCGCCACGGCCTTGCCGTAGCCCGCCTCGGAGAGGGCCGCCTCGAGCAGGGCATGGGCCTGCTCCCGCTGGGGCTTGGTCATGTCGGTCAGCGGCAGCCCCTTGCGGATGGGCTTGGGCACGAAGTGCCAGTCGGTGCGGGCGGCGGCCTCGAAGTCGGCTACGGCCCGGGCCCGCTGCACTTCGTCGAGCCCGGCCAGCCAGGTGGTGGCGGCCGCCGTCATCGACTCGCCCGCCGTCACCAGGCGAAAGGCGGCGACGCTCGCGGTGGCCAAAACCCCGAGCGCAACGAGGGCGAGGACGGGGCCGAGGCAACGCGGGATGGAAGGAGGCATGGCGAACTCTCCCGAGCGGGTGAAGCAGAAGCAGCGGTGGCGGACCCGCGGAAAAAGTCAATCATGGCCCCGCTGCGGGTCGCGGTCATGGTGGGCCTGGTCCACGTGCACGTGAACCTGCGGCCGGCGCTCAAAATACCGCCCCCAGGCGGCGTCCGACACCCCCGCGCCGTCGAGGTACAGGTTTCCGAGCGTCGCGAGTTCGGCGAGTGCGTCGAGCCCCTCGTCGCCGATCGCGATGTCGATCAGGTGTAGCGACCTGAGGGCAGGCAGCCTGGCGATCGCCCGGGCCACATCGGGGCCTGTGAGGTTCACCCCGCCGAGCCGCAGGCTCTTGAGGTTCGGCAACTCCGCCAGGCTCGCGATTCCCGCCGCTGTGCAGGCCGCCTGCGGCACGTTGAGGTCTCGGAGCGACCGGCACCCGGCCAGCTTCGCGAGGGCGGCATCCGAGAGCGGCGACTGCCGGAGCACGAGCCGCTCGACGCCGGGGAGCGATGCCAGGATCTCGGCTTCCGCGTCGCCGGCGACCCCGCCCGAGAGCACGAGCACGCGGAGACCGGCCAGCCCCCGGAGCGAATCCCAGTCATCGGCGCCGAGGGCGTCCAACGCCTCGATCCGCTCGGCCCGCCCCTGCCGCACGGCGAGCACCTGTTCGGCGAAGGCTGTGGGTGTGTCCGGCCTCGCGCCCGGGTCGGTAGGCGACCCGCCGCACCCCGGAGCGAGCATCGTCATCACAATCTGGAAACAAGCGACCGCGACCTTGACGGCTTGGCACGGACTCCGACCGCCGCCAGGACGGTTGTCCTGCTTGCCTCTGCCTCCAGGAGTGGCTGACGGCAGGTCTGGCGAGGACGCTAATCGCCGCTTCGCGTGCGACAACGGCCGCCCGGAGGTGCGGCCGGCGGCAGCGGCCGAAGGCCGGAGTGCCGCCACACGTGAACCGGCCATGGATGGCGGTTCAGGCATCAAAATACAGGCAGAACTCGTACGGGTGCGGCCGGAGCCGCATCGGGGCGACTTCCCGCTCCCGCTTCCACTTGAGCCAGGTCGCGATCACGTCGTCGGTGAACACGTCGCCCCGGAGCAGGAAGTCGGCGTCGGCGGCCAGGCAGTCGCAGGCCTCGGCCAGCGAGGCCGGGGCCTTGGGCACGCCGGCGAGCTCCTCCGGCGGCATGTCGTAGA
>JBIKXY010000309.1:0-3244 GCA_044355515.1 Pirellulales bacterium
TGCTCTCCGGCGACGACCCCCGGCTGATGGCGATCGTGGGGCCCTGCTCGATCCACGATCTCGAAGCCGCCCGCGACTACGCCGCCCGGCTCAAGGCCCTGGCCGACGGCCTGGCCGATCGCTTGCTCGTGATCATGCGGGTGTATTTCGAGAAACCGCGGACGACGGTCGGCTGGAAGGGGCTGATCAATGACCCGCACCTCGACGGCACCTTCGACGTGGCCACGGGCCTGCGGCTGGCCCGCAGCCTGTTGATCGAGATCGCGGGGCTGGGCCTGCCGACGGCGACCGAGTTTCTGGAGCCGATCACGCCGCAATACATCGCCGACACGATCGTGCTCGGGGCGATCGGGGCCCGCACCACCGAGAGCCCGACGCATCGCCAGATGGCCAGCGGCCTCTCGATGCCGGTGGGCTTCAAGAACTCGACCGACGGCTCGCTCCAGGCGGCGATCGACGCGATGCAGGCGGCGAAGACGCCCCATTCGTTCCTGGGCATCGACAACGACGGCGGCACCTGCGTGGTCTCGACCACGGGCAACCCCTGGGGCGTCTTGATGCTGCGGGGCGGCCGCTCGGGGAGCAACTACTCGCCCGAGGTGATGCTCGAGGCCCGCACGAAGCTCGAGAAGGCGGGTCTGCCGCCGCGGATCATCGTCGATTGCAGCCATGCCAACTCGGGCAAGGACCACACCCGCCAGGCGGCGGTCTGGTGGGACGTGCTCCAGCAGCGGGCGGCGGGCGATCGGTCGATCGTGGGGCTGATGCTCGAGAGCAACATCCACCCGGGGGGCCAGCCGGCGGATGCCGACCGGTCGAAGCTGGCCTATGGCGTGTCGATCACCGACGCCTGCATCGGCTGGGAGGAGACCGAAGCCCTGCTCCGCGAAGCCCACGGCCGGCTGGCGTAGCCCGGGCCGACCGACCCGAAACCGGCCTCGACCCGGCTTGCCCCGGTTCGCTAGGCTGCGGGACCGGATTTGTTCAGCATTTGCGAAAGGATTCGCCCATGCGGCTGCGACTCGCTGTCCTCGTCCTCGGATCGCTGGCAGCCGTGCCTGGTGCGGCCCAAGTCGCCCTGCCGCCGGCGACCGAGGAGTTGCGGACCGTCGTCGCGGCCCAACGGGTGCTCGACGAGTTCGGCGGCCTCCAGATCGAGTCGATCCCGCCCGCCATGCTCAGCACGGCGCAGGGCATCGCGATCTTCCCCAACATGATCAAGGGGGGCTTCATCCTGGGTGTCAACTTCGGCAAGGGCGTGCTGCTCGTCCGCCGCAGCGACGGCTCCTGGAGCCCGCCGGCGATGGTGACGATGGGAGGCGGCAGCCTCGGCTTCCAGGCCGGCGTGCAGGCGGCCGACATCGTGCTCGTGTTCGCCACGCCCCGCAGCCTCGAGGGCATGATCCGCGGCGAGAAGGTCACGCTCGGCGCCGACGCCAACGTGGCCCTGGGCCCGATCGGCCGCTCCGCCAACGCCGGCACCGACGCCCGGATGGGGGCCGAGATCTACTCCTACGCCCGCTCCCGTGGCCTGTTCCTCGGCGTCTCGGTCAACGGTGCGAGCCTGTCGCTCGACCCCAACGCCAACGCGATGCTCTACGGTCGGGCGGGCATCACCCCGGCCGACATCTACCAGGCCAAGGGGCTCGCCTACCACCAGGAAGTGGCGGCCCTGATCAACGACATCACCGCCCGGGCCCGTGAGCCGCAGACCCAGGTGCCGGTGCCGACCGCGCTGCCCGCGAGCACGCCCGCGCCGGTGCAGCCCGTCGCCGCGCCGGTGGTTGCCGCCCCGGCGACGCCCACGCCATTCCCGGTGGCGCCGCCCCCTGCGGCCCCGGCTCCCTACGCGCCCCCCGCCGCGCCGGTGACGCCCCCGCTCGTACCGATCCGGTAGGTGTCACGGGCCATACAAGCGCCCCGGGCGCGAGCACGGGGGATGACGCCCGCCACCACCCATGAAGCGTCGGCTCCTGCCGCGGTCACGCCGTCCATTGCCGCCACTTGCGTTTCAGGCGGAGGCCGATGCTGCGCAGGGCGTCGGGCGTGCGGTCGAGGCCCAGCAGCCGCGCCGGGCCGCAGCGGCGGGAGACCCGGTCGATCGGCGTCGTGAAGATCTGCTCGAACTGGGCCAGGATCGCGTCGGCATCCGCACACCGCGGCACGCGGTCGCCCCGATACCAGGGCCGCGCGAGCATCCCGGCGTAGATGGCCGGGTCGCGGTCGGCCGCCACCACCCGGTCCACCAGCAGGTCGAGGGCCGCCGAGGCCGAGAGGCCAGGGCCCGGCGGCGTGTCGTGAAAGGAAAGAAAACTCCGCGTGTCGAAGTCGTTGCCCACGAGCGGATCACCCCAATAGATCGGGATCGTGTTCACGAGCATCGGCTCGGCCACCTTTTCGCTGGTGTAGCCGGGGTGCGACTCGTTCTCGAAGGCGATGGTGAACCGGCACTCGGCCAGGAAGGCCCGCTTGTCGGCCACGCGGCCCCCCAGGTTGTTGAAGAGTTTGCCGCCCGAATCCACCCGCTTGTATTTCGAGAGCCGGCGAAAGAACTCGTTGCGGGTCTTGCAGAGCGGATTCGAGACCACGAACCCGCAGAACCGCGGCCGGGCGGCCAGGATCGCCGCCACGTCGGCCGGCCCGGCCGCGGCGACGCCGGCCGGCAGCCCTTTCACGAGCCGCGGCGGGTCGATGTAGAAGGGCCAGTGCGGCAGGCGGAAGTGCCGCGGGTGGTCGGTGTATTCGAACGTGAAGGCCCAGTCGGTCGAGAGCCAGTCAGGGGCCACGTTTTCGCCGGTGTAGAAGATCCGCACGCAGTCGTGGCGGCGGTGGTCGTGGCGGCCGCGGCCGATGCACGAATGGATCAGGAAGTCGGGCTCGTCCGTGAACTCGATCCGCCAGCGGGTCTCGAGCAGCCGCGTGAGGAAGTTGTGACGCGGGTCGAAACCGTCCCAGAAGCCCGCGTAGCCCAGCCGGATCACAGGCCGGGCATCAGGGCTGGCGGCGGCGGGCGGGGGGGCGGAGACCACAACCCTACGCTACCGCAAGGATCGGGCCGCTGAAAATGTGACTCGGTTGGCTTCCGCGGGTTATGCTGCTCGCGTCGAGGCGGTTTCTGCGGACTCAGCATGTCGATCTCGCGATTGCTTTCGCGTCGAGGATTGTCGCCGGCGGCCATCGTGCTGCTCCTGATCACGGCGATGATGGGCGGCGGCCTCGAAATCCGCCCCGCGCCCGCCGGCGG
>JBIKXY010000310.1:0-3231 GCA_044355515.1 Pirellulales bacterium
CGTGCTCGTGGCGGAGGGGGTCGAGAAGCCGGGCAACCTGGGCGCGATCCTGCGGACCGTCGATGCGGCCGGGCTCGCCGGCCTGATCGCCTGCGACGGCGGCACCGACGCGGCGAACCCGGCCGTGATTCGGGCCAGCCTGGGCACCGTGTTCAGCGTGCCGCTCGCGGCGGCCACCGCGGCCGAGGCCATCGCCTGGTGCAGCGGGCAGAGGCGGCGGGTCGTCGCGGCCACGCCCGAGGGCCGCGCCGCCTGGCACGAGGCAAGCCTCGCCGGCGCTGCCGCGATCGTGGTCGGCAGCGAGGCGGAAGGGCTGTCGGCCGCTTGGCAGCGAGCGGCCGACTCGGGCACGATCTCACTCGAGACCATCCGCCTGCCGATGCGGGGCGTCGCCGACAGCCTCAACGTCTCGGCGACCGTGGCGGCGCTCGCCTACGAGGCGGTGCGACAGGAGCAGGCACGGTGACCGAACAGTCGGCCATGAATCCCGATGGTGCCGGCCCCGACTTCGCCGCGCTCGTGGAGACCTGCGACGCCCGTGGCCCCGACGCGATGCTCGAGACGCTGGCCGCGTCGCTCGCCGCCCGCCGCCGGTGGCACGCACTCTTCGACCTGCGGTTGGTGCAGGCGCGGCAGCGGCTCGGCCTGCCCCTGTCGGGAGACGTCGGCCCGCTCGCCGAGGAGATGCGGGAGCGGCTCGACGAGCGGTCGCTCGCCGCATGCCGGGAAGTGGGCTGGCCGCTTCTGGAGGAGGGGCAGGTGGCCGCGGCCTGGATGTATCTGCGGGCGGCCGCGGCGCCCGAAGACGTGGCCGCGCGGTTGGCGAAGCTCGCCGAGCGGATCGCGGCGGCTGCCGATGACGGTGGAGCGGGCGGCGACGAGACCGACGACGAGGCAACCCAACGGCTCGTGCAGGAGCTTGTCGGCGTGGCCCTGTGGGAGTCGGCCGACCCCGCGACTGGAATCGCGCTCGTGCTCCGCACCCAGGGGACCTGCAATGCCGTCACCGCCTACGAGCAGGCCGTCTCGCGGCTGCCGGCCGTGCGGCAGGCACCGGCGGCGCGGGTGCTCGTCGAGCATCTCCACGCCGAGCTCGTGCGGAACCTCGCCACCGACCTCGCGCAGCGGGGTATCGAGACGGCGGCGGCGCTGGCCTCCGCAACGCCGCTGGTGGCCCTGCTCGACGCGGCCGGCGGGCTCGTCGGCGACCCGAGCCTGCACGTCGATGTCTCGCACCTGCAGAGCGTGCTCCGGATCGCGCGGGTCTGCAGCGACGAGCCCACGCTGCGTCGGGCGTGGGAACTCTCCCGCTACGCCTGCCGGCTGCCGGAAGAGGTGACCTATCCGGGCGAGCCCCCGTTCGAAGAGGTCGGCGAGGCCTCGCGGCTCTTCTACGCCGCGCAGCTCGGCCGCGACGTGGCCGGGGCGATCGCCTTCTTCCGGCGAGCCGCCCTCACGGCCGATCCGCGCGACGCAGGCACGCTCCCCGCCGACACGCTCGTGCTCTTGCTGCACCGTGTGGGCCGCGCCGCCGAGGCGCTTCAAGCCGCGGTCGACCGGCCCCGCGAGGGGGGCCCGCCGAGTGCGATGCAGGCGGTGGGCCTGCTCCCGTCGCTCGTCGAGTTGGCCGCGTCGTCGGGCCAGTGGGACGTGCTGCTCGAGGCTTGCCGCAGGCATGATGACGAGATCACCTTCGCCACGACGCTCGCCGCCCGGGCGGCCTCTCAGAACCAGCCCCAGGGCCGCCGCCGGCCCCAGGCGTGAGGCGGCGGTTCGCAGGCCTCGCACTCGGAGCAGGGGCCGCCCTCGCCGCAGACGCCGATCGGCCGCTCGTAGCCCAGGTCCGACGGCTTGGTGAAGCCGCGGCCGGGTGGCAGCTGCCACGGGGCCAGCATCTCGGGGCCCTGCCGTGAGCCGTCGCAGCCGATCCAGCGACCGCAGCCGTCGCAGGGATCCTGCCAGTGCTCGGGACCGCTAAAGCGCGGCCCGCAGCCGGCGTCGCGGCAGGGAAAGGTCGTGCCCGCGGCGGTGCCGCCGCACCGGCCGCAGTCGGGGCCGCCGGCGGAGGCCATCGCGGCCACGACCATGCCGGCCGCCAGGCTCGTGCCCAGCACGATGATCCGGCTTGTGAGGGTACGGTTTCGCATGCCACCTGTATCGGTCGCAGCGGCCACGCTGGCTCGGCCGCAGGCCGGCCGGCCCGCGAGGTTTGCCCCGTTTGCCGGGGCGGTGCGTCAGGCTGCCGGTGGTGCGGCGAGCGTGCGTTCGAAGAGCCGGATGTATTCCCGCGCACTGGTGTCCCACGACCAGTCCTGCCGCATCGCCGTGGCGACCAGGCTCATCCACCGGTCACGATCGGCGTGGGCGTCGAGGGCTCGCTCCACGGCATGCACCAGCGCGTCGGCCTCGCAGGGGCCGAACGTGAAGCCGGTGGCCCGGCCGGCACTGATGGCCTCGGGCGTCGCATCAACGACGGTGTCGACCAGCCCGCCGGTGGCCCGCACCACGGCAATCGCACCGTACCGCTGGGCGTACAGCTGCGTCAGGCCGCAGGGCTCGAACCGACTGGGCACGAGCACGATATCGGCGGCGGCCTGCACGAGATGCGCGAGCCCCTCGTCGAAGCCGATCACGACGTCCACCGCACCGGGGAAGGCGGCGGCCACCCGGCGGAGTGACTCCTCCGCGGCCGGGTCACCCGTGCCGAGCACCATGAAGCGGGCCCGGCCGCTGCCGGCCATCCGGCCGATCAGTTCGACGACCAGATCGACTCCCTTTTGTTCGGCGAGCCGGCCGACGAAGGCCACCAGCGGCCGCGCGTCGGGGAAAGCGTGGCCCAGGCGGGCCGCCAGCGCCACTCTTGCCGCGTCCTTCCCCTCGGCGACGTCCTGTGCGCCGTAGGGCCGCGGGAGGTGCGGGTCGGTGGCCGGGTTCCAGGCGGCGGTGTCGATGCCGTTGACGATGCCCGCGAGCTCCGCCGCCCGTGCCGCCAGCAGCCCCTCGAGTCCGCGGCCCCCCGGCGCCTGCTGGATCTCGCGGGCGTAGGTGGGGCTCACCGTGGAGAGCGAGTCGGCGAACACGAGCCCGGTCTTGAGGAGGCTCAACTGCTGGTGGAACTCCATCTGCCGCCAGTTGAAGTATTTCCAGTCAAGGCCCGTCAGCAGCATGTCCCAGTGCCAGAACAGCCCTTGATAGGCGATGTTGTGGATCGTCATCACCGTGCGGGCCCGG
>JBIKXY010000311.1:0-3211 GCA_044355515.1 Pirellulales bacterium
GGCCGGGGCGAGCGGGCCTGCGATCTCCGCATGAAAGGCGTCGGCCTCGGCGATCCGTTGGGCGAAGACGGCCTCAAAGCCGCTGCCGAAGGGCGGGCCGGCCGCTGGCTCGCCGGGCTCGTCGGCCCGGAGCCGCAGGGCCACGACGGCCTGCCCGCCCGGGGCGAGTTCAAGCGTGTGGACGGCGGCGGCCTTGGTGCCCGTGCGGGCCGGGTTGACGGCGTCGCGGTCGCCGCCGACGAGCCAGTCGTGGAAGGCGTCTTTCACGTGGGGCGTGCGGTTTACCGCCCCGAACAGCCTGGCGGCGTTGGTCTCGTTGGCGGTGAAGATCCACTCCGACGTGTCCCGGGCGTCGAGCCGGTAGCGGCCGAGCGTGGGGTGCTCGGCCACCACGCCGCCGGCGACGGCGGAGATTCGCGGCTCGCCCCAGGTCTCTTCCTCGCCCGCTCCCCAGGCCCAGGTGTTGCGAAACCAGAGCGTGGGCAGCAGCCAGAGCCAGGCCCGCTCGGGGCCGGCGTTGGTGGCGGTGATCCGGATGCAGATGTCGGCGGGCGAGGCCTTGGCGTATTCGACCCGGATGTCGAAGAAGCGATCGCCTTCCAGCACGCCCGTATCGAGCAGTTCGTACTCCGGGTCGGCGTAGCCGCGGCGGGCGTTCTCGGCGACCAGCTCGGCGTAAGGAAAGGCCCGCTGCGGATAGCGGTAGAGGGCCGCCAGATAGCTCGCCGTCGGCGTGGCGTCGAGGTAGTAATAAAGTTCCTTGACGTCTTCGCCGTGGTTGCCCTCGGGGTTTGCCAGGCCGAACAGCCGCTCCTTGAGGATCGGATCGCGGCCGTTCCAGACCGCCAGCGCGAAGGCCAGCCGGCACTGGTGGTCGGCGATCCCGAGCAGGCCGTCTTCGCCCCAGCGATAAGCCCGGCTGCGGGCCTGCTCGTGGGGGAACGACCGCCACACGTCGCCGTCGGCCGAATAGTCCTCGCGGACCGTGCCCCACTGCCGCTCCGCGAGATACGGGCCCCAGAGCTTCCAGGGCCGGGGCGGGTCGTGGGAGGCCGCCAGCCGCTGCCGTTCGGCCGAAGCGGGCGGGGAAGAGGAAGCGTCTGGTTCGGCCACGGAGTCAACTCGGAAGGCGGCGGCGAGTCGGTTCGCCAGATCCCGTGCCGCCAGGGCCGCCACGCTGCCGGCAGCATGCGACCTGCCCACGGGATCTCCCGCAGATTCTATCATCGGGGCTCCCCCGGCTGACGCAGCCCGCCGATCATGTGGACCCGCCCCATGCCCCTGGTCACCCTTCGCAATCTGTCGCTCCGGTTTCGCGGGCCGTCGCTGCTCGACGACGTGACCTGCCATGTCGAGGCGGGGCAGCGGATCGGCCTGCTCGGCCGCAACGGCGCCGGCAAGACCTCGCTGATGCGGCTGCTCGCCGGCGCGATCCGGCCCGACGGCGGGAGCGTGGAGTTTGCGCCGGGGGCGACGGTGGCGCTCTTGCAGCAGGACGTGCCCGAGGATCTGGCCGGGAGCGTGCGGGAGATCGTCGCCACGGGACTGCCGGCGGCGGCCGCCGAGGCCGCCTGGCAGGGGGAGCAGGCGATCGCGCAGATCCTCTCGCGGATGGAGCTCGACGCCGCCGCGGCCTTCGAGCGGCTCTCGGCGGGCCTGAAGCGGCGGGCGCTGCTGGCCCGGGCGGTGGTCGGGCAGCCCGACCTGCTCCTGCTCGACGAGCCCACCAACCATCTCGACATCGAGGCGGTCGACTGGCTGGAAGGGTTTCTGGGCCGCTGGCGGGGCGCGGTGTTGTTCGTGACCCACGATCGCACCTTCCTCCGCCGGATGGCCGACCGGATCCTGGAGATCGACCGCGGCCGGATCTTCGACTGGTCGTGCGACTACGACACGTTTCTGGTGCGGAAGGAGGAGGCGCTGGCGGCGGAGGAAAAGCAGAACGCCCTCTTCGACAAGAAACTCGCCCAGGAGGAGGTCTGGATCCGCACCGGCATCAAGGCCCGCCGGACCCGCAACGAGGGGCGGGTGCGGGCGCTGGAGGCGATGCGTCGGGAGCGGAGCCAACGGCGCACTGCCGTGGGCCGGGTGCGGCTCGAGATTCAGGAGGCCGACCGCAGCGGAGCGCTCGTGGCGGCGGTCGAAGGCGTGTCGTTTCTCCGGGGCGAGCGGCCGATCATCCGCGACCTCTCAACCTCCGTGATGCGGGGCGACCGGATCGGGATCATCGGCCCCAACGGCTCCGGCAAGACCACGCTCCTGCGGCTCTTGCTCGGCGAGCTCGCCCCGGCTTCGGGCTCGGTGCGGCTCGGCACCAACCTCCGGATCGCCTTCTTCGACCAGCTCCGCGACCAGCTCGACGACGAGAAGACCGTGGCCGACAACGTGGCCGACGGCTACGAGACGGTGCAGATCGGCGGCCAGCCGCGGCACGTGGTGGGCTACCTGCAGGACTTTCTGTTTCCGCCCGACCGGGCCCGCACGCCGGTCAAGTTTCTCTCGGGGGGCGAGCGAAACCGCGTCTTGCTGGCCCGGCTGTTCGCCAAGCCGGCCAACCTGATCGTGCTCGACGAGCCCACCAACGATCTCGACGCCGAGACGCTCGAGTTGCTCGAGGAGCGGCTGGTGGAGTTCGCCGGCACGGTGCTCGTGGTCAGCCACGACCGGGCGTTCCTCGACAACGTGGTGACCAGCACGCTCGTGTTCGAGCCCACGGGGCGGGACGGGGCGTTCGCCGTCAAGGAATACGTGGGCGGCTACACCGACTGGCTGCGACAGCGGCCCGAGCCGCCGGCGGCCCCGGCAGCGAGAGAGTCGCCCGCGCCACTGGCCGCAGCGGCCACCGTGCCGCCGGCCACGGCCGAGGCCCCCAAAAAGAAACGCTCCTTCAAGGAGCAGCGGGAGCTCGAGCAACTGCCGGCCGTGATCGAGTCGCTCGAGACCGAGACGGCGGCGGTCCATGCGGCGATGGCGGAGCCGGGTTATTTCCGCCAGCCGGGCGACCTGCTGGCCCGCGACCAGGCCCGGCTCCGCGACCTCGAAGCGCGGCTCGCCGCGGCCTTTGCCCGCTGGGAGGCCCTGGAGTCGGGCGGCGGCGGGGCCGGCTGAAGTCGCAAGAAGTGCGTGATGGGATGCTCGATCGCCCGACGACCTCGTATTTTCGGCATGTCTGCCTGCGGCCGGACCGGAGTATCATCCAAGACGACTAAAT
>JBIKXY010000312.1:0-3198 GCA_044355515.1 Pirellulales bacterium
CCCCGTAGTTGGTGAGGTTGCGGACCACGCCCTTGACGAGGGCGCCCGGCGGATAATCGGCGGCGACCTTCTCCCAGGGGTTCTGCTGGGTCTGCTTCATGCCCAGCGAGATCTCCTGCTTCTCCTTGTTGATGGCCAGCACCACCACCTCGACCTCGTCGCCCGGCTTGACGAGCTCCGACGGATGGCTGACCCGCTTGGTCCAGCTCATCTCGGAGATGTGCACCAGCCCCTCGACGCCGTCCTCGAGCTTCACGAACGCGCCGTAGCTCATCACGTTGACGACCGTGCCCTTGCAGACCGTGCCCACCGGATACTTCTCGGCGACCTTGATCCAGGGGCTGGCCGTCCGTTGCTTCATGCCCAGGGCGATCTTCTCGCGGTCGCGGTCGATGTGCAGCACCTGGACCTCGACCTCCTGGTCGATCTGCACCATCTCGCTGGGATGGCCGATCCGGGCCCAGGCCATGTCGGTGATGTGGAGCAGGCCGTCGATCCCGCCCAGATCGACGAAGGCGCCGAAGTCGGCGATGTTCTTGACCACGCCGCGGCGGACCTGGCCCACCTCGAGGGTCTCCATCAGCTGTTTCTTCCGCTCGGCCCGCTCCTGCTCGATCAGGGCCCGGCGGGAGACCACGATGTTGCGGCGAGCCTCGTCGATCTTGAGCACCAGGCACTGGATCGCCCGGCCGCAGTAGTCGCCGATATCGGCGGGGCGGCGGATGTCCACCTGGCTGGCCGGCAGGAAGACGTTCACGCCGGAGATGTCCACCAGCAGGCCGCCCTTGATCTTGCGGGTCACGAAGCCGGTGACGACGTCGTTCTCCTTGACGCTCTCCATCACGCGGATCCAGTCCTCGATCCGCCGCGCCTTGCGCTTGGAGAGGGTGATCAGGCCGCGCTGTTCCTCCTGGCCCTCCTCGAATTCCTCGAGCAGCACCTTGACCACGTCGCCGATCTGCGGCGGAGGCTCCGACTCGTCCCACTCGTTCCGCGGGATGTGGCCTTCGCTCTTGTAGCCCACGTCGACGAGCACGAACTCGTCGTCCACCCGCAGGATCTTCCCCTCGAGCACCGCGTTGACCGCGAGGGTCGCCGTGCCCACCCCGTATTCGCCATCCCCGGCCCCGGCGAGCGCCAGTTCGAGTTCCTGTTCCAGTTCGTCGCCAGTTTCCAGTTCGCGAATGAGGTTGCGGTTGACCATGCGTGGGGGGTTCGGGAAAGACCGTACAAGGGGGCAAGGGGGATGGGGCGGGCCACGGATCGAGCCACGCAGTGTAGCAGCCGGCGGGGCCCGCAACAATCGACTCCCGGTCGCGAACGGCCCAGTTTCCCCGATCCGCTCCCGGGGGGCCGCCGCTCGTCTCCGCGGCGGCCCCGTGCCGATGCCAAACTGGAGATTGTCGCCTCCGGAGCCTCAGGACCGATGCTCGCCCGCCGCCGCCTGCTCGCCGCCTCGGCGGCCGCGCTCGCGTTCCCCGCCCTCGGCCGCGGCCAGCTGGCCGAGCCGGCCGCCGGCAGCGTCGCGCCGAAACTCGGCGACCTGCGGCTCCAGCGGTATCGCGTGGGCGTGATCGTGACGGCGGAGGGGGGGCCGTGCCGCGGGCTCTATGCCACGCTGCCCGTGCCCGCGACCTGGCCCGAGCAGAGGGTCCGGATCGTCGAGGAAGACATCTCGCGGGGCGTGAAGGGGCCGGCCTACCGCACGCTCGCCGAGGGCGTCGAGCAGATGGTGGTCACCATTCCGTCGATTCCCGCCGGCGGCAAGGAGCAGGCGATCATCACCTTCGAGCTCGAGCGGTTCGCGATCGTGGCTCCCGACGACACCGCCGGCTGGCGGATCCCCGCCAAGCCCGGCCGCGACCTGAGGATTCACCTCGGGGCGAGCCCCTACGTCGAGACGCGGGACCCCAAGATCGTGAAGTTCGCCAAGCAGGCGGCCGCCGATCACGAGGGCTGGAAGCGGGTCGAGGCGATCTACGACGCGGTCCGCGAAAAGGTGGAGTATCGCAACGGCGACCTCAAGGGAGCCCGGCGGGCGCTGGCCGACGGCTGGGGCGACTGCGAGGAGCTCACCTGCCTGTTCATCGCCGCGGCCCGGTCGCAGGAGATCCCCGCCCGCACCGTCTGGGTGGAGGGGCACTGCTACCCGGAGTTCTACCTGGAGGACGCCGCCGGCAACGGCTGCTGGCACCCCTGCCAGGCCGCCGGCACCCGAGCCTTCGGCAGCATGCCCGACCAACTGCCGATCCTGCAGAAGGGCGACTCGTTTCGCGACCCCGATCGGCCCGGCAAGCAGCTCCGCTACGTGGCCGAGTTTCTCGCGGGCTCGGCCATCGAGGGAGGGGGCAAGCCGCGGGTGACCTGGATCCGCGAAGGGGCGTGAGGCAGCTTCGCTCAGCCGGCCCCGGCCCCGCTCTCGGCGACGGCCTGCTCGGTCGCGGCCACGATCTCCGCGAGCTCCTCGATCGGCCGGCCGAACTGGTCGCGTGCCACCGGGGCGAACCACCGCGGCAGGATCTCCATGCCGGCATCCTTCCAAGCCTGCTCCATCCGCTCTCCCGCCAGCCGCACGATCTTCTCGCGGCCTCGGCCGGTGAGGGTCGAGCGATGCGCCCAGGGGGTGACGGGCCCGTCGAACCCGGTCGCCGCCGCGGCCTTGAGCACCTCGGCCACCGCGATCACTCCTGTCTCGCCCGGCATCAGCCGGGCGGCCTCGGTCAGCTCCGCCGCGGTCACGTCGCGGGGCGCGTCGGAGAGCCGCACCTCCACGATCCGCCCCTTTGGCACCTTGGCCACCAACTCGACCGGCTCGCCGGTCGCGTGGAGAGCCCAGGCATCGACCACCGCGCCGATCCGCTCATGCGACACCGCCACCAGGCCCAGCAGCGCCTCGAAAGTGGCGATGAAGGGGGAGGCGGCGGTTTCCTCGGCCGGCCGCTCCGGCCGGATCGCCAGCCCTAGTTGGATGCCGTGCGGGGCCAGCAGGTCGCCGATCGTGTGGAGCCGGATTCGATGCAGCTCGAAGAAATCCTTGAACGAGTGGTCTTCGGACGTCGGCGCCAAAGTCGTGACGGCCCGGTGGCATTCGGCCGCGGCCGCCAACTCGAGCCGCTTGGGCAGAGCGGCGAGTTCGGTCTCGAACTCCTTCTCCGGGCCGTCGAGCCGCACGGGCAGGCGGAACGAGCCGCTCTTGAG
>JBIKXY010000008.1:0-32435 GCA_044355515.1 Pirellulales bacterium
AGTCGCCGTCGCCGGCTGCTTGACTATCTCAAGCGGGTCGCCCCGCAGCGGTATCTCGACATCATCCAGAAACTCGAGATCCGCAAGTAGGATCCCGGCCGCCTCGTGCGGCGGATGGCGTTGATTGCCCGCCCTTCCAGTGTGCCTGGCGCACCGAAACGGAAGGCTCGACGCGAGGCCGGCCGGGGCAGCGTTGCCCCGGTGCGAAGCGCAACGACAAGCCCCGCCGCCCCGCGCCCCCGAAGGGCCGCCGGGCGAGAAGGGAAGGGAAGAACGAACCATGAAGCAGCGAGTTGAACGGAAGATCGGCGACCAGGTGCTCGCCATCGAGACGGGTTTCCTGGCCAAGCAGGCGGCGGGCAGCGTGCTCGTCTCCTACGGTGAGACGGTGGTGCTCGTGGCCTGCGCGACCGGCGCGCCGCGGCCGGGCATCGACTTCTTCCCGCTGACCTGCGACTACCGCGAGCGGGTCGCGGCGGCGGGCAAGTTCCCCGGTGGATTCCTCAAGCGGGAAGGCCGGCCCACGCTCAAGGAGACGCTCACCAGCCGACTGATGGATCGGCCGATCCGGCCGCTCTTTCCGGCCGGCTTCTTCGACGAGGTCCAGATCCAGGCCAACGTGCTGGCCAGCGACCGGCAGAACGATCCCGACGTGCTGGCGATGAACGGCGCTTCGGCGGCTCTCTCGATCTCGGCCCTGCCGTTCATGGGCCCGCTCGGCAGCGTGCGGCTGGCACAGATCGACGGCCAGTTCGTTCCCTTCCCCACGATCGACCAACTCGAGGAGAGCGACCTCGACCTCGTGGTCTCCGGGAGCAAGTCGGCAATCCTGATGATCGAGGGCTTCGCCCGCGAGATGCCGGAAGACCGGATGCTCGAGGCGCTCGACGAGTGCCACCGGATCATCCGCGTGCTCTGCGAGATGCAGGAAGAGCTCGTTGCCCGGGCGGGCAAGCCGAAGAAGCAGTACGTGCTCGCCGATTACTCGGGCCTCACCGAGCGGATCACGCGGCAGTATTACGGGGAGCTCAAGGCCGCCTGTGCCATCGTCGGCAAGCAGGATCGCAACAACGCCATCAAGGCGCTCAAGGAGCGGGCCAAGGCGGAAGTGGCCCCGGCCGAGCCGGCCTTCGGCTTCAAGCCGGGCGACGCCGGCGGCGTCAGCGAGGCCGATTTCAGCCACGTCTGGCACGATCTCCAGGAGAAGGCGATCCGCGAACTGATCCTCGAGGGCAAGCGGCCCGACGGCCGCGACTCGAAGTCGCTCCGGCCCATCCACTGCGAGGTGGACGTCCTGCCCCGCGTTCACGGCTCGGCCCTGTTCCAGCGGGGTGAGACGCAGGCGCTCGTCACCATCACGCTCGGCACCGGCAAGGACGAGCAGCGGGTGGACGGGCTGATCGACGAGTACTCGAAGAAGTTCATGCTCGACTACTACTTCCCCTCCTATTCGGTGGGCGAGGTGCGGCCGATCCGCGGCCCGGGCCGCCGCGAGATGGGACACGGGGCGCTCGCCGAGCGGAGCGTGAAGCCGATCCTTCCCGATCCCGACGTGTTCCCCTACACGATCCGCGTGATCTCCGACATCCTGGAGTCGAACGGCTCGAGTTCCATGGCCAGCGTCTGCGGCGCCACCCTCGGCCTGATGGCCGCGGGCGTGCCGATCTCGCACCCCGTCGCGGGCATCTCGGTGGGCCTGGTCAAGGAGCACGAGGATCGCTGGACGCTGCTCACCGACATCATCGGTGACGAGGATCACTACGGCGACATGGACTTCAAGATCGCCGGCTCCCAGAACGGGATCACGGGGATCCAGCTCGACCTCAAGATCAACGGCATCTCGCGGGCGATCATCGAGGCCACGCTGCGGCAGTCCCGCGAGGCCCGGCTGGAGATCCTGCGGTCCATGCTGTCGGCGATCCGCCGGCCGCGTCCGGAGATCTCCGTCTGGGCGCCCCGGCTCCTGCGGACGCGGATCAACCCCGAGAAGATCGGCCTCCTGATCGGCCCGGGCGGCAAGACCATCCGTGCCATCCAGGATTCCACCGGCGCGAGCATCGAGGTGGAGGACGACGGCACGGTCACCGTGGCCAGCCACGACGCCGAGGGGGCGATGGCGGCCATGGCCCAGGTCGAGGCCCTCACCGCCTCGATCCAGATCGGCCGGATCTACGAGGGCAAGGTGACGAGCGTGAAGGAGTTCGGCGCTTTCGTGGAGCTCGTGCCCGGCAAGGACGGCCTCTGCCACATCAGCGAACTCTCCGAGGAGTATGTCGGCAGCGTGGGAGACGTCTGCCGCGTGGGCGACGTGATGCGGGTCAAGGTGATCGCGGTCGACGATCAGGACCGCGTCAAGCTCAGCCGCAAGGCGGCCATGCGGGAGCTGGCCGAGGCGGGCGGCGGGAAGCCGGCGGAGTGATCCGCCGGCCCCGGGGCCGGTGACGGTGGAGAGCGGGCCATGGCGGCCGACGACGATCGCGACTCGACGCGGGCGGAAACCTATGCCGAGTTCGCGGCGCTCGTCGGCGGCCTGGCCCACGAGATCCGCAACCCGCTTTCGACGATCCGGCTCAACATGGAGCTGCTCGCGGAGGACTTCGCCGAGACCGACGCCGAGTCGCCCACCAAGCAGCGGGATCGGCGGGCCCGGGCCAAGATCGAGTTGGTGCGGCAAGAGTGCGACCGGCTCCAGAAGCTGCTGGGAGATTTCCTGGATTTCGCCCGCCAGGAGTCGCTCACGCCCGAGCCCGGCAACCTCAACGCCGAGCTCGAGCAGCTGCTCGACTTCTTCGCGATCCGGGCCCAGGAGGCGGGCGTGGAGGTGGTCCGCTACCTCGACCCCGAACTGCCGAGCGTCCGGCTCGACCGCGAGACCTTCCGGTCGGCGATCCTCAATCTGCTCCTCAACGCCGTGCAGGCGATGGAGTCGGGCGGCCAGCTCGTCATCCGCACCCGCTCGGCGGGCCTGGGAGTGCTCGTCGAGCTGATCGACACCGGCCCGGGGATGGATGCCGAGACCCTGGGCAAGGTTTTCCGGGCGTTCTACACGACCAAGCAGGGGGGCTCCGGCCTGGGACTACCGACAGCCCGCAAGATCATCGAGGCCCATGGGGGCACGATCGACGTCGAGAGCACGCCGGGCCGGGGCACGAAAGTCACGATCTGGCTGCCGGCCCCGCCCCGGCTCCCGCCGCAGAGCCAGTCCGAGCCGACCGACCGCCACCGAGCCTGACGCTGGACGCCCCGCGCGGCCACTGCGTACCATCCGACTCATGGCTGACCCTGCACCGTCGACCAAGCCCAGTGCCCCCCGCCCGCCGGCTGCCGAGCCCGCCGGCCTCATCCGCTTGCTCGTCGTCGACAATGACATCGTCCATGCCCGCACGATGGGTGAGGCCGTCGGTCGGCCGGATCTCGACGTCACGGTCGTGGGCAGCGGTGGTGAAGGTGCCAGCCGGATCGGACAGGAGGCGTTCGATGTCGTCGTCACCGATCTGATGATGAACGACATCGGCGGCCTGGAGATCCTCGCCCGGGCCAAGCAGGTATCTCCCGAGACCGAGGTGATCGTGGTCACCGGCCACGGCACGATCCCCTCGGCCGTGCTCGCCATGCAGCGGGGCGCGTTCACGTATCTCCAAAAGCCGCTCGACCTCGGCCACCTGCGGGCAGCTGTCGAGAAAGCATCGGAGGGCATCCGCCTCAAGCGGCAAAATCTCGAGCTCAATCGTCGGCTCGACGAGAAGTTTGGCTTCGAGGGCGTGGTCGGTTCGAGTCCGCAGATGCTCGCGCTCATCGAGCGCATGAAACGGATTGCCCCCACCGACGCCACGGTGCTGATCCAGGGAGAGACGGGCACCGGCAAGGAACTCGTCGCCCAGGCCATCCACCAGAACAGCAGTCGTAAGCCCAAGCCGTTCGTGGCCCTCAACTGCGCCGCGCTGAGCGAGAACATCCTCGAAAGCGAACTGTTCGGGCACGTGAAGGGTGCCTTCACCGATGCCTCGAGCGACCGGATCGGAAAGTTCGAGTACGCCAACGGCGGCACACTGTTTCTCGACGAGGTCGGCGACATGCCGATGGCCACGCAGATCAAACTCCTGCGGGTGCTCGAGTCGGGAGAGATCACTCGGGTCGGCTCCAACACTCCCGTGCGGGTCAATGTCCGAATTCTCTCGGCCACGAACCGCAATCTGGAGGAGGCGATCGCGTCGGGTGCCTTCCGCAGCGACCTCTATCACCGACTCAAGGTGGTGACCGTCGCGATCCCACCGCTTCGCAACCGTTCCGGCGACATCCCGCTCCTGATCGAACACTTCGTCCGGCAGTTTGCCAAGCGGCATGGCAAACAGATCAAGGGCGTGTCTCTCGCCGCGCGGGTCAAGCTCGGCTCATACCCCTGGCCCGGCAACGTTCGCCAGCTCCGGAACGTGATCGAGAGCATGGTGGTGGTCGACTGTGACGAGACGCTCGACGTCGACGACCTGCCACTCGAGCTCGAGCCCGACGTGCCGCCGACGGCGCCGGCCGGCCCCGGCGACACGGCCGTGGGCCTGCAGTCGCTCATCGGCAAGCCGCTCGACGAGGTGGAGCGGATCTTCATCACCGAGACGCTCAAGCTGACCGGCGGCAACCGCGAGCAGGCCGCCGCCCTGCTCGGCATCGGCGAGCGGACGCTGTACCGCAAGATCAAGGAATACCAGCTGCCGTGACGGCGAAGTCGGCCCTCGTCTGCTAGGATTTTGTCGTCACCCGCGAGCGCCAAGGGTATGCCACGGATCGAAAAACTGCCGCAGTCGGTGGTCAACCGGATCGCCGCCGGCGAGGTGGTGGAGCGGCCGGCCAGCGTGGTCAAGGAGCTGCTCGAAAACGCGCTCGACGCCGGCCCCACGCGGATCGACGTGGAACTCGAGCAGGGCGGCGTAGCGCTGGTGCGGATCGTGGACGATGGCTGCGGCATTCCGGCGGCGGAATTGCCGCTGGCCGTGGCGGCCCATGCCACGAGCAAGCTGCGAACCGCCGACGACCTGGATCGGATCGGGACCCTGGGCTTCCGCGGCGAGGCGCTGGCGAGCATCGGCGAGGTGGCGCGGCTCACGATCCGGTCGCGACAGGCAGAACAGCCCGGGGCTGCGATCAGCGTCGACGGCGGCCTCGTCGGCGAGGTCGTGCCCGACGGCTGCGCGGTCGGCACGGCGGTCGAGGTGAGGCAACTGTTCGGCAACATCCCGGCCCGCCGGGCCTTTCTCCGGGCGACGCAGACCGAGTGGTCGCACGCGTCAGAGGCCTTCGTGCGAACGGCTCTGGGCCACCCCGGGATCGCGTTCACGCTCACCCACCAGCCGGCGGCGACCGGCCGGCCCCGTCGGATGCACGACCTGCCGACGGCGGCCTCTTGGCGGGAGCGGATCGCAGGCCTGTTCGGCCACGAGTTGGCCGATGGCCTGCTCGCGATCGAGGCCGACGACGGCGAGATCGGCGTCACAGGCTACGTTGGCCGCCCGGAGCGGGACATGGCCAGCGGCCGACTCCAGCACCTGTTCGTCGCGGGCCGGCCGTTTCGCGATCGCTCGATCCTCCACGCGGTCCAGGAGGCCTATCGGGGGCTCTTGCTTTCGGGACGGCAGCCGATCGCCTTCCTCCGATTCGACCTGCCGCCCGACGCGGTGGACGTCAATGTTCATCCGGCGAAGATGGAGGTGCGTTTTCGGGAGCCGGCGCGGCTCTATCGGCTCGTGCTGTCCGCCCTGCGGACGAGGTTTCTGACCGACGGCACCGCCACCCGCCTGGTGCCGCCGCCGGCGACGGCACCCGCGGCCGCCGCCTCGACCGCGGTCGGTTTTCCGGCCTGGTCCCCTGCCCGCGGCAGCCAGGTCGCCGACCACCGGCCCGACCGCCCGCACGCCCCCCCGGAACGGCGGGCGTTCTCCGACCCTTGGCCGGCGGCCGGGCCGGCCGCCGTCGCCGAACTGCTCCCGACCTGGGAGCGGGATCTCGCCGAACCGCCCCTGGCCGGCGGCGGGGAGCGGGCCGTGCAGATGCACGATCGCTACATCGTGGTCGAGAGCCCGGCCGGGATCGAGGTCATCGATCAGCACGCCCTCCACGAGCGGGTCCTCTACGAGCGGCTCAAGGCCTCGGTGGCGGGCGGTGGGCTCGAGGTTCAGCCGCTGCTCGTGCCCGAGCGGGTGGATCTGCCGCCCGCCGAGCTCGAACTCGTGCAGGAACATGCCGCGGCCCTGGAGCGGGCGGGGATGCGGGTCGAGCCCTTCGGGGGCGCGACCGTGATCGTGACGAGCAAGCCGGCCCTGGCGGGCGACGCACCCGCCCGCGAACTCGTCCGCGAGGTGCTCGATCGGCTGGCCGCCGCCGCGGCGGCCGGCGGCTCGACCGGGCTGTTGGTGGACGAGGTGCTCCACGGTCTGGCCTGCAAGGCCGCGATCAAGGCGGGCGACCGGCTCTCCCAGGCGGAGGTCGACTCGCTCGTCCGCGACCGGCGGCTCGTGCCGGAGGCTCACCACTGCCCCCACGGCCGGCCCACCTCGCTGACGCTCTCCCGCCGGGATCTCGACCGCCAGTTCCGCCGCACCTGAGCCCCACCCCCCTGAAACGCTCCGGAACCTCTCGATGATCTGCGTCAGCATCGGTCGCGGCCGCCACCGGCACGTGATCGCCGAACACAAGCACCTGGCCGACAACGGCGTCCAACTCGTCGAACTCCGGCTCGACTACATCCAGGGAGAGGTGCAGGTGAAGCGGCTGCTCAAGGACCGCCCCTGCCCGGCGATCGTGACCTGCCGGAGAAAGCAGGATGGAGGACGCTGGGAAGGTTCAGAGGAGGCCCGCCTGCAGCTGCTGCGACTGGCGATCGTGGAGGGGGCGGACTACGTCGATCTCGAGGACGACATCGCAGGTGGGATCCGCCGCTACGGCGCGACCAAGCGAATCGTCAGCCACCACGACATGCTCCGCACGCCGGCCGACCTGGCCCACCTGCACGCCCGCATGAGCGCTCTCGACGCCGACATCGTCAAGCTCGCTACGATGGCCAACCATCCCACCGACAACCTGCGGATGCTGGAGCTTGTCCGGTCGGCTCACGTGCCCACGGTTGGCATCTGCATGGGTGACATCGGCGTGCCCACCCGCATCCTCTGCGGCCGCGCCGGGGCCCCGTTCGTATTTGCGACCTACAACGACGAGCGGTCGCTGGCGCCCGGGCAGATCGGCTGGCGGCAGATGCGGGACCTGTATCGCTTCGAAACTCTCGGCTCCGCCACCCGGATCTACGGCGTGGTCGCCGATCCGGTGGCCCACAGTCTCAGCCCGGTGGTTCACAACGCGGCCATCGCCGCCGCCGGCCTCGACGCGGTTTACATTCCATTCCGCGTGCCCGCCGATCAGCTCGACGAATTTCTCGCCCAGGCGGATCGCTGGCCCCTCGCGGGCCTGAGCGTGACGATCCCCCACAAGGAAGCCGTGCTCAAGCGGTGCGGCCGGCAGGACGACCTCGTGCGGTCGATCGGGGCGGCCAACACGCTGAGTTTCGCGGCCGACGACATCGCCGCCTTCAACACCGACGCCACGGCGGCTGTCGAGAGCTTGGAAGCGGTGCTGACCGAGTCGGAACAGCTCGCCCCGGGCCAAAGCCTCGGCGTCAAGACCGCGCTCGTACTCGGCGCCGGGGGCGCCGCCCGAGCCGTGGCCTTCTCGCTCAAGCAGCGGGGCGCCGAGGTGACGATCGCGTCGCGGACGGCCGAGCGGGCCAAGAAGGTCGCGGCCGACGTGGGCTGCAAGGCCGTCGAGTGGTCGGCCCGCCATCGAATGCCCCACGACTGCATCGTCAACGCCACCCCGATCGGCATGCACCCCGAAGTCAACCAGACGCCCTTCGAGAAGGAGCATCTCCGCCCCTACATGGTCGTGTTCGACACGGTCTACAATCCAGAGAACACGCTGTTCATCAAGGAGGCCCGCGCCGCGGGCTGCCGCGTGGTCACCGGCGTGGAGATGTTCGTGCGGCAGGCGGCGATCCAGTTCCGAACGTGGCACGGCGTAGAGCCTCCGCCCAACGTGATGCGGGAAGCGCTCAAGCGGGCCACCGCCTCGGCCAAGCAGCCGGCCTGACGGCTGCCAGGAAAGCGAACTCGTCATGCCACGCGTCACGCTCGTCGGCTACCGGGGCAGTGGCAAGTCGTCGGTGGCCGCCCGCCTGGCGGCGCTCCTGGCATGCGATTGGGAGGACGCCGATGACGTTCTCGAGAGGGAGGTGGGCGAGTCGATCACCGCCTTGATCACATCCCGAGGCGAGGACTGCTTCCGCGATATCGAATCGATGCTGCTCGACCGGCTGCTCACCGAGGAGCCGGGCGTGCTCGCGACCGGTGGCGGAGTCGTCCTGCGGGAGGCCAACCGAGCGGCGCTGCGATCGCGGGGCCGGCCGGTCGTCTGGCTCACGGCCCCGGCCGAGGTGCTCCGCGCCAGACTCGCCGCCGACCCGGCCACCGCCGCCCGGCGGCCGGCGCTCTTGGGGTCAGACCCGCTGGCCGAGGTGGCGGCAGCGGTCGCCGCCCGTGAAGGTCTCTATCGCGAGGTCGCCGACGCCGTGATCGACGTCTCGAAGGATCCGCCGGAGCGGATCGCCGCCCGGATCGCCAGCTGGCTGGATCGATCCACGGCGGGCAGCGTTGATCAGGCCGGCCCGCTCGGGGAGACCATCCCATGAGCGGCACCGCGGCCAGCGACGCCTGGTGCCAGGCCAGCTCCGTGCTCGGCCTGCTGGTTCCGGCGGCGTTCCTGCTCGGGCTCCTGCTTCGCCGTGGCCTGACTGCGATCCTGCAGGAGCCGCTGGTCGGCCTGGCCCGCTTCCCGGCGGCGGAACTGGCCGCGGTCGCCGTCGCGATCGGAGGCTGGTGGTGGGAGGTCCACAGCCTGGGCCAGCTGCCCTCCGGCGTCGGGCAGGCCGATGCCGGGACCATCTGCCTCCGGCTCGTCGGCCACCTGATCCTGTTCACGTTGCTGACCGCGGCAGCGTGGGTCGATCTGCGGTATCGAGTGATTCCCGACGCGATCACCGTCCCCGGAGTGCTGGCTGGCCTGGCCTGGAACGCCGTCCTGCCCGCCACGCTCCTGCCCGTCGGCCGCTCGGTGGAACGCTCGTTCGCGCCCCCCGTGCTCGAGCCCGATGTGCTCGGTGCCTTCGGGCCGCTCGGAGCCGCGAACCAACCCCTCTGGCTGACTGGCATTGCCGGCCTCGCGGCGATGCTTCTCCTGTTCGTCGTCTGGTGGTGGTTCGGGCTCCCGCCGGCGGTGACCGACGCGCCCGCTGGCCAGGCCGATCCCTGGCCCCGGTGGCTGAACCCCGGGATCGCCGCGGTCGGCGGAGCGGGAATCGTGGCGGCCTGGTTCTGCGGCGGCGACAACTGGGCCGGTCTCGTGACGGCGCTCATGGGCCTGGCCGTCGCGGCCGGCATGATCTGGGCCGTGCGGGCCGGAGCCTCGCGGGCGCTCGGCCGCGAGGCGCTGGGCTTTGGCGACGTGACGCTGATGGCCATGGCCGGAGCCTGGCTGGGCTGGCAGGCCTGCCTGCTCGCCTGCGTGCTCGCCGTGTTCATCGGCCTCGCGCACGGCCTCGCGCAGTTCGTGCGGCACGCCGAATCGGAACTCCCCTTCGGACCGAGCCTCTGCCTGGGGCTGGCGGCGGTGGTGATCGGCTGGCGGCCCGCGTGGGCGGCGGCAGCGCCGCAGTTCGAGCGGCCGGGCGAGTTGGCGACGGTGGTCGTGATCGTGATCACGGCGACGGCCGTCACGCTCGCCGTCTGGGCCCGGCTGCGGGGCCCGACGGCATAAGCTGCCGGCTTGGATCGTGCAGGCTGAGCTGCATTTGGCCCGGTTGAGCCGGCCTTGCCGGGCCGCGGGCGGTTTCCTATTCTCCCGCCCCTTCCACCGGGCCGTTGCATGCGCCGAACTTCGTCCGCCATCGAGGCGATCATCGTCCGACTGGGCTCGGCGTTGGCGGCTGTGCTGCTGGCCGGCTGCGTGAACAATCCTTTCAAGACGGCTCCGCCGGCCGGGCCGCTCGTGCTCGAGCCGCCCCCGGGCGTCGCCGCCCCGGCCCACACGGTGCCGCAGGCCGCCGTGACCACCGCCGCCCCGCCATCGTATGCCGACGTCGACGGCCGGCAGCTCGAGGCGGCGCTCGTCCGCTCGCGACAGGAGTCGCAGCTGATGCAGGACGAGATCGCGGCGCTCCGCGACCAGCTCGCCAGCACCTCCTCGCAGCTCTCCCAGGTCCGCTCGGCCGGTATGCCGCCGGCCTCGACGACAGGCGGCGGCGCGCCCGGCGCGGCCGCCTCGACCCCGGCCGCCACGATGCAGTCGGCGGTCACGCAACTGAAGCTCGCCGAGCTCGAGCCGCGGTTCGACGGCGCGGTGGTGCGGATCGACGTCCCGGCCGACCGGCTGTTCGACTCCGGCACGGCGAACCTGCTGCCCGGCGGCGTGGCGCTGCTCACGCAGGTGGCCGGGGAGGTCGAGCGTGTCTATCCCGGCCACTTCATCGGCATCGAGGGGCACCTCGACAGCGAGCCGCTGCAGAGCGGCACCTGGGCCTCCGCCCACCAGCTCACGGCCGCCCGGGCCGCGGCCGTGTTCGACTTCCTCACCACGCGGACGCCGCTGGAGGAGGGCCAGCTCTTCATCGTGGCCCACGGCGCCAACCATCCGCTCGTCTCCAACGCCACCGCGGCCGGCCGCACCCGCAATCGCCGCGTCGAACTCGTGATCTATCCCGAGCGCACGACCAAGGACGGCTGAGCCCGCCCGTCGGGGATGGCCGCGGGGCCACGAACGATTACACTCGCGGCATGATCACGATCGTGGACTACGGCAGCGGCAACCTACGGAGCGTGCAGAAAGCCTTCGAGAAGCTGGGCACGCCAGCTGCCATCACGAGCGATCCGGCTGCCGTCGCCGCTGCCGAACGGCTCGTGCTGCCGGGCGTCGGCGCCTTTGGCGACGCGATGCGAGAGCTTACTGCCCGCGGGCTCGTCGAGCCGATCGTCGCCCATCTTCGGGCCGACCGTCCCTTCTTGGGCATCTGCATGGGGCTCCAGCTCCTGTTCGAGACCGGGCTCGAAGGGGGCCGGCATGCGGGGCTCGGCGTCCTGCCGGGGGAGGTGGTGAGATTCGACCTGCCCGCGGGCCTCAAGGTGCCGCACATGGGCTGGAACGCCGTCACCTGGCAGGGCGACTGGCGGCCCGGGGCCGACGGCGAGCATTTTTATTTCGTGCACGCCTACCACGCGCGGCCGACCGACACGTCCGTGATCGCCGCGACCGCCGACTACGGCGGCCCGTTCTCCGCCGCCGTCCGCCGCGGGCGGCTGTTCGCCACCCAGTTTCACCCTGAGAAAAGCCAGGCCGCAGGGCTGCGGCTGCTGTCGGGATGGCTTGAAGCGGCCTGAATCCCCCCTCCGCCCCGCACCGTCACGAGCTGCACCATGGAACTCTGGCCCGCGATCGATCTCCGAGGGGGCAAGTGCGTGCGGCTGCTGCAGGGCGACTACGCCCGCGAGACCGTATTCGGCGACGACCCCGTCGCGATGGCCCGCGGCTTCGTGGCCGCCGGTGCCCGCCGGCTGCACATCGTCGATCTCGACGGCGCTCGCGACGGCGGGCCGACCCAGGCCGGGCTCGTGTCCCGGATGGTGCAGGCGGCCGGCGTTCCCTGCCAGCTCGGCGGCGGCGTGCGCACGCTGGAGGCAGCCCGCGACTACCTCACCGCCGGCGTGGCCCGCGTCGTGGTCGGGAGCGTCTCGATCGAGCGGCCGGAGCTGCTCGTCGAGCTCGCCGAAACCTTCCCGCACCGGATCGTGCTCGGGCTCGACGCCCGCGCTGGCCGGGTGGCCGTCCGCGGCTGGCTCGACACCAGTCCGCTGACGGCGATCGACGTCGCCCGCCGGCACGCCGGGCTGCCGCTGGCGGCGATCGTCTACACCGACATCGCCACCGACGGCATGCTTTCCGGCCCCAATCTCGCCGCCCTCCGCGACATGCTCGCGGCCACGCGGCACCCGCTGGTCGCCTCGGGCGGCGTCGCGACCGCCGCCGACATCGAGCAAGTCGCCGCCACGGGCTGCGCCGGCTGCATCGTGGGCCGCGCGCTCTACGAGGGGGCCGTCACGATCCCCGCCGCCCTCGCGGCCGCGGGCGACGTGGCGTAGCGGCCACGTCGTGGGTCGCGCAGGCTCGGGATTGCCCCTCGCGGGCCAGGGATAGCCGCGAAGCTCTGAAACACTGCTATATCTGCCAGTCGCAGGAGGGCTCGGGAGCTTCGCCCCGCATCCGCAGCTTGGGCCGTTCGAGCACGACCGTCGTGTGGGGATCGACCGAGCGGGTCAGCCAGACGTTGCTGCCGATCACCGAGTCGTGGCCGATCCGGGTGGCGCCGCCGAGCACGGTGGCGTTGGCGTAGATCACCACGCGATCCTCGATCGTCGGGTGCCGCTTGGTGCCGCGAACGAGATGGCCATCGGCGTCGGTCTGGAAGGAGACCGCGCCCAGGGTGACGCCCTGGTAGATCTTCACGCGGCTGCCGATCTCGCAGGTCTCACCGATCACCACGCCGGTGCCATGATCGATGAAGAAGTGGTCGCCGATCGTGGCCCCCGGATGGATGTCGATGCCGGTGCGGGAATGGGCCCACTCCGCCATCATCCGCGGGATCAGCGGCACCTCGAGCCGGTGCAGGAGATGGGCCAGCCGGTGGATCGTGACGGCTTCGAGGCCGGGGTAGCAGAAGATGATCTCGTCGAGCGTCCGCACGGCCGGGTCGCCGTCGTAGGCGGCCTGGACGTCGGTCGCCAGGACGCGGCGGACCTCCGGGATCCGGTCGAGGAACTCGATCGTCTTGGCCTGGCCGAGCGCCTCGAAGTCGGCTTCCTCGGTGCAGCCGCGGACGGCCTCGGGCACCGGGGGCGGCTCCAGCCCCGAATCCCGGGCGGTGCGGCCGGCGGCCACGATATGCCGCAGCGCCCGCCCGATCTGCACCGTGAGCTTGTCGTGCAGGCCGTCGACGAGATCCCCCACGTGGTAGGTGACGTTGCCGAGGTGGAGATTCTCCCGCCGCCGGTAGCCGGGGTAGAGAATCTCCTTGAGATCCTCGCAGGCGGCGACCACGGTCTCGTAACTGGGCAGCGGGCAGTGGCCGAGGTGATGGATCGCCGGGACGTGCTGATAGGTCGCGACGATCCGCCGGGTCAGGTCGGGCAACTGCTCCTTGAGCCGGACGTCAGTGGACATGATGCTCGATCGTAGAACCGGGCGGAGACCGTCCGCAAACGGCCATGGGAAAAGTCGGCGGCCGCGGGCCGCGAGATTGAGGCTGGAACCGAATTTTGCCCGCCGCGGCCCCCGGGCCCGCCGCCCGGGCAAGCCCGGCGATCTGGGCAACATCGGTGCGCGCTAGCGGCCTACCATGCGGCCCAGTACGCCCACCACGTCGAGCAGCGACGCCGCCTGGGCGCTGAGCTCTTCGGCGGCGGCGGAACCCTCCTCGGCCCCGGCGGCCGCCTGCTGGCTCACCTCTTCGATCTGCCGAAGCGAGGCGCCGATCCGCTCGACCGCCCGTTGCTGCTCGCGGCTGCCGCCATGCACCTCGTCCACCAGCGTCCGCACCGCCGCCGACCGTTCGGCCAGCGCGGCGATCGCCGCGTTCACCTGGTCGACCTTGGCACGGCCGGCCTGCGAGCGGGCGATCGACTCCTCGATCAGGGCGGCGGTCTCCCGGGCCGCCTCGGCCGAACGCCCGGCGAGGCTCCGAACCTCGTCGGCCACCACCGCGAAGCCGAGCCCGGCCTCGCCGGCCCGGGCCGCTTCGACGGCGGCGTTGAGTGCCAGGATATTGGTCTGGAAGGCGATCTCGTCGATTACTTTGTTGATCTTGGAGATCCGCGTCGCCGCCGCGTCGATCTCCTCCATGGCGGCGATCATGCCGCCGAGCAGGCCGGTCGCCGCGACAAACTGCTCCTGTTCCCGGCCCACGAGCTCGGCGGCCGCCCGGGTGCGACGGGCGTTCTCCGTCGCCATGCCGGTCGTCTCCTCGGCCGAGGCCGAGATGTCTTCCACGGCCGCGACCTGCTCGGATGCCCCCTGGGCCAACGAGTGGCTGGCCGCGGCCACCTGGGTCGCACCGCTGCCCACGTTCTCGGCCGTGTCGGCCAGGCTGCCGATCGCCCTTCGGAGGGTCCGGGCGTGGCGGGTGATGCTCAGCCAGGTGGTCGCCGCGGCCAGGCCCGCGAGCGTCACGAGCGACAGCACCAGCCACTCGGTACGGCGGCGGCTCGTCGCCACGGCGGCCTCGGTGCGGCGGTCGATCATCTCCTCGAACTCCGCGATCGGGTCCATGATCGTCGCCTTGTCGTCGTGATACCGCTCGTCGTGCATGATCCGCCGGGCCAGCGGCAGATCGGGCTCGCCTTCCTCGGTGTAGCCCCCCTTTCCGTCCTGAAACCGGCCCTTGACCGCATTCATCGCGATCGTCTCGGTCGTCACCAGCGCGTTCGAGTTGTCTTCCGACTCCTTGAGCTTCGCGAACTCGGCGGTCGTGAATCCCTGTCGCTCCATCAGGGTTCGCAGCGGCACGATCCGTCCATCCGACCGCGCCGCCTCGCCGTTGCGGACGGCGAGGACGTGCCAATACTCGTGTTCGAACCGGGGGTCACCCGTCACGACGTACGTCCGGGCAAGCCGCGTCAGCTCGTCGGAGCTCCGCCGCAGTTCGTGGGCCAACCGATAGGACTCGTGGCGGTTCTCCTGGGCGCGGTTCAGCTCCCGCTGGTTCCAGAAGGCGATCAGCGACAGCGCGACCAGCCCGATGACCGGACCGATCGTCGTCAGTTTCAGGCGTTGCATCGTGTTCATGGGGAACTCCGGTCGCGGCCGAAGGGCCGGGGCAGCGCAAGTCTAGTTCGCGATGGCTGGCGGCCGGCGGATCGCCCTCCCCGAGTCCGGTTGTCCGGCCTGGGCGGGTCGGAGCGGTTGGCGGGCCGGGGAGCGGCGGCCGGGCGACGGCCGCGGGGCGAGCTAGGATTGGCCGGTGGCCGAACTCGTGCAGTTCGGCCGCGTCGCTCCGGCTGCTCTCTCGCTGGTCGCTCCATGCCTCCTTCCCCTGCCACGCTCACCGAGATCCGCGGCCTCTTGCGGCGGCTCGGCCTGGAACTGGCCTTCGTCGATCCGGCGGCGGGCGGCGGGTTGCTCGGCGACCTGGCGACGACCCTGCGCGATGCCGTCGCAGCGGCCGATCCGCCGGCAGCCCTGCAGGCCGCGGTCGAGGCGGGGGTCGAGGCGAGTGAGTCTCCGCCGGCCGATGGCCGGGCGTGGTTCTGCCGGTGGCATGAGTGGCTCGAGGAGGCCGTCACCGCGTGGGAACAGCGGCGGGCTCCGCCACCCTGGACCGATGCTCCTGCCGCTCGCGGCCCGTCCGCCGCGTCGGTGCCGGCCGGGCCGGCCGGGCCGGCCGCTCCCCGCTGGCAGCCGCCGACCGACGGCTCGGCCGAGCCCGTCGCCGTGCTGCCGCCAGGATCCGATTCCGAGATGATGCGGCTGTTTTGCGCCGAGGCCGAGGAACTCCTCGGCGACATCGAGCAGGCGGCCCTCGTGCTCGAATCGCGGCCCGACGATGCGGAGACGCTCGCCACAGCGTTCCGCGGCTTCCACACTCTCAAGGGCAACGCGGCGGTGATGAGGCTGGTCGTGCTCCAACGGCTCGCTCACGAGGTCGAGTCGCTGCTCGATGCCGCCCGCCGCGGCAGCCGCCGGCTCGACCGCGACGCGATCGACGTGATGCTGGCCGCGGCCGACCTGGTCGCGCGGGCCGTGGGCGAGATGGGTCGTCAGCTCGATGGCCTGGATCCGGGCCGCTCGATCCCGCTGCCGGTCAGCGCGGTGATCGATCGCGTGCATGCGGTGCTGGCCAGCCCGCCGCGGGACGCGGCCGCCCCGGCCCCGGCGGCTGCGAGCGCTCCTCCGGCCGCGCTGGAGCCGCCGCCGCTGCCACCGACTCCGCCGCCGTCCGCCGCGGAAGTCGTCGTTCCGGAAGTCGCCCCACCCGCCCCGCCCATTCCGGCAGTGGCCGGTCCGGTGCCGCAGGCCCCGAGCCACCGGGGCGGCACCGCAGGCTCGGTGCGGGTCGATACGGCGAAGCTCGATCTCCTGGTCGATCTCGTGGGCGAGCTCGTGATCGCGCAGTCGATGGTCGTGCAGGCCGCGGAGCAGTCCGGCCGCGACGACCAGCTCGCCCGCTCGCTCGGCCACCTCCGGGGCATCATGGCCGATCTTCAGCGCGCGGCCCTGACGATGCGCATGATCCCGATCCGGGGCACCTTCCAGAAAATGGGCCGGCTCGTGCGGGACACGGCCGTGCAGCTCGGCAAGGAGATCCGGCTCGTCGTCGAGGGGGAGGAGACGGAGCTCGACCGCACCGTGATCGAGGAGATCGGCGATCCCTTGATCCACATGCTCCGCAACGCGGCCGACCACGGCATCGAGTCTCCCGCCGAGCGGCTGGCGGCGGGCAAGCCGGCCACCGGCACGCTCCGCCTCGGGGCCTCGCATCAGGGAGGCTGCGTGGTGATCGAGATCGCCGACGACGGCCGCGGCCTCGACCCGATCCGGATCCGGGCCAAGGCGATCGAGCGGGGCCTGATCCCCGCCGACGCCCCGCTCGACGGCCGCGAGACCCTGGAGCTGATCTTCGCCCCTGGGTTTTCCACCGCCGAGCAGGTCAGCGACCTCTCGGGCCGGGGCGTGGGCATGGACGTGGTCCGCCGCAATCTGGAACGGCTCCGCGGCAAGGTCGAAATCGAGTCCCTGCCCGGCCGGGGCACCACGTTCACGATCACCCTGCCCCTGACACTCGCCATCATCGAGGGGCTGATCGTGGCGGTCGGCGGGCAGCGGTTCGTGATTCCGACGCTCGCGGTCCGGGAATCGTTTCGCCCCCGCCCGGGCGGGATCACCACGGTGCATGGCCGCGGCGAGCTGGTCGACGTTCGCGGCAGCCTGGTGCCGCTGGTCCGGCTGGGCCGCCGGCTCGGCATCGCCGCGGAGGAGGATCCTGCCCGGGCGATCGTCGTCGTCCTCGAGGCCGGCCACGATCGCCGCTGCCTGCTGGTGGACGAGCTCGTCGGCAAGCAGGAGGTCGTTATCAAGTCGCTCGGCGAGACGTTCGCCGGCCGCACCGGATTCGCCGGCGCCGCGATCCTGGGCGACGGGCGGGTGGGCCTGATCCTCGACACCGCCCCCCTGGTCCGCCCGGGCCGCGGCGGGCCTGAGAAGCTGCCCTCGGAGACCGCGGCCTGAGGCCGCTTCGCCACCATGAGCCAATCAGCACGCGACACGGCAGCCACGCCACCCGCCGAGGCGGCAGCCCGACCGGAAAAATACCTCACCTTCACGCTCGCCGGCGAGACCTACGGCCTGCCCGTGCTCGCCGTGCGGGAGATCATCCGCCTCTGCCCGATCACCGCGGTCGCCGGGATGCCGGCTCATGTTCGGGGCGTGATCAACCTGCGGGGCCGCGTGATCCCGCTGATCGATCTCCGGGTGCGGTTCGGGCTGCCGGCTGCGGCCGACCATGAACGCACCTGCATCATCGTGGCTCAGGTGGCCGCAGCGACCGGCGGCACCCGTCCCTACGCCGTCGTCGTCGATGGCGTGGAGGAGGTCGCCGGCATCGCCGCGACCGACATCGCGCCGCCCCCCGACTTCGGCGACGCGGTCGATGTCAGGTTCATCACGGGCATGGCCCGTCGCGCAGCCGCCGTTGCCACCCTGATCGACCTCGACGTCGTCGCGGCGGCCGACCGGGCCGCCGAGATTTCCGCCCGGCCGCAGGCCGGCGACTGATTGCCTCGCATCCCCTTCCGCATCACCCCGCCGGCACCCCCCATGCTCGCTCTGACCATTCCCCGCCGCGTCGCCCTGGGCTTCGCCCTGCTCGTGCTCGTCGCCCTCGCTGTGGGCGGAGTCTTGCTCTCCCGGCTGCGGGCCGTCCATGCCGAGGTCCGGTCGCTGGCCGCCAACACCGTGCCCTCGGTGGTGGAGCTCAGCCGGATCATCGCCGACGACCTCCTGATCATCCAGCAGGCCCGGACGTCCGTGCTCGACACCGACTCGCCCGAGCGGATGCAGTCGGCCCGCGGCGATGTCGCGGCCGCGATCAAGCGGAGCGACGCGGCGGTCGCCGCGTACCCGAGCCTGTTCAGCGACGCCGAAGATCGGCGGCTGTTCGAGGCGGCCCGCGAGAGCCGGCTCGAACTGCTCGCCGGCGTGACCCGCGCCCTCGAACTGGCCGCTGCGGGCCGGCCGGCCGAGGCCCGTGGCACGATCCTCGCCGGCGTCGAGCCGATCGCCAAGCAGTGCTTCGAGAGGTTCACCGCCACGATCGACCACAACATCAGGCTGACCCAGAAGCAGGTGGCCGCTGCCCGGGCGGAACTGCAGGCCGCTGCGCTGATCGGCGGCTCGCTGCTGGGCCTGGCCGCGGTGACGGGCACGGCCCTGGCCCTGGGCATCATTCGCTCGCTGTCCCGCACGCTCGGCGGGGTTTCCGACGCCCTTGAAGCGAGCGCCGTCCGTACGGCCGAGGCGGCCGAACGGCTGGCGGCCGTCAACCGCACCGTGGCTGCCGGCTGCACCGAACAGGGCTCGGCGGTCGCCGAGACGGGAGCCGCCCTCGAGCAGATGTCGGCGATGATCCGCTGCACCGCCGACAACGCCGCCCAGGCCACGGAGCTCGCCCGGCAGGCCAAGGGGGCGGCGGCCGCGGGCACGGTCACCATGGCCGAGATGAACGCCGCCATGCGGTCGATCGGGGCGGCCAGCACGGAGGTGGCCAAGATCGTGAAGCAGATCGACGAGATCGCGTTTCAGACCAACATCCTCGCCCTCAACGCGGCGGTCGAGGCGGCCCGGGCCGGCGAGGCGGGGGCCGGCTTCGCCGTCGTGGCCGACGAGGTGCGGAGTCTCGCCCAGCGGAGCGCGGCTGCCGCCAAGGAGACGGCCGAGCGGATCGAGGCGGCGATCGCCAGCAGCCGCCAGGGTGCCGCCAGCTGCAGCCGCGTGGGGGGCTCGCTCGCCGAGATCGCCGAGCGGGTGACCGCGGCCGACACGTTCGTGGCGGAGATCGCCACGGCCGCCCAGGAGCAGTCGCAGGGGATCCGCCAGATCGGGTCGGCGATGACCCAGCTCGACCAGGTGACACAGGAGAACGCCACCCGCGCCGACGAGGGGGCGATGGCGGCGGCCGATCTCTCGGCCCAGGCGACCGCCGTCCGCTCCCATGTGGAGATGCTGCGAAGCCTCGTCAAGGCGACCCCCGGCCAACGGGCCGCCCCCAAGCCGGCCGCGTCGGGCCGGCCGAAGACGATCGCCCGCATCCCGCCCGCCCGTCTGCCGGCGGTCGCGGCGCCGCGGATCCCGATGCCGGGCGACGCGTCCGCGGCCGCTCCGCTCCACGACGCCGAGGACCGGCATTTCCAGGAGTTTTGAGTTCACCCGTTCGGAGATGGGCCAGCTCGCAGCGTGTCCACGGACACTCCGGACAAACCGGCTACGATCGCCGGTGCCCCCAGCCATGCCGCCAACCGAGCCCCCCCTCACCGATCGGGCCTACGCGTTCCTCGAGGACTTGGTCTACCGCCGCAGCCGGATCCGGCTCGGCCCCGACAAGCGGGCTCTCGTCGCCGGCCGATTGGCCGGGCGGCTGCGGGATCTGGGATGCGAAAGCTTCGACGACTACTGCAGCCTGCTGGGCCCCGCGAACGACGACGAGGCGGAGCGGGTGATCGACCTCGTCTCCACCAACCACACCCACTTCTTCCGGGAGCCGGCCCACTTCGAGTTTCTCGGGGCCGAGATCCTGCCGGCCGCGGCTGCCCAGGCCGCCGCGTTGCAGCGGCCGCTGCGGGTCTGGTCCGCCGCCGCCTCCTCCGGCGAGGAGGCCTACTCGCTGGCGATCGTGCTCGCCGAGCACTTCCGAGGCCGACCGGCAATTCCCTGGGAGGTGCGGGCCTCCGACATTTCCCGGCGGATGCTCGCTCGCTGCCGGCTGGGCGTCTACGCGGCCGATCGCGTCCGCCTCCCCGGCGACGCTCTCCTGGCCCGCTACTTCCGCCGCGGATTCGGCACCCGCGAGGGGCTGTACCGGGTCAAACCCGAGCTGCGGCGGCAGGTGACCGTCGCGGCGATCAACCTCTTTCAGCCCGACTACCCGCTGCCCCGCGGGCTCGACGTGGTCTTCTGCCGCAACGTGATGATCTACTTCGACGAGCCGTCGCGGCAGATGCTCGTGAGGCGGCTGTTCGAGCAGCTGGCGCCCGGCGGCCACCTGTTCGTGGGCCACGCCGAGAGCCTGCTGGGGCTCGAGCACGCCTTCCGGCAGGTGCGGCCGGCGGTCTACCAGCGGCCGGCCTGAACGGGCGAGGCAGACGACCATGAGCAGCCCAGAACAACCCGCCGCCCGCCGCCCGATCCGCGTGCTGGTCGTGGATGACTCCGCGCTCGTCCGCAAGGCGATCAGCGACGCCCTCGCGCGGGATCCCGAACTCGAGGTCGTGGGCACGGCTCCCGACCCGTACGTGGCCCGGGAAAAGATCGCCCAGCTCGACCCCGACGTGCTGACGCTCGACCTGGAGATGCCCCGGATGGACGGCCTGACCTTCCTCCGGATCCTGATGGAGCACCACCCGCTCCCGGTGGTCGTGGTCAGCTCGCTGGCCCAGGCCGGGTCGCGGGCGGCGCTCGAGGCGATCGAGGCCGGGGCGGTGGATGTGCTCGCCAAGCCCGACGGCACGATGTCGCTCGGGGCGGTGGCCGACAAGCTCGCCTGGCACGTGAAGGCTGCTGCCGCCGCAGGCCGCCACCTCCGCCGACCGCCACTGGTCGAGGTCGGCCAGCGGGTCGCCCGGGGCGAAGTCTTGCGGAGCAGCAGCCACGCAGCAGCCGACCGCCAGCTGATCGTGATCGGCGCCTCGACCGGGGGCGTGGCCGCCCTCCGCCAGATCGTGCCCGCCCTGCCGGCCGGCCTGCCACCGATCGCGATCGTCCAGCACATCTCCCCCGCCTTCTCCCGGGCGGTGGCCGAGCGGCTCGCGGAGACGTCGGCCGTGAGGGTCCGCGAGGCCGGCGACGGCGAGCCGCTCTTGCCGGGCGAGTGCGTGATCGCCCCCGGTGATATTCATCTCGCCATCGAGCAGCGTGGCGGCTTCCGCACGCGGCTGGTCCGCTCCCCGCCGCTGCACCACTGCCGGCCGGCCGTGGACGTGCTGTTTCGCTCGGCCGCCGAGGCGGCCGGGGCGAACGTGGTGGCCGCCCTGCTGACTGGCATGGGCAGCGACGGGGCGCTTGGCATGCAGGCGATTCGCGCGGCCGGGGGCACGACGCTCGCGGAACACGCCTCGACCTGCGTCGTCTACGGGATGCCGAAGGCGGCGATCGAACTGGGCGTGGTGGACCGCGTCGTGCCGCTCGACCGGATGGCGGCGGCGGTCATCGAGGCAATCACCAAACGTGGCTGAACGCAGCGGCTAGCGGCCGCGGCCGGCGATTCGCAGAATCCCGCGGGCGGATTCCTGGGCCGCGAGTTTGGCCGCGATCGCCTCGTCGCCCGTGGCGGGCTTGGCCGTGATCTCGGCCAACGCGGCGCGGGCCTCGGCCAGATCGAGCTTTTCGGCCGCAAGCGCCCGCTGGGTCACCACCGTCACCGTGTCGTGACCCACTTCGACGAAGCCGCGATCCACGAACACGCTCCGCGACCCCTCCCGCCCCTCGCCCACGGTGATCCGCACCTCGCCGGCACCGAGGCGGCCGATGAAGGCCGCGTGGCCGCGGCCGATGCCCCGCTGGCCATCCTCGAGCGGCAGGATCACGCCGCGGGCAGTCGTGTCGAGCACGGTCGTCTCCGGCGTGACGATCACGCAGCGGATGCCGGAGGAGCGGGTCGAGTCGGCCATGGCGGTGATTCCCGGGTGGGGCGGCTGCAGGTTCAGGACTTGGCGGCCATCTTCTTGGCCTGCTCCTCCGCCTGCTCGATCGGCCCGACGTACATGAAGGCCTGCTCGGGGAGGTGATCCCACTTGCCGTCGGCGATCTCCTCGAACGAGCGGATCGTGTCGGCCAGGCTCGTGATCTCGCCGGGCTTGCCCGTGAACACCTCGGCCACGAGGAACGGCTGGGACAGGAACCGCTCCATTCGCCGGGCCCGGTGAACGACGAGCTTGTCTTCCTCCGAGAGCTCGTCCACGCCGAGGATGGCGATGATGTCCTGAAGCTCGCGATACCGCTGGAGCGTGCGCTGCACGCGGCGGGCGATCCTGTAATGCCGCTCGCCGACGTACTGCGGGTCGAGAATCCGGCTCGACGAGGCGAGCGGATCGACGGCCGGATAAATGCCCTTCTCCGAGATCGACCGCTCCAGGTAGAGGAAGGCGTCGAGATTGCCGAAGGCCGTGGCCGGGGCCGGGTCGGTCGGGTCGTCGGCCGGCACATAGACCGCCTGAACGCTCGTGATCGCCCCCTTCGAGGTCGAGGTGATCCGCTCCTGCAGGGCGCCCATCTCCGTTGCGAGCGTCGGCTGATAGCCCACGGCGCTCGGCATCCGGCCCAACAGCGCGCTCACCTCGCTGCCGGCCTGGGAGAAGCGGAAGATGTTGTCCACGAAGAGCAGCGTGTCGGCGCCGGTGGTGTCGCGGAAATACTCGGCCATGGTCAGGGCCGAGAGGGCCACCCGGAGCCGGGCCCCCGGCGGCTCGTTCATCTGCCCGAACACCATGCAGGTCTGCTCGATCACGCTCCGGCCGGTGTCGCCGATCTTGGCCTCCTGCATCTCGAGCCAGAGGTCGGTGCCCTCGCGCGTCCGCTCGCCGACGCCGGCAAACACCGAGTAGCCGCCGTGGGCGCTGGCGATCCGGGCGATCAGCTCGGTCAGGATCACCGTCTTGCCCAGACCGGCCCCGCCGAACAGGCCGGCCTTGCCGCCGCGGACGAAGGGCGTCAGCAGGTCGATCACCTTGATGCCCGTCTCGAAGAGCTCCGTCTTCGTGGACAGCTCCGACACCGCGGGCGGGTCACGGTGGATCGGCCACCGCTCCTCGGTCTCGACGACGCCCCGGTTGTCGATCGGCTCACCGAGCAGGTTGAAGACCCGGCCGAGCGTGGCCTTGCCCACGGGCACGGAGACCGGTGCCCCGGTGTCGACCACCTCCTCGCCGCGTACGAGGCCGTCGGTCGAGCCGAGCGCCACGCACCGCACCTTGCCGCCGCCGAGATGCTGCTGCACCTCGCCCACGAGGTGGACCTGCACCCCCTTGCGATCGGAGTCGATCCGGACGGCGTTGTAGATCGCGGGGATCGCGTCCTCGGGAAACTCGACGTCGAAGGTCGAGCCGATGACCTGGGTGATGCGGCCGGTAATGGTTGCGGTTGCCATGATGTCGCTCGAAACTCCTGCGTCGCTGCCTGAGGTGTCGTTCTGGATGACTCGATGAGGTTACCAAGGGCGGGAAACAGCCCCCGGTTCGGGATTGTCTACTGCTTGAGGGCCTCGACGCCCCCGAGGATCTCCATGATCTCGCCGGTGATCTGCGATTGCCGGGCCCGGTTGTATTGCCGCGAGAGGTTCTTGATCAGGCCGCCGGCGTTCTCCGTGGCCGCCTTCATGGCCACCATCCGGGCCACCTGCTCGCTCACGGCCGCGTCGAGAAAGCACTTGAAGAGCCGGGCCATGAAGCTGGCCGGCAGCAACTCCTCGAGGATGCTCTCGGCGGAGGGCTCGAAGTCGTATTCGTCGCTGGCCAGCTTGGCCGCGGCGGCCGTCGCCTGGGGCGGAGCGAGCGGCAGCAGCATCTCGGCCACCGCCTCCTGCTTCGCGATCCCGTGAAACCGCGTGTAGGCGACGTCGAGCCGGTCGATCTCGCCGGCGGCGTAGGCCTCGAGATAGGCCCGGCCGATCGGGGCCACGGCCGCGTACTCCGGCTTGTCCTCGAACGTGGTGTAGGTGTCGGCCAGCGTCACGCCGCGAAACTTGAGGGCCGAAATGCCCCGCTTGCCAGAGACCGCCACCCGCGTCTCCACCTGCTCGCTCTTCCACTGCCCGAGCAGGGCCGCGGCCTGCCGCACCACGTTGCCGTTGTAGCCGCCGCACAGCCCCCGGTTGCCCGTCAGCACGAGCACGGCCGCCCGCTTGGTCGGCCGGATTTCCAGCAGCGGATGGGCCACGTCAGTCCCGACCGCGGCGATATTTTCCAGGATCTTGGCCAGGTGCTTGGTGTAGTCGCGGGCCGCCAGCGAGCGGTCCATCGCCTTCTTAAACCGCGCGGTCGCGATCAGCTCCATCGTGCGGGTGATCTTGCGGATGTTCCGCACGCTCTTCCGCCGTCGATCGAGTGCCCGGGCCTTTGCCATCGCCGCTGGTTCCTTCTGGAGCTGTCCGCCTGAGGTGCCTGTCTTAGCCTGTCTCTGCCTAGCGGCTCGCCGCCACCGGCCGCCGGCCCTCGGCCGCGCGGCCGGCCGCCCGCTGCCGCTTGAACTCCGCGATCGCGGCCTCGAGCTGCCGCTCCCCCTCGCCGTCGAGCTCCTTGGTGTCCACGATCCGCTGCCGCAGTTCCGGCACCTGGTCGCGGACGAACGTCAGGAAGCCCTTCTCCCAGTCGGCAACCTGGTCGCGGGGCACCTCGTCGAGATGGCCGCGGGTGCCCGCGTAGATCGAGAGCACCTGATCGACCACGTCCATCGGGGCATATTGGCCCTGCTTCAGGAGCTCGACCATCCGGTAGCCGCGGTCGAGCCGCTGCTGGGTGGCCGCGTCGAGGTCGGTGCCCAGCTGGGCGAAGGCCTCCAGCTCGCGGAAGCTCGCCAGGTCGAGACGGAGGCCGCCGGCCACCTTCTTCATGGCCTTCGTCTGGGCGGCACCGCCGACGCGGGAAACCGAGATGCCGACATTCATGGCGGGCCGCTGGCCGGCGAAGAACAGGTCGGGCTGAAGGTAGATCTGACCGTCGGTGATCGAGATCACGTTGGTGGGAATGTAGGCCGAGACCTCGCCCTCGAGCGTCTCGATGATCGGCAGGCTTGTGAGCGAGCCGCCCCCCTTCTCCGCCGACAGCTTGGCAGACCGCTCCAGCAGGCGACTGTGGGCGTAGAACACGTCGCCCGGAAACGCCTCGCGGCCCGGCGGCCGCCGCATCAGGAGCGACAACTGCCGGTAGGCGGTGGCCTGCTTCGAGAGGTCGTCGTACACGATCAGGGCGTGCTGGCCGTTGTACATGAAGTGCTCGGCCATCGCCGTCCCCGAGTAGGGGGCGATGTACTGCAGCGGTGCCGCCGTCGAGGCGCCCGACACGATCACCGTCGTGTAGTCCATCGCGCCATACTTGCGGAGCACGTCGATGGCCACGGCCACCGACGAGTCCTTCTGGCCGACGGCCACGTAGAAGCACTTTACGCCGCTGTCCTTCTGGTTGATGATCGCATCAAGGCCGATCGCGGTCTTGCCCGTCTTGCGGTCGCCGATGATCAGCTCGCGCTGGCCGCGGCCGATCGGCGTCATCGCGTCGACCGCCTTGATCCCGGTCTGGAGCGGCTCGCGGACGGGCTGCCGCTCGGCGATGCCCGGGGCCAGCGTCTCGACCGGCCGCCGCAGTTCGGTCACCACCGGCCCCTTGCCGTCGAGCGGATTGCCCAGCGGGTCGAGCACGCGGCCGATCACGGCGTCGCCCACCGGGACGGAGAGCAGCCGGCCGGTGCTCTTGACCTCGTCCCCCTCGGTGACCTTGAGGTAGTCGCCCAGAATGATCACGCCGACCGAGTTTTCCTCGAGGTTGAAGGCCAGGCCGGTCACCCCGCTGGGAAACTCGACCATTTCTCCGGCCATCACGCCGGAGAGCCCCCAGACGCGGGCGATGCCGTCGCCCACCTCGAGCACCCGCCCGACCTCGCGGACGTCGATGCCAGACTCGTAGCGGTCGATCTCCTCACGCAGAAGCGAGGCGATCTCGTCCGTGTTGAATTTCATGAATGGTCCTCCTGTGCAGATTGCCCCCGAGCCGTACCAGGCCCGTGGCGATGGATTGGTCGTAAACGGTGTCGCCGACGCGGACGATGAGGCCGCCGATCAGGCCGGGATCGACGACGAACGACGGGGCGAGCAAGCCGCCCACGGCCTGCTCGACCTCGGCCACGATCCGCCGCTGATCGTCGGCGGACAGCGGCACGGCGGTGGTGAACGTCGCCTGGCGACGGCCTGCCATCTCGTCGGCCACGCGGCGGACTGCCGCCGCGACCTCGGCGACGATCCCGAGCCGTCCGTGGCGGGCCAGCACGTGCAGGGCGTGAACCGTGGTGGGCGTCATCCGGCCGGCGGCGATCCGCTCGATCAGGGCGGCCTTCTGAGGCACGGTCACCCGGGGCGACTCGAACACCGCCCTGGCCTGCGGCACCTTCGGCAGCACGTCACGGACGAACTGCTCGAGTTCAGCGATCACCTCCTCGCGACAGTTCTTGACGTCAGCCGCCTCGATGATCGCCTGGGCATACACCCGCGCGATTCGCTCGGCGCCGATGTCGAGGGCGTGGGGCTCTGGGGCTGGAGATGGGGCTGCGGCGGCCATGAACACTCGGGGAATCTTCAGTTGGCGCTGGGGACGGAACGGATGGCGGCGACGGAATCACGAACGAGTTGCTGCTGGTCGTCGGCCGACAGCTTCTGGCGGATGAACTTGCTCGCCACGTCCATGGCGAGTTCGCCCGCCCGCTCGGCGATCCGCGACAGGGCGTCGTCGGTGGCCAGGCCGATCTCCCGCTTGGCCCGGGCCTGCTCGTCGTCGGCGGACTTGCGGGCCTCCGCAACAATCGCCTGCCTGGTGGCCTCGGCGTCTCGCCGGGCCTCCTCGAGCATCCCCCGCACCTCCTCGGAGGCCTCGGCCAGCCGCCGCTCGTACGAGGCCAGCATGTTCTTGGCCTCCTCGTTGGCGGCCCGCGTGGCGGCGATCGTGTCGGCGATTCCCCGCTCCCGCTTGTCGAGCCCCTCCATGATCGGCTTCCAGGCAAACTTCGCCAGCAGGCCGGCCAGCAGCACGAACACCGCGAACGACCAGATCGCCAGGTCGCCGCGAAACTCCGCCGGATCGGTGCTCGGTGCGGGCACGTAGCCGATCTCGTCGTGGGCGGCGTGACCGTCGCCCGCCGCCAGCGCGAACTGCGGCACCGAGGCCGAAGCGATGCCCAGCAGGGCGGCCGCTGCCATCGCCATCGGCCACAGCGAGGAACGAGCAAGCCGCTGGAGGCCGCGGCCGCTGACAGGACGATCGTGCACGGTGAATCCTCGAGACGAAGGAGAACGGAAGCCTGACCGGCGGGAGGGCGGGGCCGCGAGCGAATCCTCGCGGCCCCTCGGCCCTCCCCGAGAAGACGAACCCGTTGCCGGGCCCGCCCTCTGGAATCACTTCGCGAAGCAGATGTAGAGCGCGAAGAACGTGAAGCCTTCGATCAGAGCCGCCGCGATGATCATGGCGGTGTTGATGCTGCCGGCCACTTCGGGCTGGCGGGCCATGCTCTCGTAAGCACTGGCGGCCAGCCGGCTGATGCCGAACGCGGCACCGATCACGGTCACGGCCACGCCGAAGTAGCGGCTCAGATCGATCAGCGAGTGGCCGGTGGCCTCGGCCTCGGCGGCCTGGGCGACGCCGGCCGACATCACGATCAGGGCGGCGGCGGTGACGAGCGTGCGGACGGAAAAGAAGGAACGCATCATGAGAGAGTCAAACTCCTTGCGGGACGGGGAAAAAGACGGGGACCAGAAGACTAATGGTGATGCACGGCCGCGCCAATGAAGAGGGCCGAAAGAAATGTGAAAATATAGGCCTGCAGGAAGGCCACAAACAGCTCCAGCAGGCTGAACAGGGCGCTGCCCACGACGCTGATCGAGGTCACAGTGGCCCAGGTGCCGAGCGTGGCCGTGGCCGCCGCGGTGATCAGGCCCATGATGCCGAGCAGCACGAGATGGCCGGCCACCATGTTGGCCAGCAGGCGGACGGCGAGGATGCCGTGCTTGATCAAGAGCCCGAGCATCTCGATCGCGAAGATCATCGGCTTGAGCACGATCGCCAGGGGGAGCGGCAGATCCATGCTCGGCACCTGGTTGACGAAGAAGCCGAGCACCCCGAACTTCATCATCCCGGCGATCACCACGGTGGCCAGCGTCACGCCCGCAAGCGCCAGCGTGACGGAGAACGACGCCGTGGGCGAGCCGGCCCAGGGCAGCATGCCGAGCAGATTGCAGCCCAGCACGAAGAAGAAGATCGTCAAGAGCAGGGGCACGAACCGGTCACCCTCGTGGGCCTGGGCCTGGGCCAGGGCCGCGGCCTGGCCGCCCTGCACCTGCAGCCCGTGACCATGTTCACCGTGGCCGCCGTGATCATCGTGCCCGCCGTGCCCATGGTCGTCGTGGCTGTCGATCGCCGGCCGCGCCACTTGGTCGCGGATGAAGAGGATGAAGGTCTCGAACAAGTTCGCGAACCGCCCCTGGGGCGGCTCCCCCGAGGCGAGCATCCGGGCGAGTCGCGTGAACAGAAAAAACAGGATGGCCGCGAGCGCCACCTCCAGAATCATGAACTTCGAGATCCCGAACCCCGACTTCACCGAGAACAGGTTCTCGAGCGTGGCGAACGGCTGCGGGATCAGGATCTTCCCGTCCATCGCCCGGTTGAACTGCTCGAGCGTGGCTTCAGGATGAGCCGTCCGCAGCCACTGCGGCACCTGATCCATCTCAGTCCAGCCCTGCCGCCACAGCGCCTTGGGCACCTCGAAGAAGTAGCAGTCCTTGAGGTGGTAGATCGGGTCGTGGCCGGCCATCGGGACCTGAGGTTTTCCGTGAGGGGGACTGACTGACCGAGGCTTCGGGGCGGGAAGATTGGAGAGTGTGGGGCAGCCTGCCCGTCCTCGTCAATTCTCGATGTCGGCGCCCGCTGATGGGCGATTTTTCGAGCCCCGAGAGCCCCGGCCCGGCCACCGATCCGCCAGGGAGTTGAGCACCATGTCGGTCACGAGCAGGACGAGGTGGAAGGCCACGAGCAGCCCGCCGGCAGCAGCTGCCCACGAAGACTGATCGCGGCCGACGAGCCAGGCCAGCGCCACAAGCAAGGGAAGCATCCGGACCAGCGTAGCCGCCAGCCCCCCGGCCACGGCCACCGCGACCGGCCCCCCCCTGCCCTGCCGGGCCAGCGTCCAGCCCGTCACCGCACCGCCCCCCGCGACGGCGGCCGCGAACCCGACCGCCAGCACGTGATCCGCGTCGCACCCGAGCACCGCGAGCGACGCAGCGGCCGCGACCGCCAACGTGGCCAGCAGCACCCCTGCCCCGACCAGCATCACCCGTCGTTCCCGGCTCACGGCTTGCTCCGCCCGGACGCCATCCGCACGAGCCAGGCCAGGCCGGCCACGAATCCGATCGCGAGCCCCACCGGCCCCAGCCACTCCGTGCCCAGCCTCGCGTCAAGGAAGCCGCCGGCGACCGCCGGCAGAAACATCGCCACGCCCGCAGCGATGATCCGCGCGGCCCAGCCGAGGGCCTCGCCCATCGCCCCGGACTGTTTTCCACGCACCATGGCCCGACTATACACTCGCGGTGCCGGTGGCCGGCGGGCGGTTCATTCGCCGCAGACCGCCCCCAAGCCGACGGGCAGCGCCGATGTCAAACCGCAAACGCCGCCGCCGGCACCGCCACCGCCACCGCGACCTCGCCTCCTCGATCTCGACGGCCACGCGGCACGAGGGCCGCCCGACGACGCTGCGGCTGATCGCCTGCGACGGCCAGACCGCGCACGAAGCCGCGGTCCCACGGCCGGCGGATCTGGTCGAGTCTCGGCAACGCTGGCCGGTCATCTGGGTCGATGTGCAGGGCTTCGAGGATCTGGCGACGATTCGCGGAATCGGTGAGGTTTTCGAGATCGGAGAACTCGCCCTCGAGGATGCCGTGACGCCTGACGAACGGCCGAAGGTCGAGATCTTCGGCCACCAGGTGCTGATCGCGGCCCGGACGGCGCGGTACGAGGGCGAGGCCGTCGTCACCGACCCGGTCGCCATCTTTCTCGGCGACCGCTACGTGCTGACCTTCCGCGAGCATGGCGCCACCGACGCGTTCGACGGCGTTCGGCAGCGGATCCGCAGCGGACGCACGAGGCTGGGCGACCTGGGTGCCGACCACCTCTGCGCGCTCCTGCTTGACGCCGTCGTCGACGGCTATTTCCCCGTGCTCGAGCAGTTCGGCGATCGGCTCGAGGCCCTCGAGGAGGAGGCGATCGAACGTCCCTCCCGCGATGCCCTGACGCGGATTCACGACGTGCGCAACGACCTGATGGTCCTGCGTCGCGCGCTCTGGCCCACCCGGGACGTGCTCCATGCGCTCGGCCGGGAGCCGACGCGGTTCGTGGGCGATCACGCCCGGCAGCATTTCCGCGACTCCTACGACCACACGATGGAACTCCTCGACCTGATGGAGAGTTTCCGCGAGATCGGCAGCGATCTGCGGGACATCTACCTGGCGAGCCTCAACAATCGCATGAACGACGTCATGAAGGTGCTCACGGTGATCGCCACCGTGTTCATGCCCCTGACCTTCATCACGGGCTACTACGGCATGAACTTCGATACCGATTCTCCGTGGAACATGCCGCTGCTCAACTTCCGGTACGGCAACCTGGTGGCGGTGGGGATCATGCTGGCGACGACCGCAGGCATGGTCGCCTTCTTCTGGCGCCGCGGCTGGCTGAAGCGCTGGCACTGACTTGCTGCCGCGACGTTTGACAGCGAGGGGTTGCCCATGCCGATCGAGCGGCGTAGGAAACCGAGCGCAGCAAGGATTGCGCAGCGAGGTTTCCTCCGAGCGACCGGAGGGCACGAAGCCCGGGGGGAGCGTCCGGCGAGATGGCATGGGCAACTCCGAGCCGGCGCTAACCCACGACGTCCGGCGACGGGGTACGGGCGATCCCTCGCCGGCGCGACCCACGACGCCTGCGCCAGGGGAAATCCACTCAGACCGCCCCTCAGGCGGGGCCGAGGAGGAAGAACGTCTCCATCGGGCCCGAGCCCTTCACCGCCACCTCGCCCCGTGGCTCGAATCGGAACCGCTCGCCCAGGAGCGCCCGCGTCGCCGCCGACACGTGGATCATGCCGGGCGCCCCGTGCGACTCCATCCGGCTGGCGATGTTCACCGTGTCGCCCCAGAGATCGTAGCTGAACTTGTGCCGCCCGATCACGCCGGCCACCACCGGCCCCGAATGGATGCCGATCCGCAGGTCGAGCGGCAGGCTGCGGTCCCGGGCGAGCGTCGCGAAGGCGTCCCGCATGCCGAGGGCCAACCCTGCCGCCGCGACGGCATGATCGGTCCGCGGCTTCGGCAGCCCCGACACGGCCATGTAGGCGTCGCCGATCGTCTTGATCTTCTCGATGCCAGCGGCCGCCGCCAGCCGGTCGAACTCGGAGAAGATCGCGTCGAGCATCTCGACGATGCCCCGCGGATCGGCCGCGCGGGAAAACGTGGTGAACCCCGCCAGGTCGGCGAACATCACCGTCGCCTCAGGAAAGCCCTCGGCGATCGTTCCCGGCGAATCCTTCAACCGCTCGGCGATGGCCTGCGGCAGGATGCTGAGCAGCAGCCGCTCCGACCGCTCGCGTTCCCGGGCCAGGTCGGCATGCGACTTCTCGAGCGCCGCGAAGGCGGCGTTTCGCTCCACGAGCCGGTGGTGGGCCTCGGAGTGGATGCGAATCCGGGCCACGAGTTCGACGGCGTCGGGCAGCTTCACGAGGTAGTCGGCCGCCCCGCCCGCGAGCAGTTCGGCCTTCGTCTCCGACTCCGCCACCGCTGAGAGCACGATCACGGGCACGTCGGCCGTGGCCGGCAGATCGCGGAACCGGTGCACCATCTCCGGCCCCTCGACGTCGGGCATCACGAGATCCTGGAGGATCACCGTCGGGCGAAACGTCTCGGCGGCGACCAGGGCCGAAGCCGCATCCTGCTGGAACTCGAGGACGATGTCGTCGGCCCCAGCCAGCAACTTGGAGACCATTTTCCCGATCAGGAACTGGTCGTCGACGAGCAGGACACGATGCCGCGGACTAGCCATGGATCCCGGCATCTCGTCGGACAAGCCCACTGCCACAGGAACAGGCCACCTGCGGCAATGGCCGTCAGGTTGCGTGGTGGATCAACCGCCCACTCCACCTGCGAGGCAAGCCCACCGGCGCGTGAGGTACAAAAACTGCGAGGCAAGCCCACCGGCGCGTGAGGTACAAAAACTGCGAGGCAAGCCCACCGGCGCGTGAGGTACAAAAACTGCGAGGCAAGCCCACCGGCGCCTGAGGTACAAAACTGGGGAACTAGG
>JBIKXY010000313.1:0-3186 GCA_044355515.1 Pirellulales bacterium
GCTCGACGCCCAGCGGCGGCGGGCCGAGGCCGAGAGCTCCTACTACCGGGCGCTGGTGGACTACAACCGCTCGATCTCGCAGCTCCATTACCGCAAGGGGTCGCTGCTGGAATACAACGGCGTGTTTCTGGCCGAGGGCCCCTGGCCGGGCAAGGCCTACTTCGACGCCCACCGCCGGGCCCGGCAGCGGGATGCCAGCCTCTATCTCGACTACGGCCACTCGCGGCCTGGCGTGTTCAGCCGCGGGCCCGTCACCCAGGCCTTCGAGTCGGTGGGCGCCGACGCCCGGCCGGTGCAGCTGCCGCCGCTGGAGCCGGCCACCCGGCAGGACGAGCTCCCGGCCAAGCAAGAACTGCCGGCCACGCCGGAGGGAGGGCGGCCCGGGCTGCCGGAACTCCTGCCCGCGCCGGCCGGAAGCGTCAGCGGGTCTTCTCCAGGAACCCCTGGGCTTCGATCGCCGACCGCATGGCCCGGCCCTGGTTCAGCATCGGCGCCAGCCCCTTCCACTGCCGCTCGCTGACCGCGGCTCGGATCGGCTTGGCATCGACCTCGGCCAGCACCATCAGCACCAGGTGCCTGCGCCAGTTGGCGTCGAAGTGCCCGGCAGGCTGCCCGTCGATCCGCAGCGGCGGCTCGCGGCCGAGCAGTTCCGCGACGATCACATCGTGCTGCCGCTGGTCGAGGCCGAGCGACTCGTCGATCTTCGTCATCGCCTCGAGCACGATCGCCCGCCAGTGAAACGACCGCCGGGCGGCCCGCTCGGCCGTGAGGCAGGCCAACTGCCGCTCGTCGAGAATCGTCGGCAGCACGGTCGAGAACAGACCGCTCTCGTCGAACAGGCTGCGCAGCCGGTCCCGACACCGCGAGACATCCTGCTGGAAGACGTTCCACTCCCGCTGCCCGGCCGGCTCGTTGAGATCGATCTGGCGGCCGGCATAGGTTGCCCGCACCGCGTCCACCTCGGCGGCGAATCGCCGCGCATCCGATTCCACCGCCAGCATCAGCCGGGTCCGCTGCGGCTCGGTCAGCGTGCAGGCAGCCTCCATTCGCTCGATCCGCCTGAGCCCCAGTTCCCGCGCCCGCCCGAGGGCCGGCGACGCGGGCAGCGGGCCGCCAGGCCGCCCACCGCTGCGGAGCGCCCAGCTGTTGCCCGGCTGCTCGAAGAGATTGGCATCGAAGTTGGCCCCCAGGTCGATCAGGTTGTGGTGGCGGGCCACGGCCACAGGATCCTCGTCCACGACCACATCGTCGTCCACGGCACCGGCCGGGCAGCAGACCAGCACCGCCGCCAGCAGCCCGAGCGGCCCAGTCCAACGCGGCTGACCTGCATAGGGCTGCATCATCGCCCCCACCACGGATCGGGCTGCTGAAGACCCTGACCGTCGAAATGCCAGCTGAAATGCCGCCCGAAGTTTCGGGCCGACGCCTGCTGCCGCCACTTTTTCCAGGCCGCCTCCTGGTCGCGGTCGAGATGCGGCTCGATCGCCTCGGCCGCGTAATCCGGAGCAGGAGGCAGGCCGTTGATCCGCATGTCGCCGCGGGAGCCGAGGTCCCGGCCCCAGGCGGCCTGCCAGTTTCTGGACAGGTCGTCCTCGATCCGGGTTCGCTGCTCGGCGGAGAGCTGAAGCTGGCGGTCGATGCTGGCCACGATCACCACCCGGGCCGACTCCGTTCGGCGGGCCTCCCGGCGATCAATCTCCTGCCGGTAGGCGGCGAGCGCGGCCGGGTCTGCCAGCGGCGCGAGCGCCTGCTCCAGCCGGCTGCGGATCTCCTGCCGCGGATCGAACTCGTCCTGACCGAGCCGTCCGGTGAACTGCCGATCGGTGAAACCCCGGGCCGTCGCAGCCACCGCCTCCCGGCCGGCCGCCAGAATCCGCTGGCGGGCTTCAGGGGCCAGCCCGCCGCAGGTACGGCGGATCAGCTCGAGCTCGCCGTTGAGCGTCGGCTGAAACTGCCGCTCCATCTGCTTGGCGTGCTGCTCGATCTGCTGCCGTCGCTGGTCGTCGATCTGCGGCTGATTGGCTGGTGCCGCCGGCTGGGCCAGCGCCCGCACCCCGCGCTGAAATAGCCACCCGAGCACCCGGGCGTCCCGCTCCGCGGCCGCCTTGGCCGCCGCGGCGTCGCCGTTCGGCCCCCCCTCGTCGGCCAGTCCGACAGCTTGCGGCAGCAGGGCCACCAGCAGCAGCGACAGCGACGCGGGCCACCGGCTCACGACCATCGGGTTCACCGTTCGTAAATCGGAAGGAACTTGTAGTTCACCGCCAGCGCCAAGAGCGCGAGCGACGTGTCGACCGTGCCGCCGAAGCCGCCCCCGCGACCGGCGAAGCCCGAGAAGCCGCCGTCCTTGCCCTGCATCTTCTTGAGCTCCCGAACGAGCCCGTCGTTCCACCGCTCCCAGGCCTCCACGTCCCCTTGAAACAGCGCCTGGGCCCGGTAATAGCGGGTGTAGGTCGGGTAGCCCTCCATCCCCGCTTGCGGGTCACGGCTGCGGACCTCGAGATACGAGAGCGCCTTCTGGTATTGGGGCAGTTCCCTCTGCCGGGCAATCGCGTACACGAGCACGCCGATGCTCGTGACCGCGTCACTGCCGCCGCCCGGCCCGCCGGAGTAACCGAGCTGACCGTTGGTGCCGGTCATGGTCGTGTAGTACTTGATCGCCCGATCGATCGTCTCGTCGGGCACCTCGATGCCTGCGTTGCGAGCTCCCAGGAGGCCCATCAAGACGGCGCCCGACACCGAGGTGTCGGCATCGCGGGCGTCTGGCGAATACCGCCATCCCCCCAAGGGATTCTTCTTGGCCGAGGTCACGGCCGCCCGAACGGCGAGTTCCAAGGCCTGGCCGATCGAGCGGCCGGTCCCCGGCCCCTTCGGACTGCCCGCCTCCGTCCAGAGGCCGCGGTCATCGACGGCGCCGTAGGCCTCTGCCAGGCCCAGCATCGCAAAGCCGTGCTGGTACATGCTGGCATGGCCCTGATCGCCCCCCAGAAACCCCGTGTTCGGATCCTGGTTGACGATCATGCTCCGCAGGGCCTTGCGGATCGGAAGCCGATAGGGCCCGAAGTTCGGATCCTCGCCCGAGGCCAACAGCACCATCACGGCCATCCCGGTCACCCCCGGTCCGGCTTGGCCGTCCTTCCAATCGCCGGCGGCATCCTGGGTCTTGAGCAGATGGCGGATGCCGGCGTC
>JBIKXY010000104.1:0-9912 GCA_044355515.1 Pirellulales bacterium
TCGCAGGACGACCTCGTCATGCTGCGGCCGCTGGCCGGCGTGGCAGAAGAAGTGACGGGCATCGTGCCCGACCTCGAGCCGATCGAGCCTGCCGTCTTCGCGCCCCCCGACCCGGCCCACACGGGCGATCACCGCTCCTGTGGCCTCCTCCGCGACGCGGTTAGGCTCGGCGTGCGCAATAGCGCCGGCCCCTTCCGCTCGTTCGGGTCGATCGCCGTCACGCCGCGGCCCTACCAGCTCGTGCCGCTTTTGGTCGCGCTCAAGCAACCCAAGGCCCGCGTGCTGATCGCCGACGACGTGGGCGTGGGCAAAACCGTCGAGGCCTGCCTGATCGCCGCCGAGCTCCTGGCCCGCGGCGAGGCCCGCCGGCTGGCCGTGCTCTGCCCGCCGCACCTGGCCGAGCAGTGGCAGCGGGAGCTGTCGGCGAAGTTTCACATCGACGCCAAGCTCGTGCTCGCGAGCACGGTGGCGAGGCTCGAGCGGGAGTGTGCCGCCGACCAGTCGATCTTCGAGGTTCACGACCACCTCGTGATCTCGATCGACTTCATCAAGTCGAACCGCTACCGGGCCGACTTCCTCCGCACCTGCCCGGAACTCGTGATCGTGGACGAGGCCCACACCTGCACCCGAGACGCGGATGCCCGCGGCTCCCGCCACCAGCGGCACGAGCTCCTCGCCGATCTGGCCAAGTCGCCCGACCGCCACATGGTGCTCGTCACGGCCACGCCCCACAGCGGCAACGAAGCCGCCTTCCGGTCGCTCGTGGCCCTGCTCGATCCCGCGCTCGCCGACCTCCCCGAAGATCTCTCCGGCCCGGCCCACGAGGCCGACCGCCGCCGGCTCGCCGGGCATTTCATCCAGCGTCGCCGGGCCGACATCGAGGCCTACCTCGACGCCCAAACCCCGTTCCCGAACCGCGAGGTGCACAAAGACCTCACCTACTCGCTCTCCGGCCCCTACAAGGCCCTGTTCGACGACTGCCTCGACTTCGCGCGGGAGCTGGTGGCCGTGAAGGGCGAAGACAAACGGCGGCAGCGGGTGCGGTGGTGGAGCGCGATCGCCCTGCTCCGGAGCCTGTCGTCGAGCCCAGCCGCCGCCGCGGCCACACTCGGCAACCGGGCCCGTGGCGTCGGCGCCGCGACGGAAGAGGAGGCCGACGACCTCGGCCGCGCGGCAGCGACCGATGCCGACCCTGAAAACGCCGACGAGGCCGACGACGCCTCCGCGGGTGCCGAGATCGACGAGTCGCCCGCGCCGACCGACCGCCGCCGGCTCCAGGCCCTCGCCAAGCGGGCCGCCGAGCTCGAGGGCGATGCCGACGCCAAGCTCGCGGCCCTCGTCAAGCTCCTCAAAGACATGCTCAAGCGGAAGCGGGCCCCGATCGTCTTCTGCCGCTACATCGCCACGGCCGAATACGTGGCGGCCAGCCTCCGGGACCGGCTCGCGGTCAAGGGCCTGGAGATCGACTGCGTGACGGGCTCGCTGCCGCCGGCCGAGCGGGAGGAGCGGGTCGAAAAGCTCGCCGCGTTCGACAAGCGGCTGCTCGTGGCCACCGACTGCCTCTCCGAGGGCATCAACCTCCAGGAGTCGTTCGACGCGGTCGTTCACTACGACCTCGCCTGGAATCCCACCCGTCACGAGCAGCGCGAGGGCCGCGTCGATCGCTACGGCCAGCGGCAGCCGACCGTCGAGATCGCCTTCCTCTACGGCGCCGACAACGGCATCGACGGCATCGTGCTCGACATCCTCATCAACAAGCACCGCAGCATCCAGAAAACGCTCGGCGTGAGCGTGCCCGTGCCGATCAACACGGAGAAGGTCGTCGAGGCGATCTTCGAGGGGTTGCTGTTGCGGGGTGGCGACGCCAAGGCCACCCAGAAACTGCTGCCCGAGGTGGCGGACTACTTGCAGCCCACCACCGCGGCCCTGCATGCCGAATGGGACCGCGAGGCCGAGCGGTCGAAGCGCACCCGCACCATGTTCGCCCAGGAGGCGATCCGCACCGCCGTGGCCGCGAGCTGGATTGACGCCTGCCAGTCGATCGGCAAAACGGTGGACGTGGAGCGGTTCGTGGCCCGCGCGGTCGAAACGCTCGGCGGCATCGTGAAGCCGGTGGAGAAAGCGGGCGGCCGCACGGTGCTCGCGATCGACCTCGCCGGCACCGATCCCGCCTTTCGGGCCGGCCTCCCCGAAGGCCTGCCCGATCGCTTCGATGCGGTCTTCGAGCTGCCGCACATGGAGAAGACGATCCTCCTCGCCCGCACGCATCCCTTCGTGGAGGCCCTTGCCAGCCACCTCGTGGGCACGGCGATCGACGATCCTGCCTCGGCGAAAGCCGCCCGCTCCGGGGCGATCCGCACGAAGGCTGTCGCCAAGCGAACCACGCTTCTGCTCGTGCGGCTGCGGTTCCACATCCTCCGCTCGGTGGGCGGCGACACCCGCGAGCTGCTGGCGGAGGAATGCTGCATCGTGGGCTTCGAGGGTGCGGCCGAGCAGGCCGCGTGGCTCGCCCCGGAGCAGGCCGAAGCCCTGCTCACGGCCACACCCGACGCCAACATCGCGCCCGAGCAGTCGCGGCAGTTCGTGGGCAAGGTGGTGGCGGCCGCCCCGGCGCTCGCCCCTTGGCTCGATGCCTTCGCGGCCGAGCGGGCCAAAGCCCTCCTCGCCGTTCACCGCCAACTCCGCGACGAGAGCCGGATCAAAGGCCTCAAGTACGACGTCCGCCCGCAGCTCCCGGCCGACGTCCTGGGCGTCTACGTCATCCTGCCGGCTGGACAATCCGCATAGAAGGACGATGATTTTTGGCTTTTTAGGCCAGAAAACTGATTTCCTTTAGCCAAATCGTATCACATACGATATGATTCCTATGAATTTCGAGTCGTATACGCCTATTTTGAGGTCGGTCATGGCAGCCACCATTCAGTCCCCAACCAATCATCTCGATGAACGCAGGCGGGAACTGCGGATGACAATCCCGCAGCTCGCCCGGCGAAGCGGTATTTCCACGGCGACAGTGGCGAGAGTCCTCCGGGGCGAGCCAACCGTGGCGATGGGCCACGTGTGCGCGGTCGCCGATGCCCTGGGAATGCAGGTTGGCGTGCGTCCCCGGCTCTCGGTCGACACGCTCGTGCGCCGAGCCGCGAAAGCCAAGGCCCGGCGGGCCGCGGCTCTCGTGCAGGCGACCTCAGCCCTTGAGGCGCAGGGTCTGTCGAGGCATCAGTTCGACGCCATGGTTGACCGTACGACCCGGGAACTGCAGGCGGCTGGCGGCCGGACCCTCTGGGCCGACTGAGCCATGTCCACTGACGGGGAAACGCCGCTTGCGGATTTCGACGGCCTGCGAAAACGCCGCATCCGCACCCGCAGCCAACTCGCCGTCGCCGAAGCCGAAAACATCCGGCGGGCCGTGATCCGCTACCTCGTCGCCGTTCCGTCCCGCAAAGTTGCGACATTCGACTTTGGCTGGATGCTGCGGCTCCATGGCGAGATGTTCGGCGACGTCTGGTCCTGGGCCGGCCAGATCCGCGACAGGCCTTTGTCACTGGGCAGCGCCCCGGCGCACATCGGCGAACACCTCGCACAGCTCTGCGACGACATCCGCGGCCGTGAGCCCTACATGCCGAGTGTCCTCGAGCAGGCAGTTCTCATCCATCACCGGGCGGTGCAGATCCATCCCTTCCGCAATGGCAACGGCCGCTGGTCGCGGATGCTCTCGAACATCTGGCTGCGTATCCACGGCTGCCCCATCGTCGAATGGCCCGCGGACCTCGGCGGCGAAAGCCCGATTCGCCCGGAATACATCGCCTGCCTGCGTGCCGCCGACGCCCGCGATATGAAGCCGCTTCTCGACCTTCACGCTCGCCACCAGCCGTCGCCCAGCCCGTAGGCATCCCCCTTACGATGGGGTATTCTGCGGCCATGTCCACCGCCGTTCTTCGCCGCCCGGCCGGCCGCCGACGCCGTCAGTTCGCCTTCCAACACATCTCGACGGTCGGGCCGATGCTGCCCACCGACGTGCTCGAACGCGTCGCCAATGAGGATCAAAAGCTCCCCGGCCTGCGGCCTTCGGAGTATGGCCTCGCGGGGGGCGAGCGGCTCGGTGAGGCGATCACCCGCTCCTGGACTCGGCTCACCGACATCCACCGGGCCTTCACCGACGAGCTCGCCTCGTCGCCGCTCCTCGACACCGCCGCCGGCCCCACGTTCAAGCAGTGGCTGCGGTTTCTCTTCCAGGAGCTCGGCTATGGCTCGCTCACCGCCACGCCCACCGCCCGCACGCTCGACGACGCCGCCGGCTCCCCCGGCCAAACGTTTCCCATTTCCCACCAGTGGAACCACGTGCCGATCCACCTCGTGGGCGTGAGCGTGCCGCTCGACCGCCGCACCGCGGGCGTGGCCGGCGCCAGCCGCTCGGCCCCCCATTCGCTCCTCCAGGAATGGCTCAACCGCAGCGAGGGCTCCCTCTGGGGGATCGTCTCCAACGGCCGCCAGCTCCGGCTCGTCCGCGACAACGTCAGCATGACCCGCCAGGCGTTCGTGGAGTTTGACCTCGAAGCCATCTTCAAGGGCCAGTCGTTCGCCGATTTCCGCCTCCTCTGGCTCACGCTCCACGCCACCCGTTTTGATGTGCCCGCCGACGGCCAGCCCCACGAGTGCGTGATCGAGAAGTGGCACGTCGAAGGGGCCACCGTCGGCACCCGCGTGCTCGGCGAGCTCTCCACCGGCGTCAAACATGCGATCGAAGCCCTCGGCCGCGGCTTTCTCGCCCATCCGGCCAACGACGCCCTCCGCACCGCCCTCGCCTCGGGCGCGCTTGCCCCGCAGGAGTATTACCGCTGCCTGCTCCGGCTCGTCTATCGCTTCCTCTTCCTGTTCGTCACCGAAAGCCGCGACCTGCTCCTCGATCCCGCCGCCTCCCGCCGGGCCCGCGACCTCTACCAAGCCCACTACTCCGCCGCCCGCCTCCAGGCCCTCGCCGCCACCACCCGCGGCAACCGCCATCGCGATCTCTACGAATCGCTCAAGCTCGTGATGACCGCCCTCGGCGGCCCCGGCTCGCCGCAACTCGGCCTGATCGGCCTCGGCGGCTACCTCTGGAGCGACGCCGCCCTCGGCCTCCTCGGCTCCTCCGCCCTCTCCAACGCCGCACTGCTCGCCGCCGTCCGCAGCCTCTCCACCATCGTCGATAAAGACGGCCGCCGCTCCGTGGACTACAAGAACCTCGGCAGCGAAGAGCTCGGCGGCGTCTACGAACAGCTCCTCGAACTCCACCCCGAGATCAACCCCACCGCCCCCCTCGCCTCCGACCGCTTTCATTTGGGCCTGTCGGCGGGCAATGAGCGAAAAACTTCCGGCTCCCACTACACGCCCGACTCGCTCGTGCAGGTGTGCCTCGACACGGCGCTCGAGCCGCTTCTCGCCGAACGCCTCGCCGGCAAGCGCGGCCCCGACGCCGAGCGAGTGATTCTCACATTAAAAATCTGCGACACGGCCGTGGGCAGCGGTCATTTTCTGATCGGTGCCGCCCACCGGCTCGCCAAGCGGCTCGCGGCCGTCCGCACGGGCGACGCGGAGCCGAGCCCCGAGGCCTACCGCACCGCCCTCCGCGACTGCATCCGCAACTGTCTCTACGGCGTCGATTTGAACCCCATGGCCGCCGAGCTCTGCCGCGTGGCCCTGTGGCTTGAATCGATGGAGCCCGGCAAGCCGCTCTCCTTCCTCGATCACCACATCAAGATCGGCAACAGCCTCCTGGGCGCCACGCCCGCACTCCTCGCGAAGGGCATCCCCGACGCGGCCTTCGAACCGATCGAAGGCGACGACAAAAAGCTCTGCACCCGCTTCAAGAAGGCCAACAAGAAAGAACGCGAAGACGCGAAGAACAAACAAGCCACCCTCTTCGCCCCCCCGATCAAGCTCGGCAACCTGACCAACGTCTACGCGGCCCTGTCGGCCCTGCCCGACGATTCGCTCGAACAAGTCGCCGCCAAGGCCGACCGCTACGAATCGCTCGTCTCGTCCAACGACTACAAGTTTGGGCGGCTGCTCGCCGACGCCTGGTGCGCCGCCTTCGTCTGGAAGAAAACGCCCGAGTTCGATTTCCCGATCACCGAGGAAGTCTTCCGCGCCATCGAACAAAATCCGCACTCCGTCGCACCCTGGATGCTCGACGAGATCACCCGCCTCGCCAAGCAATACAAGTTCTTCCACTGGCACCTCGAGTTCCCCGACGTTTTTGGTGCGGCTGCGGCAGAGCCGCAGCCGGGAGCGATCACGCCGGCGTCGTTGCCGCCGGCAGCCGCGCGCGGGGCCACGAATGAGCAGATGGGATGGACCGGCGGGTTTGACTGCATCCTCGGGAATCCGGTGTGGGAAACCTTGCAGATGAACGAGCAGGAGTTCTTTGCCCAGCGAGCGCCCGAGATCGCGGACGCACCAAACGCCGCAGCCCGCAAGAAGCTGATCGCTGAACTGCCGATAACGCACCCGAATCTCGATCGCGAATGGGCTGACGCATTCCGCGAATCCGAGGGATCGCGGCAACTGATTCGCGAGTCGGGTCGCTTTCCACTGACGGCGGTTGGCAAGATCAACACGTCATCACTTTTCTCAGAGCTAAACCGCCTCCTTCTGGCTCCGACGGGCTACGCAGCTTTCGTGATTCCGTCTGGCTTAGCGACGGACGACACCACAAAGCATTTCTTTGACAATCTCCTTGAATGCAAGTCGCTTCAAGCGTTTCTTGAACTTGAGAACGAAGGATTCTTCCAAGGAATAGGACAAGGGCACATGGTGCGGTTTGCGATCACCACCGTCCTAGGAGCGGCTGGCAAAGCAGACGCGGTACGCTTCCTATTTCAAGGACACTCGTTGGCCGACCTCAAAGACGACACCAAGCTTTTTCGATTGTCGGCCCAGGACTTTCGGCTGCTCAACCCCAACACACGAACGGCCCCTATCTTCCGCACCGGCATCGATGCCGAGATAAACAAACTCATTTACCGACGGCTGGGTGTTTTCTGGGACGAGACACTCTCCGATGGCAATCCCTGGGATATCGCGTTCATGCAGGGCGCGTTCAATATGGCCACTGACTCCGGGCTCTTCCGGACGCGGGCTGAGCTTGAGCATCCCGGACTTCGACTCGAGGGCAACGCTTACACCGATGGAGCTCAGCACTTTCTGCCTCTCTATGAAGCGAAAATGCTGTCGACATTCAATCACCGTTATGCCGGCTATACGGAAGTACTTGGCTCCTCAAGGCAGCACGTCCTACCGGCCACGCGCCCCGAGCTGCTTGCGGACCCGTCTTTCAAGACAATTCCCTTCTACTGGGTCTCCGAGGCGGATCTGGAGGCGTCGCTGGCTGGTCGCCCACCTCGCAAATGGCTTTTTGCTTGGCGAGACGTGACCGACGCCCGTGCTAGCGCGCGTTGTATGGTCCCCTGCATAATCCCCCGCTGCCCCACGGGACACGGAACGCCGCTGCTGTTTTCCGGAAAGTCGGCGCCCATGGTCGCTGCACTTTATGGCTGCCTAGCATCATTCGTCCTTGACTACGTCGCAAAACAAAAAGTTGGCGGCCTCCACCTAAGCTATTCACACCTAAAGCAACTCGCAGTTCCTCACCCTGAAATACTCACACGTGAGTGTCCTTGGTGCCCGGACCGCGACCTTGTCACTTGGCTCCTCCCCCGCGTCCTCGAGTTGACGTACACGGCCTGGGATCTCGAGCCGTTCGCGAACGACTGCGGATACGAGGGCCCGCCATTCGCGTGGGACGAGGAGCGTCGCTTCCAACTCCGAGCGGAACTCGACGCCGCCTTTTGTCATCTCTACCTGGGCACGCCGGACGAGTGGAACCGCACCGCCAGCGACGCGCTCAAGTCGCACCTCCCCAAGCCCCGCGACGCGGTGAGCCACATCCTGGAAACCTTCCCGATCGTGAAGAAGAAAGACCTCGAGTCCTTCGGCACCTTCCGCACCAAAGACACGATCCTCTCCATCTACGACGCCCTCACCACCGCCATCACTACCTCCACCTCCTACCAAACAAAACTCTCCCCACCCCCCGCCATTCCACAAGGATTACACGGAGTACGTTTACCCCGCTGACTTGCTTTGGGCCACTCTTGCCATTAGCGCAAAAGGCACAGCAGCTGCGCATGAACTTTATGCCCCACATGACCGACACACCCACAAGCCAAAGGAGAGGCCATGCGAGATATGGGATCACAATCTCTTCGACGGGAGTGACACACAGTCACTTGCAACACCCTACTCACACTTCTTCAGTAGTTGTCGCCTACAAGCCTCACCAACGTCGCCATACCGCCACCCCATGGAGTTGGAAAAGTGGAACCTGAAGGACTAGCGGCGATCATCTCGATTTGCAAAGCCGGCTGGTCAAGCTTGTGTTGGCTATTGGGCCTTGCATCCCCGCAACGCAAGGAGCACCCGCCCTTGCAATGCAAGTTAACTGACGACGAAATGATCCAGAGCACACGCATTCTCATCGTTGACGACGAGCTTCCGCCCATCATGCACGACTTACGCACCATGGGCTTTCAACTCACGCACATAAGTGATTTGACACCTCAGAGTGCCGAAGACGTCGAGAAAGGTCGCTATGACGTCGTCCTGCTTGACTTCGGCGGCGTCGGATCGCGATTCGGCCCCGACGAGGGCCTTGCTGCACTAAGGCATATTCGAAACATAAACCCGGCGATTATTGTGATTTCCTATACCTCTCGCGCTTTAGGCGCGAAGCATGCTGACTTCTACACGCTGGCTGATCGTATTCTAGACAAAGACGCGGGCCTAACCGGAACACGTGAAATCATTGTCGCCGCAATCCGACAGTCATTCACTCCCGACCACCTATGGGATGGTGTTCTCGCAAAACTCAATGCGACCCATAATGCCGCTGACAAGGCACAATGGCAACATCTGTTCGAGGGCGCTCGGCGATCCGAACACGGCCGACAGAAGCTGCGAAACTCAGTACTCGCTCGAGCTGCAAGCGGTCCCGCGAGAGAGCTACTTGGCCGGCTTCTCGATCGTTTGTTTTTGGCGTTTTAGGCCTTCCACTGATTGGAGCGCGCCTTGAGTACCCTAGACGCTCTTTCCCAGCTTAGTCCGCTTCCGATCGTGGACCTTGCGGCACCGACACTTCCAGTCGCCGGCCTATATGCGCCGCTGCCAGACGCGTGCCGTCGCCACTGGGCGACCGGAAAATGCATCGAGCATTACCAACGGCTAGCCAAGAGTCCTGCCGATGACACCGTGATTCTGTGCCCATTCGAGTTCGGGACAATGCGGGTCCGCTCCGGCAATACAAGCATTGCTATAGCCGGCGTAATTGTCTTTCCCCGGCAAGGCGATCGTCGCGAACGAGCCAATGCCAAAGCCAACCCCGACAATCGTATTGCTATTGAGGCACTACTTAGATGCGCAGATGGCCTGCGCAAGACCATGCGTTATTACGACACTCTGGAAGCTGCTGCCTACAAAAAGGTCGCCTTGGGCCTTCATGACATACGTAAACTTAATGGCGTAATCAAGATTACCGCAGAGCGGCTACTTGCCTCAGGAGGAATGCCTTCGAGTCACGACGCCGATCTCATTCGTATTCAACGGACATCCGACATGATGTCGCAACTGTTCCTCGCGATTCATGCGATGGCTGAAGAAGAAATCATGCAGCTCCCCACAAAGTCTATGTGCCACTTGTATCCGTTGTTTGACAAGATAACGCGTATATACGAGCCGGATTCGGGCGATCGAACGCTGTTGATGTCCGCAAAGCCAAGTGGATACGGTGGGCCTATTTTCGCCTGCGATTTGACCATCCCGCTCATTCCGTCAGTGTTGATCAAGAATGCGTTTACGTATTCCGAGCCTGGCGGCGTC
>JBIKXY010000009.1:0-32279 GCA_044355515.1 Pirellulales bacterium
GGGGCGACGGTGGCCGGTCTGGGGTATGGTTTTTGCGGGAGCGTGCTGCTGCAGATCTACAATCCGATCTATGCGGCTGGCGCGGCGTGGCTGGTGTGGAGCGTGTACGGTGGTCTGCGTTTGCTGGGTGGCGGGGGTGTGCTGGACGGGCTGTTGCTGGCGGTGTCGCTGGCGCTGAGCGTGTATTGCGGTGATCCGCAGTCGGGCTACCACGCGGGCCTGGTGCTGGCACTGTTTTGGCTGCTGATGCCGGGGCGTTCGTGGCGGGGGCTCGGAGCGTTGGCCGCGGCAGGCGCGGCGGGCGCGATGCTGGCGCTGGTGCAGGTGGCCGTCACCGCGGAGTTCATGCGGGAAACCACCCGCGGGATGGACGTGGTACCGGTGTCGCTCTGGGACGTGCCGCGGTTCCTCGCCCGGCCGGAGCAGGACCGCGCGGACGTCCGCTGGTACGACCTGTTCATCGGCCGTCCGCCGGTCGGGGCCGACCAGTACCGCACGCTCTACGGATTTCCACTGCAACTGCACCGCTGGGGAGAGTTTTTCTGGCCGGGAATGTCGGGCTCGATGTTCGGCCGCTGGACCGTGAAGGCCGGGCTCGCCGCGCCGGACTGGTGGGTGTCCTCGCTCTACGCCGGCTCGTTCACCGCGCTGGCGAGCCTGGTCGGGATCGCCGCCGGGACGCCGGGGCCCTGGGTGCGTCGCTGGCGGATCGTGCTGCTGCTGGCGTTGGTGGCGAGCCTGGGCAGCTGTGGCCTGGTCGGTCTGGGCCGCTGGCTGGTCGGGCTGGTCACCGGGCAGGGATTCGCCCGTCCTTACCATCCGGGCGACGAGGTCGGTGGCCTGTATTGGCTGCTGGCGACCGTCGCCCCCGGGTATGCGGGATTTCGCTATCCCGCGAAGTGGATGACCGTCGCCGCGCTGGCCGCCGGGCAACTCGCGGCCGCCGTCCTCGACGGGCTCGATGCCACCGCGGTGCGCCGCCGCCTGGCCCGGCTGGCCGGCGTCTGTGCCGCGGTGCAGGGGCTGCTCGTCATGGTGATCGTCGCCGCCCATGGCCTGGGCCAGACGGCCTTCTGGCCGGCGGACCTCGCCGAACCGCGGCAGGCCCAGGGGTTCTGGCGGGTGGTGACGGGCGGTATGCACGGGGGCGTGGCGGCGGCGTGCGTGGCGGCGATCGCGGCGGTCAGGCGGGACCGATTCGGGGAGGCGTCGCGCGGCGCGCTGGCGGTGGTGCTGGCAGTCGATCTGGTGATCGCGGGCCGCCCCGACATCCTCGTCGCGCCGTGGAGCGTCGCCACGGCCGGACTGGCTCCCTTCGCGCCGCTGTCGCAGGACCGCCCCGCGGCCGCCGCCGCCGGCGGTCATGTGCGCATCCACCGGCTTGCCGGCAGCACGTTCGTCGAGGAGTTCAGTCATTCGCTGCAGGACCATGTTCGCCAGACGGCCGTCTGCCTGACGGGCAATCTGCCCTGGCTGCTCGGGCTAGGCCTGGTGGGGGACGCGGGCACCGCGCTGTCCCGCGACATGGAGGTGCTGCGGACCGCCCGGACCGAGGCCGGCCGGCCAGTGGCCCCGCGCCGGTTCTTCGACCTGGCGGGAGTCGAGTTTTTCATGATCACGAATCTGCCGGCCGACATCGCGGCGGGTGCGAGCCTGTGCCGCGATTGGTCCGCCGCCCAGCGGTCCGGGGACTACGCCGGCCCCGCCCCCGCCGGTGGCGATCTGCCCGTGACCGGAGTGCCCTTCGACGCTGCCCACCCCGATCCGCCGCTGGTGTTCGTCTGTCGCAACGAATCCGCCCTGCCCCGTGCCCGCATCATTCACGACTTCAAGGCCGTGAGGCCGCTGACTCCCGCGGACCGGAACCGCTGGCTCGCGATGCTCGAGCGGATCGCGTTTCCGACCGCCGACATGCCCGACCTGCGGACCACGGCGGTCATCGAGGCGGACCCGGCCGAACTGGGCAGGGCGGCGTCCGTGGCGGCAGGGCCGGCCGCGTCGCCGCCGTCCCGCGACCGGTGCCGGATTCTCGTGGATGAACCGCAACGGGTCGTCGTCGACGCCGAACTGGCCGCGGCGGGGATGCTCTATCTGGCAGACACATACCATCGCGACTGGACGGCGTTCATCGCCGACACGACGCCTCCGCGGTCCGTGCCGACGCTGCGGGCCAACCGGGTGCATCGAGCCGTGCCGCTGCCCGCCGGCCGGCATCGCGTCGAGTTTCGCTACCGGTCGCTGGTCTTCCTGTGGTCGGCCGTGCTCACGACGGCGGCGTGGGGCGCGGCTGCAGCCCTGCTGGGGTGGACGTGGTGGAGCAACCGACCTGCCAGCCACGCCCGAGGGCTGCCATGAAGGAACGTCCGTCCGCCGCCGCACCTGCGCCGCTCGCGGCGCCCGCCTGGTTGCGGCCTGCCGCAGCCGGCCTGGCGGCGTGGTGCACGTCGCGGTGGTTTTTTCCCGTGGTCCTGGCGGCGACGGTGGTGGGTTTGTTTTTCGACAGCCTCGGTGCCGACAGCGTGTTCGCCTACCGCGACTCGTTGCATTTTTATCCGCCGCTGTACCGGCTGGTGCGGGAGGAGTGGCTGGCCGGTCGGGTGCCGCTGTGGAATCCGCTCTTGAACTGCGGCCAGCCGTTGGCCGGGATGGGCACGTCGGGTGCGTTGTACGTGCCGCAGGTGGTGCTGACACTGCTGCTGCCCGACGGGGTGTCGCTGAACGTGTATTGCATCCTGCATCTGGCGTTGGCAGCGACGGGGTCGTACCTGCTGGCGCGGCATCAGGGCTGCTCGCGTGCCGGGGCGACGGTGGCCGGTCTGGGGTATGGTTTTTGCGGGAGCGTGCTGCTGCAGATCTACAATCCGATCTATGCGGCTGGCGCGGCGTGGCTGGTGTGGGGCGTGTACGGTGGGCTGCGCTTGCTGGGTGGCGGCGGGGTGTTGGACGGGCTGTTGCTGGCGGTGTCGCTGGCGCTGAGCGTGTATTGCGGTGATCCGCAGTCGGGCTACCACGCGGGTCTGGTGCTGGGGCTGTTTTGGCTGCTGATGCCGGGGCGTTCGTGGCGGGGGCTCGGAGCGTTGGCGGCGGCGGGCGCGGCGGGCGCGATGCTGGCGCTGGTGCAGGTGGCCGTCACCGCCGAGTTCATGCGGGAAACCACCCGCGGGATGGACGTGGTGCCGGTGTCGCTCTGGGACGTGCCGCGGTTCCTCGCCCGGCCGGAGCAGGACCGCGCGGACGTCCGCTGGTACGACCTGTTCATCGGCCGTCCGCCGCTCGGTGCCGACCAGTACCGCACGCTCTATGGATTTCCGCTGCAACTGCATCGCTGGGGAGAGTTTTTCTGGCCGGGAATGTCGGGCTCGATGTTCGGCCGCTGGACCGTGAAGGCCGGGCTCGCCGCGCCGGACTGGTGGGTGTCCTCGCTCTACGCCGGCTCGTTCACCGCGCTGGCGAGCCTGGTCGGGATCGCCGCCGGGACGCCGGGGCCCTGGGTGCGTCGCTGGCGGATCGTGCTGCTGCTGGCGTTGGTGGCGAGCCTGGGCAGCTGTGGCCTGGTCGGTCTGGGCCGCTGGCTGGTCGGGCTGGTCACCGGGCAGGGATTCGCCCGTCCTTACCATCCGGGCGACGAGGTCGGTGGCCTGTATTGGCTGCTGGCGACCGTCGCCCCCGGGTATGCGGGATTTCGCTATCCCGCGAAGTGGATGACCGTCGCCGCGCTGGCCGCCGGGCAACTCGCGGCCGCCGTCCTCGACGGGCTCGATGCCACCGCGGTGCGCCGCCGCCTGGCCCGGCTGGCCGGCGTCTGTGCCGCGGTGCAGGGGCTGCTCGTCATGGTGATCGTCGCCGCCCATGGCCTGGGCCAGACGGCCTTCTGGCCGGCGGACCTCGCCGAACCGCGGCAGGCCCAGGGGTTCTGGCGGGTGGTGACGGGCGGTATGCACGGGGGCGTGGCGGCGGCGTGCGTGGCGGCGATCGCGGCGGTCAGGCGGGACCGATTCGGGGAGGCGTCGCGCGGCGCGCTGGCGGTGGTGCTGGCAGTCGATCTGGTGATCGCGGGCCGCCCCGACATCCTCGTCGCGCCGTGGAGCGTCGCCACGGCCGGACTGGCTCCCTTCGCGCCGCTGTCGCAGGACCGCCCCGCGGCCGCCGCCGCCGGCGGTCATGTGCGCATCCACCGGCTTGCCGGCAGCACGTTCGTCGAGGAGTTCAGTCATTCGCTGCAGGACCATGTTCGCCAGACGGCCGTCTGCCTGACGGGCAATCTGCCCTGGCTGCTCGGGCTAGGCCTGGTGGGGGACGCGGGCACCGCGCTGTCCCGCGACATGGAGGTGCTGCGGACCGCCCGGACCGAGGCCGGCCGGCCAGTGGCCCCGCGCCGGTTCTTCGACCTGGCGGGAGTCGAGTTTTTCATGATCACGAATCTGCCGGCCGACATCGCGGCGGGTGCGAGCCTGTGCCGCGATTGGTCCGCCGCCCAGCGGTCCGGGGACTACGCCGGCCCCGCCCCCGCCGGTGGCGATCTGCCCGTGACCGGAGTGCCCTTCGACGCTGCCCACCCCGATCCGCCGCTGGTGTTCGTCTGTCGCAACGAATCCGCCCTGCCCCGTGCCCGCATCATTCACGACTTCAAGGCCGTGAGGCCGCTGACTCCCGCGGACCGGAACCGCTGGCTCGCGATGCTCGAGCGGATCGCGTTTCCGACCGCCGACATGCCCGACCTGCGGACCACGGCGGTCATCGAGGCGGACCCGGCCGAACTGGGCAGGGCGGCGTCCGTGGCGGCAGGGCCGGCCGCGTCGCCGCCGTCCCGCGACCGGTGCCGGATTCTCGTGGATGAACCGCAACGGGTCGTCGTCGACGCCGAACTGGCCGCGGCGGGGATGCTCTATCTGGCAGACACATACCATCGCGACTGGACGGCGTTCATCGCCGACACGACGCCTCCGCGGTCCGTGCCGACGCTGCGGGCCAACCGGGTGCATCGAGCCGTGCCGCTGCCCGCCGGCCGGCATCGCGTCGAGTTTCGCTACCGGTCGCTGGTCTTCCTGTGGTCGGCCGTGCTCACGACGGCGGCGTGGGGCGCGGCTGCAGCCCTGCTGGGGTGGACGTGGTGGAGCAACCGACCTGCCAGCCACGCCCGAGGGCTGCCATGAAGGAACGTCCGTCCGCCGCCGCACCTGCGCCGCTCGCGGCGCCCGCCTGGTTGCGGCCTGCCGCAGCCGGCCTGGCGGCGTGGTGCACGTCGCGGTGGTTTTTTCCCGTGGTCCTGGCGGCGACGGTGGTGGGTTTGTTTTTCGACAGCCTCGGTGCCGACAGCGTGTTCGCCTACCGCGACTCGTTGCATTTTTATCCGCCGCTGTACCGGCTGGTGCGGGAGGAGTGGCTGGCCGGTCGGGTGCCGCTGTGGAATCCGCTCTTGAACTGCGGCCAGCCGTTGGCCGGGATGGGCACGTCGGGTGCGTTGTACGTGCCGCAGGTGGTGCTGACACTGCTGCTGCCCGACGGGGTGTCGCTGAACGTGTATTGCATCCTGCATCTGGCGTTGGCAGCGACGGGGTCGTACCTGCTGGCGCGGCATCAGGGCTGCTCGCGTGCCGGGGCGACGGTGGCCGGTCTGGGGTATGGTTTTTGCGGGAGCGTGCTGCTGCAGATCTACAATCCGATCTATGCGGCTGGCGCGGCGTGGCTGGTGTGGGGCGTGTACGGTGGGCTGCGCTTGCTGGGTGGCGGCGGGGTGTTGGACGGGCTGTTGCTGGCGGTGTCGCTGGCGCTGAGCGTGTATTGCGGTGATCCGCAGTCGGGCTACCACGCGGGTCTGGTGCTGGGGCTGTTTTGGCTGCTGATGCCGGGGCGTTCGTGGCGGGGGCTCGGAGCGTTGGCGGCGGCGGGCGCGGCGGGCGCGATGCTGGCGCTGGTGCAGGTGGCCGTCACCGCCGAGTTCATGCGGGAAACCACCCGCGGCGTGCAGTTCGCGCCGCGGTCGCTGTGGGAGGTTCCGGCCCATCTCTGGCGTACGGCCGGGGAGGCGGGCATGCCCTGGTACGCGGGCCTGCTGGGCCGGCTCCCCGCCGCCGACGGGCATTACCGAACGATGTACGATTTCAGCCTCCACCCCTGGCGGCTGCTCGAACTGGCGTGGGCCGACTTCTCGGGCACGACCTTCTACCGCTGGCCGGTGATGCTGGGGATCGATTCGCCAGGTGCCTGGGTCACCTCGCTCTACGCGGGCGTGGTGCCATGCGTGGCCACGCTCGTCGGCATGCGGCTGACGCGCGTCGCGACGGGCCGATCGTGGACCGTGACGGCCGCCCTCGCGTTGCTCGCCAGCCTGGGAGGCATGGGCCTCGTCGGCCTGGTCCGCAACGGCGCGGTGATCGCCGCCGGCAGGTGGGGCGAGTTCGGGTATCACCCGGGCGACGAGGTCGGCGGCCTCTACTGGGCCCTGGCCACGCTGCTCCCGGGTTACGCGTCGTTCCGCTATCCCGCCAAGTGGATGACCGTGTTCGCATTGGCGTGCGCCCAGCTCGCGGGGCTGGGCATGACCAGCGGCGACGACGAACACGCGGCGGGGCGCTGGTGGCGGCCGCTGGCCGCCGTGGGCACGGCCGCTGCAGTCGGGCTGGCGACGGTGCTCGGGGCGGCCGCCGTCGTGGGCTGGGGGAACGTCCTGCCCGGGAGCGTGGGCGATCCGCGGCGACCGCTCGCGCTGGCGGCGGTGGTGCAGGGGGGCATCCAGACCGTGATCGTCGCCGCACTGGCGGCCGGCGTCATGTGCCGCCGCCCTGCCGCCGCATGGGCCGGTTGTCCGGCCTCCCTCCCGGTGGCCCTGCTGGCCCTGATCACGGCGGCGGACCTGGTCACGGCGGGACGCCGCGGACTCGTCGTCGCGCCCTTCAGCACGCTCGTCTCGAGCAGCGGCTATCTCGAAAGCCTGGCCGCCACGCGGCTGCCCGAGCTGGCGGCCACCTCCACGCGGCCCAGGCTGTACGTGCAGGCGCCGGTTCCCAAGTTCGCCGATCAACGTCAGCCCGAGCGATTCGTGCGGTACACGGGTGTGATGCTTCGCAGCCACGTGCCCTGGCTGCACGGATATGGCGTGTACGGCGAGAGCAGCACCGCCATGCCCGCCGACGTGGCCGAGTTGTGCCGGCCCCGGCGGATCGACGGCCGCTGGATCCCGCCGCGGCGAGCGTACGACCTCGCCGGCGTGGAGTATTTCATCGTGTCGCTGGAGGGCCTGCGGGCCGGCACGCTCCGCGCGGCCTTCTCCGATTGGTCGCCGGAGCAGAAGCAGGGGAGGTACGCCGGTCCGCGGGCCGTCGGTGACCCGCTGCCGCTGGTTGATCTGCCGCTGCCGGGCGAGGAACACGAGCCACCGGTGGCGGTCGTGATTCGCAATCCTAGCGCGCTGCCGCGGGCGCGGATCGTGCACGACTTCGATGCCGTGCCCAGAGCCTCCGCGGCCGCCGATCGGCAGCAGCTGTTGGAACGGATCGCGTTGCCGAGCAGGGAGACGCCGGATCTGGTGCACCGCGCGCTCGTCGAGGCGCCGCGGGACGTGGTGGTCGCGGCGGCGGAAACAGCCGGCGCCACAGCGGCCGGCGGCGGTCCGCCGCCGGCCGGAGACGCCGTGCGGATGGTCGTCGACGAGCCGCGGCGGGTCGTCTGCGACGCGGAGCTGACCGCGCCCGGCCTGCTCGTGCTGGCCGACACGTTCCACCCCGACTGGCAGGCGACGCTGGTCGTGGTCGGCGCAGCGGCCCGGCCCTTGGAGACGTTCCGGGCCAACGGGATCCACCGCGCGGTGAGCCTGCCCGCCGGGCGCTGGCGGGTCGAGTTCCGGCACCGCTGCGCGATCTTCGACCGCACGCTCCCCGTGACGGCGGCGGCCTGGGCGGTCGCCGTTGGCGCCGCGGTGGTCGCCGCCCGCAGGGCAGGGCGACGGCCGCGCCGGGAGGCATGAGCCATGGCCCACGCTGCGTCCAGCAGATCGCGGTGGTGCCCGGAGGCCGGGGTCGTCTGCGGCCTGCTCGTCGCCCACGCGGCGTTGGCGTTCGCCGCCACGCTCGGTGCGGGCCCCACCTACGACGAGCCGCTGCACATGGTGGCCGGTGCATCCTACTGGCGATACGACGACTATCGCCTGCAGCCCGAGAACGGCAATCTCCCGCAGCGCTGGTGCGCGGTGCCGCTCGTGATGGCGGGAGCCAGGCTGCCGGCGGTCGAATCGCGGGACTGGCAAACGAGCAACCTGCTCGGGCTCGCGCGGCAGTTTCTCTCCGCCGATGGCGCCGACCAGGCCGCCATGCTCGCCGCAGCGCGGGCCATGTCGGTCGCGTGGTCGGTGGGCTTGTGCCTGCTGACCTATCTCTGGTCACGGGCCGTGCATGGGGCGGCCTCCGCCGCCCTGGTGTCGCTCGGCCTGGCGGCCTTCTGGCCCGCCTTCCTCGCGCACGGGCCGTTGGCCACCAGCGACGCCTGCGGGGCGGTGTTCTTCACCGCTGCCGCCTGGGCCCTCTGGGCCGTGCTGCAGCGGGCCACGCCCGGCACGCTCGCGGCGGCGAGCATCGCCGTCGGCGGTGCGGCGGTCGCCAAGCACTCCTGCCTGATGCTGGCGCCGTTGGCGCTGGTCTACGCGGGGGTGCTCGCCGCCGCGGACCGACCGCTGGAACTGGTGCGGGGCGGATGCCGCCGGGTCGTGACCGGCCGGGTGTGGCGCAGCGTCACGGCCCTCGGCCTGCTGCTCGTGCCGCTGCTCGTCGCGGTGGCGTGCATCTGGGCGTCATGCAGCTTCCGCTACGAGCCGGGGGGGCCGGGCTGTGGACCGGTGCAGTATCGCCGGTACGAGACGCTCGCCATCTGCAATGCCCATGCCGGAGGCATCGGCCTGGTGGGTGCCCGACTGGCGGCCTGGCGGCTTCTGCCGGAGGCCTGGATCTACGGCGTGAGCTACGTCGCCGCCACGATCCGCGGACGGCATGCCTTCGCGCTCGGGCACTATTCCACCGTCGGCTGGTGGTGGTACTTCCCGCTCTGCCTGGCGATCAAGAACACGCTGCCCGCGCTGGCCGTGTGCCTGTGGGGCGCGGTGGCAGCGTGCCGCCGCGCCTGGGGGGCAGCATCGCCCGGTCGCCCGTGGCCGGCCGCCAGCCGCGTGCCGTGGGCTCCGCTGCTGGTGCTGGCGGTGCTCTGGCCGACGTTTCTGCTCGGCAGTCTCAACATCGGCGAACGGCACCTCCTGCCCGCGTATCCGCCGCTCCTCGTGCTCGCCGGCGGTGCCTGGCTGGCCGCGGGCCGCCGTGGTCGCTGCCTGCTCGCGGTGCTGCTCGCCATGCATGCCATCGACGTCACGGCGCACTTTCCGTCGTTCCTCACCTACTTCAACCAGGTGGTTCCCCGCGGTGAGGCGCAGCGGTGGCTCGTGGACAGCAACAGCGACTGGGGGCAAGGACTACCGCGGCTGGCGGCCTGGCTTCGCGACCACCGGCGGGACGGCGAACCGCTGACGATCGATTACTTCGGCACCGACACGGTGCACCGCGAGTTTCCCGCGGCCCGGATCCTCGGAGCAGGCGAGCCTGCCGGAGCCCCGCAGCGGCTCGAGCCCGGCTTGTACTGCGTGGGAGCGACGGCGCTGAACGCCCTGTATGCGGAACCCTACGGGCCGTGGTGCGAGCGGTTCGAGATCGGCTACCGCAACGCCCGCGCCGTGCTGTACGACGAGACCGGCGCGGCCAGGACCGCCGATCTGCGGGGCCTGGACATCGAGGTCGGGGCGTTCAATGCGTTGCAGGCGGCGCGGTTGCGGGCGTTCCTCCGTCACCGGCGGCCGGAGGCCATCATCGGCGGCACGATGCTGGTCCACAGGCTGGCGGCCGCCGAACTGCGGACGGCGCTCGACGGCCCACCACCGGAACTGGAACAGGAGGCCTGGATGCAGCGGGAGTACTCGGCCGCGATCGAGGCGTGCCTGCAGGAGGCGGCCGCGCTCGACCGTGCGGGAGAACTGGCGGCCGCCGTCGCCGCCCTCCGTCATGCCGTGGCCCTCGACGGCTTCGACCCCCGAAGTCGCTGGCAACTGGGGCTCGTCCAGGAGCGCCAGCGTGAGTTCGCGGCGGCGGCTTCATCGTTCACCGTCGCACATCTGCTGTCGGCCGGCGATCCGCGGCCGATCGGCGAGCGGGCGAATCTGTTCGTGCGGGTCGGGCTCGTGGAGCGAGCGCTCGAGGATTATGGCCGGTCGATCGGCCGCGACGCGAACTATCTGCCCGCCCGCTACAACCGTGCGGCCGTGCTGATGACGCTCGGGCGGCGGGACGAGGCCGCCGCCGACGTGGCCGTGCTGGAGCGCCACGGGGCGGAAGTGCCGCCGGCGTGGCACGCCCCACCGGCCGCCGACGGGCCGGCCTCCTCCGCCGCCGGGGACGGAGGTCCACGGTGATCGGATCGCGACCGCTGCTGACCGGTGTCGCGCTGCTCTGCGGCGCCGTGGTGGCCGTCTATGCGGCGGGCGTGGACGCCCCGTTCTACATGGACGACCGCGAGAGCATCGAGGAGAACGCCTCGCTGAAGTCGCTCTGGCCGATCGGCCGCGTGCTCTGGTATCCGGCCGCGGGCGGGAGGACGATCGACGGCCGGCCGCTGCTCAACCTCTCGTTCGCCGTCAGCCGGGCGGTGCACGGCGAGTCGCCGCGGGCCTACAGGATCGGCAATCTCGCGATCCATGCGGCGAATGCGGTGCTGCTCTGGCTGCTCGCCGCCCGCCTGCTGCGGGCCGCCGGTCGCGACGAGCCCGCCGGCGACGGTGCGTTTCCGGCCGGCGGTGGAGCGGCGTTCCTCGCCGCGCTGATCTGGGCCGTGCATCCGCTGGGCGTGATGGCGGTGACCTACGTCGTGCAGCGGGCCGAGTCGCTCGCCGCCCTGCTGATGCTCGCCGCGGTGCTGGCGGTCGTGCGCGGCATCCAGGCCACGGATGCGGGGCGGCCGAGCCGCCTGACCGCCGTCGTCGTCCTGGCGGCGGCGTGCGCGGGAGCGACCAAGGAGACGGCGGTCGTGCTGCCGCTGGTCACGCTCGCCATCGACAGGGCGGTGCTGGGCCGCAGTTGGGCCGCGGCCGCGCGGCACTGGCGCTGGCATCTGGCCGCGGCCGCTGCGGTGCCGATCGTCGCCCTGATGCTCGGCGTGTGGGGCGGCCGGGGTACGAGCGCGGGCTTCGGGTCCGCCGCGTCGCCGTGGCGCTACGCGCTGACGCAGTCTGAGGCGATCTGGACCTACCTGCTGCGGATCCTGTGGCCGACGACGCTCGTCTTCGACTACGGCGACCGGATGTCGGTCGGGCTGGCCGAGTCGTGGCCCTGGCTCGTCGCGACCGGCTGCCTGATCGGGGGCATCGGCTACGGCTTCCTGCGGCAGCCGGCCCCGTTCCTCGGTCCCCTGCTGTTTCTCGTGCTGCTCGCTCCCAGTTCGTCGATCGTGCCCGTCAAGACGCAGACCATGGGCGAGCATCGTCTCTATCTGCCCGCCGCCGCGGTCATCGTCTGGGCGGTCTGGCTGGCGGCCACGGCCGCGCGGCGGCTGCGGGTGCCGCTGCCGCTGCGTCGGATCGTGGCGGCCGCCGTGGTGGCAGCGCTCGCCGTGCGAACGCATGGCCGGAACCTGGAAATGTGCGATCCGGTCGCCGTGCTGCGTGGCGACCTGCGCTACGATCCCGGCAACACCCGGGCGATGATCAGCCTGGCCGGGCGGCTGATCGGCGGCGACGCCGCCGGCCTCGACGAGGCCGAGCGGCTGCTCGAGGGCGTGGCGGCCGTGGACCCGCGGAACATGGACATGCTGTTCAATCGGGCCACGCTCCGCCGGCGCCAGGGACGTCACGAGGCGGCGGTGCGCGACGCCTCGGCCTTCATCGCCGGGGATGCCGGCCGGGCGGCGGCCTTCGCCAACCGGGGTTTTTGCCTGTGGAGGCTGGGCCGCTTCGAGGCGGCGCTCGCCGACTGCGAGCAAGCGGTCGCACTGGCGCCGACAACGGGACGCTTCTGGACGGATCGCGGCAACGTGCTGCTCGATCTCGGCCGAACGGCCGAGGCGCGGCGGTCGTTCGAGCGGGCCACGCTGGTCGACCCGGCCTACGCGCCGGGGTGGTGGCATTTCGGCATCGCCGTCAGCCAGACGGGGGACCCCGCCGGCGGCCTGCGGTGCTTCGACCGCGCGGTGGCGGTCGCCCCCGACGACCCGGAGGCCCGCTTCAATCGGGGGACGCTGCTGGCGATGCTCGGTCGGCGGGCGGAAGCCCGTGCCGACTTCGACGCGGTGATCCGCCTGGACCCCGGGCATGCCCTGGCCTACCTGCACCGTGGCAGGCTGTCCCAGGAGGCCGGCGCTGCCGCGGCCGCGGAGGCCGACTTCGCCCGGCATCGCGAACTGATCGGCCGGTGAGCGTCAGGGCCGGCTGGGCGGCGGCGTGTCCATTTCGGCGCAGGCCCGGGCGACCGGCTCGCGGACGTCGGGGGATCGCGTGAGCAGCCGGTCGAGCGCGGCTGCACACTCCTGCGCGGCGGCGGTCTCGCCGAGGGCGCGCAGCGCCGTCAGCCGGTAGACCGCGGCCCGCGCGAGAAGATCGGCCTGCTCGTGCGGCGGGAGCCGCGCGCGATCGCATTCGGCGGCCACGATTCCGGAGAGCAGATCGAGGCCGGCCCGGGGGCTGGCGAGACGGATTTCGGCGGCTGCCAGGCCGAGGGCCGCCAGCACGCGGATGCGGCCCGGCTGCGTCGCCAGCGCCAGACAGCGGGCGTAGGCGTCGCGGGCCTCCGGCCACTTGCGCCGCTCCCGCAGCACGTCGCCGAATGCCTTCCAGGACCGATCGATATCGGGCTCCAGTGCGAGGGCCCGCCGATGACACTCCTCCGCGCGGGCGAAGTCCTGCCGCCGGGTGGCCTCGCGGGCCAGACCATACCAGGCGATTTCGGCCGCCGGGTTGAGGGCGACCGTGTGCTGCCAAAGACCGGCCTCCGTCCGGTAGTCGGCGGCCCGCCGCCACGACACGGCGGCCATCGTGGCGGCGACGATGCAGCCCGCGCAGGCGACCAGACCGGCCGATCGAACGCCGATGTCGGCGGCCGGCTGCCAGGGAACGCGACGGGCGAGCAGCCGGGCCGCGTCGAGCAACAGGATCAGCAAGGCCGGGAGCGATTGGTAGACGTAGTGATCGGCCACATACGAGAACTGCCAGAAGCCCACGTCCACGACGCCGAGCGCCGGCAGCATGGTCACGAGGTAGACGAGCCACGCCGCCAACGGGCGGTCGCCGAGGCGCGTCCGTCCGGCGCCGAGCGCGGCGGTCGCCGCCAGGATGCCGAGGTTCGGCAGCCAGTGGGTCGGCGCGTGCCCGTCGATCGGCCAGCGGGGGTAGATGAAGCACGGCTCCCAAAACCGGATCGTCTGGCCGACGTAGAACCAGGCGGTCCAGCCGAGGCTCGCGAGCCGCGTCGGAAAGTCCTGGCCGCGCACGTCCGGCTTGAAACCCTTGAGCTGGAACGGGATGCCGACCAGGCCGAAAACCAACGCGATCAGGCACAGGCCGACGACCAGCACGATCGCCGGCCGCCGGTGCAGCTCGCGCCGCCAGGCCAGCCGCGCCGCCACCACGAGGGGCAGGGTGATGAACACGGGCTTCGCTGCCAGCGAGAGGGCGAACCAGCCGAGCCCTCGCGGCCCGGCCCAGCCGCCGGTGGTGCGCTCCCAACGCAGCAGTTCGAGCACGGCGGCGAAGCCGAGGGCGGTGGCGAGCAGCGTCTTCTGCTGGGAGATCCAGGCGACCGACTCGACCTGCAACGGATGCACGGCGAAGAGCAGCCCGACGAGCCACGCCGCGGGCACGGCCAGGCGGCGCAGCACCGCCATGAGCAGCCCCGTCGCCGCGGCGTGCAAGCCGAAGTTGACCGCGTGGTAGAGCCGCGGATCCGCCCCGACGAACCGCCACTCGAGCCAGAACGCCGTGTAGGTCAGGGGGTAGTAGTCGACGCAATCGGTCGTGAACCAGAACCGCCAGGGGCCGTCGGCCCGCCGCATCAGTTCGTTGTCGGCGAGGTACAGCCCGCGGTCGTCCCAGATGAACTCGCCCCGGTAGGCGGGCAGGCAGACGAGCAGTGCCGCCGCGACGGGGATCGACCAGGCGAGCAACTGCCGGTAGCGGGTGGTCGGTGGGCGCGGTCCGCAGCCGATCATGGTGTGCTCCGTGGTGCCTGGCGGCTGAGTCGGATCGTTGCTTCGAGGTGCGTCCGCAGCCGCTGGATCGTGGCCGGCCGCTCGGCCATGACGAGCGCACGATCGAAGCACCGCCGCGCCTCCGCGACCCTGGCCTGGCGCAGCAGGCAGATCCCGAGCCACTCGAGACACTCCGCGGAATCGGGAGCATCGCTCAAGGCTCGACGGAAGCAGGCCTCCGCGTGCGGCCAGTCCTCCAATTCCGCGAACACCGTGCCTTGGTTGGAGGCATAGCGTGCCCGGGAACGGGGATCGAGCGGCAGCCGCAGCAGGGCGTCATACTCCGCGATCGCCTCGGCCCGGCGGCCGGTGTCGGCGAGCAGGTTGGCGAGGCTGTTGCGGGGCCTGGGGTAGGCCGCGTCGAGCGCGATCGCGGCACGGTAGGCGGTTTCCGCCTCGGCCCCGCGGCCCAGGCCCTCGAGCGCCTGTCCATGGTTGTAATGGAACATCGCCAGGTCGTGCGGCCACGCCGGAAGATCCGGCCTGGCGATGAGTTCGCGGTAGACGACCTCGGCGTCGGCGAAGCGGCGGCTGTCGTTGTAATGGGCTCCAAGAATGTTGCGGGCGGCCCACGACGACGGGTTGCGTCGAATCGTGTCCTGGCAGAGCGTCTCGAGGTCGTGATAGATGCCGGTCTGGCGCACCGTCGCGACCGCGAGGAGGCCGCACACGATCACGGCAACCACACGCAGCCAGCCCCGCGCCGCGGGAAAGCCCGCGGCGAGCCGGCCGCCGGCTGCCGCCAGGGCGGCCAGGCCGACGGTGGTGGCGTGGTACTGGAAGTGGTCGGCGACGAACGAATAACGAAACGGGTAGACGTCGAAGAACCCGAGGGCCGGGACCAGCAGGCCGGCGAAGAGCATGGCCGCCGCCGCCGGCCCGCGGCCGATGCGGCCCCGCGCCGCCGCGAGCGCGACGAGCACGACGACGGCCGCCACCGGGTACGCCCACTGCCGGATCTCGAGCGGATCCAGCCGCCAGCGCGGATAGAAGAAGATCAGCGGCTCCGGCCAGACGAGCTTCGCGGCGTAGAACCAGAGCGCCCGGCCGGCCACCAGCACGCGTTCGGCTCCGACGAGATGCCATTCCGTCGAACCCGCGCCAACGTGGTGTTTTTCGAGCCAGACGGTGGCCAGGGCGCAGGGCAGGCCGACGGCGAGAAAGGGGGCGACGAGCCGCAGGTCGCGAAGCGTGATCCGGCCGGTCTTCCACCAGGCGAGCACGAGCAGCACGCCCACGAGCGACACGGTGACGGTCTTGGCGAGCAGTGCCGCCACGAAGAGGGCGAGCGACGCGGCGTACCAACGCCACGCCCGCTGATCGTCGCCCCGGAACGTCAGCCACGCCAGCAGCGAGCCGAGCGCGAGGCCCAGGGAGAGCGTGTTCTTCCGCTCCGTCACCCAGGCCACGCTCTCGACGCCGACGGGGTGCACCGCAAACATCAGCGCCCCCAGCCAGGCCGCGGGCACGTCGAGCCGCCGGAGGACGAACCAGAGCAAGACGGCATTCCCCGCGTGGAGGAGCACGTTGACGACGTGGTAGCCGGCGGGGTGATCGCCCCAGAGCCGGTATTCGAGCCAGTAGCTCGTGTGGACGAGGGGATAGTATTGCGGGAGCGAGAGGGGGCGGAACCAGATGTCGAGGATGCCGCCCAGGGTTTTCAGCGTGGGATTGTTCCAGACGTAAAAGTCGTCGTCCCAGATGAAGCCCGCGGCGAACGTGCGGGCGTAGGCCAGCACGGTCACGAGCACGATCACCAGCGGCGTGACGAGGCCCGTCCATCCGGCCCGGAAGTCATCCCAGCAGGTTGTATTGCAGGATGCAGCGGAGGGCGGAGAAGCCGTCCTTCCAGTTGATCTTCTTGACTTCCGCATACGTGCGTCCCGAATAGCTCACCGGCACCTCGTAGATCCGGCAGCCGAGGCGGGCCACCTTGGCGGTGATCTCGGGCTCGAACCCGAACCGGTCTTCCTTCAGGTCGATCCGCGCCAGGGCCTGCGGCGCGAGGTCCCGTTCGTTGGAGACCGGCACCACGATGCTGAGTTTCATGTTTGAGCCTCGGGACGGCCTGCTCTATAGTAGCGGGCGGCGTGGACAACACGAGCCTGGCACGGATGAGAATCCGGTGGGCCGGAATGCATGGCGCTGCGTCGCGATCATGAGCCTGCTGGCCGCCGTGACGGGTTGCTCCGACCTGACCGGTGCCGGGGCGGCGGCCGGCAGGCAGGATGAGAAGCCCTCCCGCAACGTCGATCAGCAGGTGGATGCGGTGATGAAGGACTTCAGGAACGAGTGAGGCGGCGTGTGGGCCTTCGCAGCGGTCTGCGAGACTCGCCTGGTGCCTGGGCAGCCGGTGTCGTCACGGCTGCGGCCGTGCTCCTCGGGCTCGCCTACGCCAACGCTCTCGACGCCGCGTTCGTCTTCGACGACGAGGCGTCGATCGTCGAAAACTCCACGATTCGCAGGCTCTGGCCGCTGGCGGACGTGCTGGCTGCAAAGGTCGAAGGGGGCCGCACCCACGACGGCCGCCCGCTGCTCAACCTGTCGCTCGCGCTCGACTACGCCGCCCACGGCCTGTGGCGGCCGGGCTTTCGGATCGTGAACCTCGCGATCCACCTGGGCAATGTGCTGCTGGTCTGCGACGTGGCCCGACGGCTCCTGCGGGTCATGCCGCTGCGGAGCAGCGACGCCCGGCTGTTGGCGGCGCTCACGTCCCTGCTCTGGGCCGTGCATCCGCTGCACACGAACGTCAACACGTATGTCATCCAGCGGGCCGAGTCGCTGGGGGCGTTCTTCATCCTCGCCGCGTTCGACGCTGCGATCGTGTCGCTCTCGCGGGGCAGCCTTCCCGCAGCCCTGGCCGCGGGCATGCTCGCCATCCTCGGCGCGACGGCGAAGGAGACCACCGCCGCGATCCTGCCGCTGGTGGCCGCATTCGACTGGGCATTCCACACCCGGCTGCCGGCCGCCGGTCGCGACCGCCGGGTGCGTCCGCTGCTCTACGGCGGCCTGGCGGTCAATCTCGTGGCGATCGGCCTGCTGGCGGCGACGCTCGGTGGCCGTGGCGGTTCGGCGGGCTTGGCGACGGCATCCGTCTCTCGCTACCTGCTCACCCAGTGCCAGGCAATCTGGCTCTACGCCGGAAAACTGCTCTGGCCGGCCACGCTCGTGCTCGATCATGGAGAGTGGCTCGCGGCGGGGCCAGCCGCCGTATGGCCCGCGGCGCTGGCCACGGCGACGCTCGTCGGCGGAACGGCGCTGGGCTTCGCGTGGCGGCCGCGGATCTTCTTTCCGCTGGTGGCGGCCGCGATCCTCCTGGCCCCGACGACGAGCGTGGTGCCGGTGAGGACGCAGACGATCGCCGAACATCGGATGTACCTGCCCGCGGCGTTTCTGATCGGCTGGCTCGTCGCCGCCGGCGCCGCTGCCGCGCGAGCATGCGGCCGGCGGGCGGTGTCGGGCACACCACGGGCCGCACGGGCCGGGCCCGCGGCGGTCATGGCGGTCGTGGGGGTCGTGGCGGTCCTGGCCGCGGGGAGTGTTGCCCGCACCATGGCCCGCAACCGCGACTTCGCCTCGGCGGTGAGCCTGTGGCGGCAGAATGTCCGCGATTGCCCGGCGAATGATCGCGGCTCGACCAATCTCGTCGCCGCCCTCATCCGCGATAGCCGCTTCGCCGAGGCGTGGCCCTTGGCACTGGCGGCGGTCGAGGCCCGGCCGGACCGGGAGCGGAACTGGCTGAATCTGGGACGGCTCTACGCCGAAGCCGGGCAGGACGATGAGGCGCTGGAGGCCTTCGCGACCGCGATCCGCCTCGCCCCCGGCGAGGCCGATGCCCGCATCAATCTCGGCATCGTGCTCAGCCGGGGCGCCGATCTCGAGCGCGCGATCGTGACGCTCACCGAGGCGATCGCCTTGCGGCCCGACGCCGCCAAAGGATGGTTGGCCCGGGGCCTGGCTCGGCTGCGTCAGGAGCGGCCTGATCTGGCGCTGCCCGATCTGGAGCACGCCGTGCAGCTCGACCCGGAGAACCCAGCCGGTCGGCACAACCTCGCCGTCGCCAGGCGGGCCCTGGGCTTGTGAACCGTCGGCTGGATCACCGCATCCGCGGAGCCGCGGCAGCGCGCGGTCATGCGGGTCAGGGCGGGGGCTGGTGACGGGGCATCGTGGGGTGCGGTGCGGCGGTCGCCCCGCTGCCCGGACAGCGACGCGGCGTCTGGGTGGCATGTGCCGCCCGGTCTTGTATTCTCACGCCTGCCGGCGGCCGGGCCGCCGCGGTGTGGCGGGGCCTGCGGCTCCCGCGGGTCGGCGGCTGGACCGCGCAAGCGGTTGACCTCGTGGTCATGTACCCCAACCTCGTCTCGGAGTTTACGGCCAGAGAGGGCGTGGCCGCCGAGGTTTTTGCCGGCGTCGCGACGCACTACCGGTGCGTCGGACAGGTGGCGGATGTCTTCGCCTGGGTTCCCCGATGAGCGACCGCGCCGGAACAGGAGGGCATGAACGGAGCGGACTGCGGGCCGGACCGGCGACGGTCGCCTGCTGGGCGGCCGCCGGCGTGCTGCCCTTCTGGTCCGTGTACGTCGCGCATCTGTTGCGTGGGGCCAACCGCCCGACGGGCTTCATCGTGGCCGACATGCCCTATTACGCGGCCAACGCCCGGGAGATCTTCGAGCGTGGCAACGGGTTCGCTTACTGCAACCCCTACGACCCCGATCCGGCGGCCCCGGTGATCTACTTCCACTGGCTGTTCTGGGTGCTCGGGATCCTGATCCGGGGGCTCGGCCTGCCGCCCGGTCTGGCGCTCGCCGGGATCGGGGCGGCCGGCGGTTTCCTCTGCGCCTGGCTTTCCTACCGGCTGGTGGAGGCGATCCTGCCGACGCCCCGTTGCGTGGGGCCGTGCTTCCTGGGCGTCATGTGGGGTGGTGGCCTGCTCACGCTGGCGTCCATCGCGGCCAATCTGGCGGCCGGCCGGCCACCGCTGCACGACCCGTTGCAGTGCGATCCGTTCGGCGGTTGGTGGTTTCTCAACTGGGGCCGCAATCTCGTGATGCCGACCGAGGCCGTGTACCACGCGCTGGTGGCCGGGGCGTGGCTGGGGATCGTCCGGGGCCGCGTCTGGGCCGCGGTGGCCGCGGTGGCCGTGCTGGCGGCCACGCATCCCTTTTCGGGCATCCAGCACCTGCTCGTGACCGGAGCCTGGCTCGTGTGGCAGCGGCCGCGGACCGTCGCCGCCGCGCTGCCCCTGGTGGCCCTGACCGCGGTGACGGCGTTGTTCTGCGGCTATTACTTCGCCTTCCTGCCCTCCTATCCCCAACATCGGGAGGTGCACGGCGCCTGGTCGCTCGCCTGGACGCTGCCCCTGCCCAGCCTGCTGGCCGCTTATGCGCCGGTCGGCTGTCTGGCCGCGGCGCGGTGCTGGAGAGACCGGCAGCGATGGCGGCCGGAGATGTCGTTTTTCCTCGTGGCCGCGACCGTGTCGCTGCTCCTGGTGAAGCACGAGCTGTTCCTGCCGCCGCGGCAACCCCTGCACTTCACCCGTGGCTACGTCTGGACGCCGTTGTGCCTGCTCGGTCTGCCGCTGGTGCAGGCTGCCCTCGCCCGCGGGCTCACCCGACCGCGCACGGTGGGACGGCTGCTGGCCATGGCGGCCGGCGGGTCGCTCGCCGTGCTCGACAACGCGGTCTTCGTCACCGCGTTCTGGAATCAGCGGCCGCAGCGGCACCAGGACGTGCGGGTGAGCGATGCCATGCACGAGGCGTTTCGGCTGCTCGATCGCGCCGGCCTGCGCGGCACCGCGCTGGTCGTCAAACCGCCGGGGGACGACTGGGAAGACTACAACTATCTGATCGCCACCTACACCGGCATGACCCCGCTGATCGGCCACCCCTGGCTGTGCCCGGGGCAGCCCGCGCTACAGGCCGAGGCGGAGGCCTGGGAAGCGACGGGTGCCGTCTCTCCGCGAATCGCGGCCCTGGAGGCGATCGTCGTGCCACGCGGCTTCGCCGTCGCCCGCCTGCCGGGCGGCGCGGCGGCCTGGAGCCTGTGGGGCCGGTGCGGCACGGTGGACGTCTTCGTGTCGCGGGAGGCGACGGAGCGGGCCCGCGGGCGTTCGCCGCCGGCTGCTCGCGGAATGCTCACACCACCGCGGTAGCCTGTCGGCGGCGGGGTCGGCCCGCGGGGTCCGCCGCAGGCCGACCGCCCACGAGACCTGGAGGGTCCGATCGTGACGGTCGTGCTTCAGGCAGCCCTGTTCGGCCTCGCGTTCGCGGCCCGAGACGGGGCCGCGGCGCCGAGAGTGTCGCGGCTGGTGCGGTCGCCGGCCCTGTTCTGCGTCGCGTTGGCGCTGATGCTGATCTCCGGCCGCTGGCCCTGGCTGGCGGTCGCCCGCGAGTTGAATCCCGACGAGAGCTTGTGGCTCGCGAATGCTTCGCGCTATCTGCGAGACATCGTTCCCTGGCGGTCAACCAGCAGCGGCACGAGCGGGCCGCTGACACCATGGCTGCTGGCGGCCCTGTCGCAGTGCGGCGCGCCGCTCTCGTACCAGACGGCCCACGTCACCGTGGCGGCGCTCCAGATCCTCGTGCTCTGTCTTACCTATACGACGATTCGAATGCTTGCCGGCGACGCTCCGGCCCGCTTGGCGACCATGCCTGTCGCATGCCTGCTGGCCCGCACCGGAGATCAGAATTTCCTCCACCTCTCGAGCGAGCACGTGCCACTTGTCCTGTTGGCCGGCTCCGCATGCGCCGCGGCCACGGCTGCCTCGCGACCGGAAACGGCGGTTGGTTGGCTGTTTCTGGCGGGCGTACTGGCTGGGGCCGTGGCGTTCGCCAAGTTGCAGGCGTTGCCGTTGGCGCTCGCCCTGACGCTACTGATCGCCGTCGGAATCCGGCGCACAACGCTCTCCGGCCGCCACCGGCTGCATGCCGGGGCCGCGTTGGTCGCCGGCGGAATCGTCGTGCCGCTTCTCGTGATGGGCCTGGTGCTGACCGGCGGCGTTGTGAACGAGTTTTGGAGCCTCTACATCGAGGCAAATCTCGCCTACGGTGACAAGACGGCAAATCGTGGGCCGCTGGTCGCGCGGGCCGCGCGCCTGATCGCCGACAGTCCTATGATCGCCACGCTCTGCGGTATGACGGCTACGCTCACGGGGCTGGCAGCCGCCCGTTGCCTCACGGAGTGGGGCGACGGTCGAAACGGGAAAGCCTGGCCCTCCCTGGCCAGCGCCGCTGCGCTGCTTGCAGTGGCCGTCTTCGCGGTCGGGAAACCGGGGTACCCATTCCGGCATTACCTGATGCTGCTCACGCTGCCGTGCATGCTTCTGGCGGGAGCTTCGTTGGCCCAACTCCTTAGGCCTGGCGACGGTTGCGGCCGGCCCGGGTCTTTCTGGCGGCGATTCGCTGTCTGGAAGGTTCTTGCATTCGCTGCCATCGTCGCAGTACCCGCGGTGGTCGCGATCCGGTGCGCGGCGGCAGGCGACGTGTTTCTGGAGGGCAATCAATCGACGGAGTACCTTGCCTTTCTTTCCTCGAGCCCGCCGAGCGCGGAGTCCCGGGTGATCTCCGGAATGACGCTCCCGCACGATGAAATCGCCGTCTGGGGCTGGCGGCCCGACATCTACATCGAATCCGGCCGCAGACCGGCCGTTCGGGACGTCGATTCGGGCTGTTGCATCCTCCCGGGGCCGTTTCGCGAATCTGCCCGGCGGAAGTTCTTGGAGGATCTGCAGCGGAATGAGCCGCGAATTTTCGTTGACGCGGTGTGCCGGGCCGGGCACGTCGTCGGGACTGCGAAGGTCTTCGGCCCGGAACTTGTCGACCGGCGGGTAGGTGGCCACGAAACCTTTCCGGAACTCCGGGATTACGTCGCCCGCCATTACGTCGGCCGCGAGCAGGTGCTGTATTACAAGAGCAGCATCCGGATCTACGAGCGGCGGGATGCGCCGCCCAGGTAGCGCCGCGGGCGACCGCGGCGGAGCGACGCCGGCTTCAGGTCCGTTCCCGCCGCCGGTAATCCCCGCGGCTGAAATACTTCTCCAGCCACACGTAGGCCACGATGAAGAAATACCGGCTGCCCATCTCGCGGATCTTCAGTTTGGCGATTCCCGAGCGGCGGTTCCGCCAGGTGATCGGGATCACCTTCCAGGAGTAGCCGCGGACGATCGCCTTGAGCGGCAGTTCGACCGTGATGTTGAAGTGGGGCGAGAGAATCGGCAGGCAGCCCTCGATCACCTCGCGGCGGTAGGCCTTGAAGGCGTTGGTGGTGTCGTTCAGGCGGATGCCGAAGAGCAGCCGGATGAAGAGGTTGGCCTGACGGTTCAAGATCCATTTCAGCCAGGGATAGTCGATCGTGCCGCCCCCCTTCATGAACCGGCTGCCGAACACGCAATCGTAGCCCTCGCCGAGGGTCTGCCAGTAGCGGACGACGTCACGGCAGTCGTCGCTCTCGTCGGCCATCATGATCACCAGGGCATCGCCCGACGCCGTGGCGAGCCCCTTCTGGATCGCGCGGCCGAAGCCGTGCGGCCCGGGATTTTTCACGGGCACGAGTTCCGGGATTTTTTCACTCGTGGCCTCGAGGATCTGCCAGGTGGCATCGGTGCTGCCGTCGTCCACGACCACGATCTCGTGCGGGATGGCGTGGAGCGCGAGTTCCAGGTGCAGGTGCTCGACGGTCGAGGCAATGCAACCGGCCTCATCGCGGGCGGGAATGACCACCGACAGCAGCGCGAGGGCCGCGGCCGGGCCGCAGTCGACGGCAGGGCTCCCGGCCGCCGGGGCGGATCGATCGGCTGCGGCATCGTGTTCGGCGGGCTCGGCCATGACGCTCGTCCAAGCTATGGCAGGTGTCTGCCGCCGCAGGCTGCGGTGGCTGCCGACCGGCGGGGCATCTCCGTCTGTCGGCTCGGTGGACCGGGTCCATGGAGGACGTCGTCCGCGGACGGCGACGCACCCCTGCGGCGGCACCCCGGCACTCTACCTTCGGTACCGGCGCGAGGGGAGAGCGGTCTGGTGCCAGCCGCGGCCGTCGAAGGGGGCGGCGACCTCGCTACCGATGCGGCCGGAGGAGCCGGTGACGAGGAGCGTGGGGGCGACCATCGACGTGTTCAGGTGTCGGGGTGACGGGCGGGGGGGTGTTGCCTGGCGACCAGCCAGATGCTCGCCCCGAGGGCGACCATCGCGACGACGACCGGGATCGCCTGCAGGCCGGCGACGCCATCGCCGACGAACCGCCAGCCGGCGGATTCCTTGATCAAGAAGTTGCCGTAGGCGGTGGCATTGTAGCTGCCGGCGACCTCGGCGAGTGGTCGAGCGGCCGCGAGCCAGCGGTCGATCAGGAATCCCTGCACGGCGTAATGGAGCAGGATGCCGAGCCCGACGTCGAGCACCGCACCGCCGATGAACAGCCGACGGAACGGCGGGGCGATCGCGGGCCAGCCGCCGGCCACGCCGGCCAGACCGGCGAGCACGAGCGGCTGCAGGCAAATGTGGGCCACGCCCCAATGGTCGCGGCCGGAGTGGCAGCCGATGCCGAGCAGGATCAGCACGCCGACGGCGGTGATCCAGGCGGCGCGTGGGCCGGCGGGGAGCCGGCGGAGCGCCTGGCCACACGCCACCAGCACGACGATCCAGCCCACACTGCCGAAGATCATGAGCAGGTTCAGTTGGTAGCACTCGAACCACCAGTCGCGCACGAATCCCCACGGGCTCGCCTGCCGGATCAGCGACCGGTCGAGCGACCGCAGGAAATGCGGCACGATGGTGTCGCGGATATTGCCGGCCACCGCGGCGGCATGCAGGCCAAGCGTGGGGGCGGTGTCGGTGGCGGTGGTATTGGAGAGGAACGTGCCCGCGGGGCCGTAGGTCGCGAGGGCCCAGCCGAACCAGGTGGCGAGCAGGAGCAGGCCGGCCAGCCCGGCCGCGGCCGTCGCGGCGAGCCACGGCGGTCGCGGCCGGACCCGCAGCCCGCTTGCGAGCCAGACCCCGGCCAGCACGATCGCATACGGCGCCGCGGAGTAGTGCGCGAGCAGCGCGGCCGCCACGCAGAGGCCACAGAGGATCGCCGGCCCACGGCCGATGCGGTCCCCGGCCCACGGTCGAGAGGCCAGAAAAAACTCGAGGGCCGCGAGCGTGAACAGAGCCGCCGGAAGTTTGGTCCAGGCGAACGTCGCGTTCTGCACCGCCATCGGGCTGGTCATGAACAACACCGTCAGCAGCGCGATCGCCCGCCGGGGCGCGGCTCCGGGCACGGTGCGGGCCGCCCGCGTAGCCAGCACGGCCGTCGGCATGAAAGCGAGGCTGCTCCATACCGTCATGGCCAGTTGGTAGGCGGCGAACTCGTTGCCGACGATCGCCAGCCAGTTCGCCACCACGACGTTCACCAGCGGCGGTCGCGAGGGCAGCGGGTCGAAGCCGTTGAAGAGCAGGCCCACGTCCGGCCGCTTGAGGAAAAATTGGCAGCGTTGCCAATGGCCGAACCAGTCGCCGGTCCACCCGCCGCCGGAGTACGACCACACCACGCAGAGCCAGGCCAGATTCCAGGCCAGGACGGCTCCCTGGCCGACGAGCAGGGCCCGTACCACCGGATCGGAGAGCGTCGTCGCGAGGTCGCGGCGGCGAACTGCCAGCCCGAGCAGGCCGAGGGGCACGAGCCCGTAAGCCAGCGCCTGCGGCAGGTCGAGCGTGTAGATCAGCCAGCCGAGCAGGTAGGTCGCGATCAGGCCCAGACAGACCGCCGCGGTGAGCCGCCGGGCTGGCTCCGTTTGCCAGCGGGCCACGAGCGGCCAGCCGAGGCCGAGCGACGTGAGCACGACGATGACGACTCCAGCCATGTTCACCGCCGATGGCGCCGCGCCGACACGATCGATCGCCTCATGACTCCCCGCGGCGCGGGCACCGCGGCGGCGGTCACCATCCGGTGAACGCTCCGAACAGGTTGCCGTAGTCGTCGGTCCAGACCCGGTAGCCATCCGGCACGACGATCGGCTGCCAGGCGGGCCGGGAATCGCGCAGACTGCCGATCCGGGCGGCATCCCCCACCGCCACCCAGACCGAGGCATGCTTGCCCATCTCCCGCTCGATCTGCGGCACATCCTGGTCCGCCCGGACGGCCGCGTGCAGGCCGAGGGAGGCGGCGATCGCCCCCAGCGGCGGCGCGAGGTCGAAGTAGCGGTTCGACACGTTGAAGGCGATCGCGCCGCCCGGCTTGAGTCGGGCGGCGTACATCGCCACGGCCTCGCGGGTCAGCAGATGCATCGGAATGCTGTCGGATGCGAAGGCGTCGATCACCACGAGGTCGTACGACCCCGGAAGCCGCTCGGCCAGGCGGAGCCGGCCGTCGCCGACGAAGCCCGCGAGCGTGATCGTGCGATCCGCAGCGGCATCGGCGAGGTAGGTGAAATACCGCGGGTCCGCGGCGATCCGGCAGACCGTGGGGTCGATCTCGAAGAAATGGAGCGTCATGCCGGGCTTGGCATAGGCGGCGACCGTGCCGACGCCGAGCCCGACGACGCCGACGGCCCGCAGCCGCCGCTCGGACTCCAGCAGCCCCACGATGTCGCCGAGCGGACCGGTGCGGCTGTAGTAGGTCGTCGGCTGGAGCGACAGGGCCGTGAGCGTCTCGCTCTCCGCCGTGCGCCGGGCCTGGACGCCGTGCAGCGTCGAACCGTGGTTGAGCATGATCCAATTGCCCGAGGGTTGGAGGACGACCCGGTGGACGCCGAAGAAGCTGCGCTCCTGGAGCAGCAGGTCACCGCCCAGGCCGGCGAACGGGGACGCCAGCATCATGCCGGTGACCGCCGCCGCCGCGGGCAGCGGCAGTCGGCGGGCCGAGAGCGTTATGACGAGGAGCAGCGGTGGCACCGCCCGAAGCACGGGCTGGAGCGTCTCCGCGGGCAGTGCCAGCACGGAGGCCAGACCGCGGACGGGATCGAGCAGCGCGTCGGCGGCCACGGTCAGCAGGGCTGCGGCCGCGGCCGCCAGCACCCCGACCAGGGCGTGTCGCGGCCGGGTGCGGGCGACGACCGCATCCGGCCCGACCTGCGGCCGCAGCCAGAACGCCAGTGCGATGGCGAGCGGGTACTCGACCACACCGGCGAAGGCGACGGGCGCGAGCAGCGCGTTGAAGGCCCCGCCGAGCACGCCGCCCAGCGAGACGAGCAGGTAGAAGCCCGTCAGCCGCTCGGGGTCGGGCCGCAGTTCGTAGAGTTGCCGGTGGCACATCATGCCCGCAACGAACAGCAGGGCGAGATGGGCGACGAGCATGCCGGCCAGGGAATGGTGCGTGGCCGACACGAGGAAAAAGGCCGCCGGCGCCGCACCATAGGGCAGCATGCGGCCCCAGGCGGCGGCCGTCAGCGGCGGCTGGCGGGAGAATGCCAGCATGAAGGTGACCAGGTAGATCGCCAGCGGAGCCACCCACAGCAGCGGCAGGGCGGCGACGTCGCTCGTCAGGTGCTGGGTGACGCCGAGCACCAGGCTCGACGGCACCGCGGCCAAGGCGATCACCTGCAGGCACCGACGCCGCCCCGGGGGAGGAACGGCGGCCGAGGCCCCGCGTTCCTGCGCGGGCGCCCGACGCATGGCCAGCAGTCCGCAGCCGACGATCGCCATCGCCACGCCGACGTAGCCGCACGTGAACACCGCGCTCTGGCCGCGCCGCGACAGGAGCGGCTCGAGCAGCGCGGGGTAGGCGAGCAGGCCGGCGAGACTGCCGGCATTGCTGGCCGCGTAGAGGAAGTAGGGGTCGTGGGCCGCGGGATCGCCAGTGCGGGCGAACCACCGTTGCAGCAACGGCGCCGTGGCGCAGAGGGCGAAAAACGGCAGCCCTACCGATGTCGCCAGCGTCCGGGCGAGCCACAGCGACGGGGAACCCTCGACGGCGGTGAAGCCCGTCGCCAGGGGCAGGCAGGCGGTCGCTGCGGCGAGCACGGTGGCGTGGACGCCAACCTGCCAGGCCGCCGGCACGCGGCGGACGAGCAGGTCCGCGTACCAGTAGCCGGCCAGTAGCGTGGCCTGAAAAAACACCAGGCAGGTGTTCCAGACGCCCGGACTGCCCCCGAGGACGGGGAGGAGAAACCTGCCGACGAGCGGTTGCACAAAAAACAGCAACGTCGCGGAGCAGAAGATCGCGGCGGTGAAGCAGAAGCGAGTCATGGGCGGCCTGCCGGGCCCCTACGTTCGCATAATTTCCAGCAAACTCCAGCAGAATGGGCGTTTTTTTGAAAAAATGTCGCTCATCTAAATCTCACGTCCCGCTGATTGCATCACAACAATCGCGGCATAGGATTCGGCCACGCAAGCGGATCGGCGGGGTGTCCGACGGGCGTCTTGCGAATCACGTGAAAAGGAAGTCTGAAATGACTCACACGAGTTTTCTGAATGCTCGCAAGGGCTTCACGCTCGTCGAGCTGTTGGTGACGATCGCGATCATCGGCATCCTGCTCGGCCTGCTGCTGCCCAATCTGGCTGCGGTGCAATCGACGGCCAAGGCCGGAGCCCAGGCGGCGACGCTGCAGTCGTTCGGCAAGGGGTTCATGGATTTCTCGACGCTCGATTCCCAGGGCCGCCTGACGACGAGCGCCTACGACCACTTCCGTGACGGCGACGCCACGAAGGTGGGCTGGGTGGCCGACGTGGTCAACAACAAGTTCGGCAACCCGACGAAGTCTCTCGATCCGGTCAACCGGATGAAGATCAACGAGAAGTTCGCCGACATGGCCGGTGCCGTGGTGTCGGGCAAGTTCAACAACGTCCGCTGGCTCACCAACACGAGCTACCGGCCGAGCGACAATGCCAAGGTCACCGACAGCACCCCGGCCACCGTCCAAAGCACCGCCTACTTCGGCAACAGCCAGACGGTGTGGGACGACGGCTTCAACACGAACTTCGCCACGACGTGGCACTTCGTGCGGGGCGACAACGTGACCCGTGGGTCGACCGGCGACGATCGGTTCACCGTCGATGGTGACACCAACGACGCCAGCAAGTGCCCGCTCGACGGCGACGGTCCGCTGTCGTCGGGCATCCTCGCCTCCACGACGCTGGTGACCACCGCCGACAAGATCGCGCTCATGGGCGCGGCTCGGATCGGCGACGGTGCCGACTCGACGATCAACGCCAGCGGCATCAACGACGCCGACACCATCAACCTCTTCATCGACGCCTCGGGTCGGAAGAAGTTTGCCAAGGTCGGCGATTTCACGGTCGAGTCGTTCACCGACGGTCCTTCGGCGACCCGCGTGGTCTCCGGTGCCGCTGCCGGTGTCTACGAGGGCGAGGCCAACGAGCGGGTGCACGAGATCGGCGACATCCAGCCGAACTGCAAGGCGAAGAAGGTTGCGACGCCGTTCGGCACGCTGTTTGCCGGCGGTTACGGCAACATCGTGTTCGCCGACGGCTCGTGCCGCCGGGTGAATGACACCGGTGGCTACGGCGGTGCCAACAAGGGTGACAGCTGGCTCGGACCGTACCCGGGGAATCCCCAGGCCACGACCGAGACCAGCCGGAACACCCCGGGCTACCTGTTCGACGACACGGCCTACGACGAGGTCCGTGACGAGATGTACCTCGGTCGCCTCCAGACCCGTCTGACGGCGGGCGGCGGTTCGGCCGAATGATCCTCGGCCCTCACGGGCCAATCGGTTTGCTGCCGCGGCCGCCTTCGGGCGGCCGCGGTTTTTTCATGAATGTTCGATGAGGCGACTGTGCGGCCGTTGACCGTGCGGTATTCTCCCGTGCGGCGGCCGATGACAGTGAGCCTCACAGCGCAGGTGATCCCATGACGGTGAATGAGCCGGGAACCTCGGCGGCACCGACGGCGGCTTCCGCAGCCGCTGCGGCCCCGCGACCGCGGCAGACCAACTGGTGGGCCCTGGGCGGCTTGGCCATAGCCGCGGCCGTGGTCTTCGCGGTGGTGCGCGGGGGCAGGCCACCGGCCGACGCACGGCCCACGCGGCAGCAGTGGCAGGATCTGCATACAATCGCCGGCGCCTGTCGAGACAGGGGCTCGATGGGGGAAGCGATCCAAGCGGCCCGGGCCGCGGTCGAACTGGCCCCGCAGGCGTTCGGACCGGCGCATTTCTCGGAGGCGGAGTCGCTGAACCTGCTCGGCCTGATCTACACCGACGTGGCACAATACGAAGAGGCGCTCGATGCGTTCGAGCGGGCGGCGCCGATCCTGCAGGCCCGGTGCGGACCGGCCAGCAACGAGGTGGCCCAGCTCGGCGCAAACCTGGCGGGAACGCTGACCAAGCTCGGGCTGTATGGCGAAGCGCGGCCGATCTACGAGCGGGCGATCGAGATCACCGCGCAGCTCACGGCAGCCGATAGCCTCGAGACCGCGGCGGCGGTCAACAGCCTCGCCAACAGGCACGACGCGGCCGGCGACCATGCCGCGGCCCGAGTGCTGCACGAGCGGGCCCTGGGGATTCGCCGCAAGCAGCTGGGGCCGGCCCACCTGCTGACCGCCGAGTCGATGTCGAATCTGGCGGGCAGTCTCGTGGCCGGTGCCGACGCGGCGGCGGCCGATCCGCAGACGGGGAAGCCGGCGTCCGCGGCCGCGCAGGACCGCGAGCGAGCGGCCACGCTGTACGGGCAGGTGATCGCCATCCGGGAGCGGCTGCTGCCGGGAGACAGCCCGGAACTGGCGGGCTCACTCAACGGCGCCGCCCTGCTCGCGCTCGATAAGGGACGGCTCGACGAGGCCGGCCGGCTGGCGCTCCAGGCGCTGGCGATCCGCCAGGCGCGATACGGCGTCGAGCACCCCACGACCGCCAGTTCGCTCGAAGCATTGGCCCGTGTGCGTGCGGCCCAGGGGGAGCATGCCGAGGCCGAGGAGTTCTTCCTCAAGGCGCTCGAGGCGCGGGTCAAGAAGCTCGGGGAGGGCCACGTCCGGTCGCTCGCGTCGCTCGCGGAACTCGCCGATTTTTACATCGCCCGCCGGCAGTACGAGCAGGCGGAGACGCGGCTGCGGCGGCTGCTCGAGATCCGCACCGTCCTCGACGGCGCGGCGGCGGAGTCGTTGGCCCGGCCGCTGGAGCGGCTGGCGATCGTGCTGCGGGCGACCGACCGGGCCACGGAGGCGGACGAACTGGCCGCCCGGGCCGCCGGCATCCGCGACGCCGGGCCCAAGGGCGAGGACGCGGCCGCCGGGGCGGAGGAGGAAGCGGTGCGGACGCCTGGCGCCGCCGAAGCGGCCGCGACAGAGGCGAAGCCGGCTGCCACGAAGTAGACTTTCGGCTTCCTCGAGGACGCCCCATGGCCACCGTCACATCACCTGCTCCGGCCCCCGATTCGGCCCCGGCCATCCTGCCGGAAGACGCCGCTGCCGGTCTGCCCGCCACCGCCCCCCGCGGCAGCACCCTCCTCAAGTGGCAGATCGGAGCCACCCTCGTGGGCGGCACGCTCCTGGTGTGCTCCGTGCTCGCGCAACTGCTCTGGTCCAAGGAGCTCTATCCCGCCATCCCCGCCGCGCTGGCGATGCTGATGCTCGGTGCGCCGCTGGTGTCCGCGGCCGTCCGCGACCTGCTCCAGGGCGAGGCGGGCATGAACGCGCTGGTCGCCCTGGCCGTGATCGGCGCGGCGGCGACGGGAAAGTATCAGGAGAGCGCGGCGATCGCCTTCTTCATGATCGTGTCGGGGCTGATCGAGAAACGGACGGCGATCGGCGCCGAAGCGAGCATCGAGTCGCTGATCAAGCTCTCTCCCACGAAGGCGGCCCGGCTCCGCGAGGGGGGCGGCGAGGAGATGGTGGAGGCGAAGGTGCTGCGGCCCGGCGACCTGGTGCGGGTCCGCCCCGGCGACAACATCCCCGCCGACGGCCGCGTGGTCACGGGGACGAGCACGATCAATCAGGCGAGCATCACCGGCGAATCGCTGCCGGTAGACAAGATCGCCGGCGACGAAGTGTTCGGCGGCACGATCAACCTGACCGGCGTGATCGACGTCGAGGTCACGAAGGCCGGCGCCGACACGCTGCTCGGACGTGTCAAGGATCTGATCCTGCAGGCCGAGAAGACGAAGACGCCGATCATGCGGCTGGTGGACCAATACGCCGCCTGGTACACGCCGACGGTGCTCATGCTCGTGGGCGTGGTGCTGTTCTTCGCGTTGCGGAGCGATCCCGACACCGCCTTCGACCGGGCGATCGCCATGCTCGTGATCGCCTGCCCGAGCGCCCTGATCCTGGCCACGCCCACGGCGATGGTGGCCGGCCTCTCGGCCGCGGCCCGGCTCGGCGTGCTGATCAAGAGCGTGGTCACGCTCGAGGCCGCCCGGAATCTGACGGCGATCGTGTTCGACAAGACGGGGACGCTCACAACCGGCGTGCTCCAGGTGACGCGGCTCGCGCCCCAGGAGAGCGTCGAGCCCGGCGACCTGCTGCGGCTGGCCGCCTGTGCCGAACAGGACAGCCGCCACCCGGTGGCCCGGGCAGTGACCGAGATGGCCCGCAAGGCGAAACTCAAGCTCACCCGGCCGACGGAGTTCGAGGAGGTGGCGGGGAAGGGGGTGCGGGCGGAGATCGACGGGCGGAAGGTGCTCGTGGGCCGGGGCACGTGGCTTGCCGACCAGGGCAACGGCCTCTCGGCCGCGGGCGTGGCCGCGATCAACGAGATCCAGGCGTCGAGTGAGGCCGACGGGCTGAGCGTGCTCTACGTCGTGCGCGACGGCGAACTGGCCGGCTGGATCGGCCTCGAAGACAACGCCCGGCCGGAGGCCGCCGAGGCGGTGGACCGGCTCCGTGACCTCGGTCTCAAGCGGCTCGTGATCCTGACGGGTGACCGGCGGAGTGTCGCGAAGCGGGTGGCGGAGCAAATGCACTTCAGCGAGTTCAAGGCGGAAGTGCTGCCGCACGAGAAACTCGAGATGGTGGACGAACTCAAGGCCAAGGGGCACCGCGTGGCCGTGATCGGTGACGGCGTCAACGACGCCCCGGCCCTCGCGGCCGGCGACATCTCGATCGCGATGGGCGCCGCCGGCAGCGACGTGGCGATCCACTCCGCCTCGATCGCGCTGATG
>JBIKXY010000314.1:0-3159 GCA_044355515.1 Pirellulales bacterium
CGAAACCGCCCTCCCGGCCGGCCTCTCCAGCGAGGATCTGGCCTGGCTCTGGCAGCTCGCGCGGCGGCTGCATGAGTGCGACGACTCGGCCGCGGCCGAAGCCCTCGCAGCCGGCGCGAGGGCGGAGTGCGAGTCACGCGGCGGGAAGGTTCTTGCCACGGCGCTGGCCGACACGCTCGGGCCCGCCCTGACCGCCATCCGCGACCGCGAGCGGCTGCGGTCGCTCGCGATCCGCGATCCGCTCACCGGCCTGGCCAACCGGCGATTTCTGGAAGAGGAACTGCCTCGGCAAGTCGCTCGGGCGGCGAGCCAGGGCGTGCCGCTCGCGGTTGCCATGCTCGATCTGGACCGGTTTCGCGACTACAACGAGCGGCACGGCCACCTGGCGGGCGACATCGTGCTCCAGGCGCTCGGCCTGCTCGTCCAGGGTTTCCACCAGCCCGGCGACCTGGCCTGCCGGTTCGGCGGCGAGGAGTTCGTGCTGCTGATGCCGGCGGCCACCGCGGCCGAAGCCGCCGGGCGGCTCGAGCGGTTGCGGGCCGCGCTGGCCGAGACCGTAATCCACCACGAAGGCCGCCGGCTCGAGGCGATCACCGCCTCGATCGGGCTGGCCTGCCATCCCGCGCATGGCACGAGCGGCCAGGCCCTCCTGCAGGCGGCCGACGAGGCTCTCTATCAGGCCAAACGGGCCGGCCGCAACCGGATCGTGAGCGCCGGCATCCCCGCCGCGGCCGGCTGACGACCGCCCCTCGGGGAGGCCGCGGTCAATCGAGCCGCTTGATCGCCACGCTGCGAAACTCGACGGGGTCGCCATGGCCGGCAAAGCCGAAGCAGCCGCTCGTGCGGTTCACCCCCGGATGCGGCTTGCCCCCCATGAAGTCCGTCACGGCGGCGAGGTCGGCATCGAGGATCACCGAGCCGTTGAGCTCGACCGTGATCCGGCTGCCCCGCACGGTCACCTCCTGGAAGTTCCATTCGCCGGTCGGCCGGAGGTAGCCCCGCTCGGCGGCCGCCAGCCCGTAGGCCGAGCCGTGGTATTGCCGGGCGTCGAGCGCGACATATTTCGGGTCCTCCGAATCGAGCACCTGGATCTCGCACATGCCGACGTAGGCGGCCTCACCCGCGCCGGGATAGCGGATCGCCAGGCCGTTGTTGCCCCCCGGCGGCAGCTTGAACTCGAGCCGGGCCACGAAGTCGCCATATTCCGCAATGGTGTGCAGCGTGCCCCCCTTGCCCGGCTGGCAGCGGATCGCACCGTCCACGACCTCGTGGTTGTCGGTGGCCCCCGCCCAGCCCGAGAGATCCCTGCCGTTGAAGACCGGCTCGAAGCCGTCGCCGGCATGATCCCGCAGCCAACGGTTGGCCTCCTCGCCGCCGATCTCGCGGACGAACACGTTCTTCCACGCGATCTCGCCGCCGTGGGTCTGCAGCTGGATCGGGCCGCGGCGCACCAGCGGCTTCTTTCGGTCCCAGGAGTTCTCCATGATCGCGCTGTCGACCACGAGCTTGTCGTTGAGCCACACGGTGGTGCGGGCCCCGACCTGCACGATCCGGAACCGGTTCCATTCGCCGCAGGGCTTGTCGGCCAGGAGGAGCGGATCCTTGCCGGGGGCGCCGGCCGAGTTGTTCCACAGGCCGCCCGAGCCCTTGTCGGCTCCGAGCTTGAAGTTCTCGGTCTCGGTCGAGTCCCAGATCTGCACCTGGGGCGTGGCCCGCAGGTAGATGCCGCTATCGGCCCGGGGCACGGTCTTGTAGTCCACCCACAGCTCGATGTCGCCGAAGTCCTCGACCGTGGTCAGATACGGCCCCTGGCCGTCGTTGACGAGCACGCCGTCGACCACCTTCCAGTGGGCGTCGATCCCGGGCTGGTTCTGGGCGAAGCAGGCCGCCTGCTCCTCAGGGGTCTGGGCGGCGAGCTTGGAAGGGTTCTCGGTGCCCATGCCCCGCCAGCCGGTGAGATCCCGGCCGTTGAACAAAGCCCGGTAGCCAGCCGGCGGCTGGTTGGGCTTGGGCTGGTCGGCGGCCGAGGGCAGGCCGAGGGCTCCGGCCACGGCGAGCGCGAGGACGAGCGGGGGCCGAGGGAACCGCGGGCAGGTATCCATGATCGAAAAACTCCGGTTGGTCACGAAACCATAACGCGTGCGGCTTCCGGCTCCCACTCTGCGGCTGTCCCCTCGCTCAGGCCGTTCCGCGGCACCGGCGCTGTGGTCCCGGCCGCCTTTGGGCCGTCGGTACACTGCTTCGGCGGAGCGAACCAGACGCTCGTGACCGCGACCCCGTTCTGGAGACCCATCCATGCCCGCCTCACGCCGCACCGTTCTGGCCGCCGCCGGCACGGCCCTCGCCGCCACGGCCATCCGCCCGGCTCGGTCGCCGGCCGGACCCTCGGCCGCCGCCGAGCCTGGCGGCGTCGGCCACCGCTCTGCGGCCGAGCTCACCGTCCGGCAGGACCCCGTCACCGGCGCGACGATCCGCCAGCTCACCGACTACCGGGCCCACTCGAACCACGCCTACTTCACCTACTCGGCCTGGTACGACGGCGGCCGCAAGCTCGTGATCATCTCCGACCGGGGCAACCGCACGAACCTCTACGGCGTCGATCTCGAGACCGGCGAGATGGTGCAGCTCACCGACTGGGATCCAGCGAAGGTGGAGCCCCATCGCCATGCGTTCGTGACCAATCCCGTCCGCGACGAGGTGGTCTATATCTACGACGGCTGCATCGAGGCGCTCGACCTGTCCACGCTCACGTCGCGGGTGTTGATGCGGAAGCCGGACGGCTACACCACCACCATGCCGCACGTGACGGCCGACGGCAGGTTCGTCGTCACCGGCTTCAACGAGGATCTCTCCGGCCGGATCCGCATGGACATCATCAACGGCTATGTCGGGTTCGCAGAGTACTGGGCGGCCAAGCCCCGATCCACGATCTGGAAGATTCCGCTAGCCGGTGGCGAGCCCGAGATGGTGCACGAGGAACGGAACTGGCTCAACCACTTCAATGCGTCGCCGAAACTGCCGCACCTCATGACCTTCTGCCACGAGGGGCCGTGGCACAAGGTGGACCACCGGATGTGGTGCCTCGACCTCGCCACCGGCCGCCACTGGAAGATCCGGCCGACCGCGGAGCGGGAGCCGGTCGGCCACGAATACTGGATG
>JBIKXY010000315.1:0-3144 GCA_044355515.1 Pirellulales bacterium
CGTCGGGCTCGACCAGCGTGTCGTCGGCGTCGGGCTCGGCGACGGCCTCAGGCTCGCTCGCGGCGATCCGCCAGGCGGGGAAGGGATCGTCGAACCTGACCCAGGTCTCGGGGCCGAGGTCGATCTCCGCGTCGGAGAGGCAGCAGCGGTCGAGCTGCTCGAGCAGGTCGGGAGCCAGGTTGGCCCCGATGATCACGAGTTCCTGCCGCCGGTCGCCCCAGGGCTCCTCCCAGATCGCCTCGACCTCGTCGAGATCGAGCTCGGCGGGCCACTCGGAGTCTTGGGCGCTCGCCAGCCAGAGGCCGCCCGGCTCGAGGCTCGACACGACCCCCGCGCTCGACCAGACGCCGGCCCAGTCGGGCCGCGTCGCCAGCCAGAGAAAGCCCTTGGAGCGGATCACGCCCTTGAAGGCCGACCCGGTGACGAGATCCCAGAACCGCTGCGGGTGGAGCGGACGCCGGGAACGAAAGACGACGCTCGAGATCCCGTATTCCTCGGTCTCGGGCACATGGGTGCCGGGGGCCTCGGCCAGCCAGCCGGGGTGGCTCGCGGCATGGTCCATGTCGAACAGGCCCGTGTCGAGCACTTCGCCCAGCGGCACCCGGCCGTGACCGGCCTCGATGATCCGGGCCTGGGGATTGAGCTTGGCGAGGATGGCCCGCAGGTACGCGAGATCTGCCGCGGTCACGAGATCGGCCTTCGAGACCACGATCACGTTGGCGAACTCCACCTGATCGACGAGCAGTTGCACGACGTCGCGGGCGTCGTCCGCGTCGAGGCCGATGCCCCGGTCGCGGAGCTCGTCGCGGGAGCAATAGTCGGTGATGAAGTTCTTGGCGTCCACGACCGTGACCAGCGTGTCGAGTCGGGCCAGGTTCGAGAGGCTCTCCCCCGCCTCGTCGGCGAAGGTGAAGGTCTCGGCCACGGGCAAGGGCTCGGAGATGCCCGTGCTCTCGACGAGCAGGTAGTCGAAGCGGCCCTCCCGGGCGAGCCGGGCGACTTCCTGGAGCAGGTCCTCCCGCAGCGTGCAGCAGATGCAGCCATTGGACATCTCCACGAGCTTCTCCTCGGTGCGGGAGAGCCGGGGTGTCGCCGCCCCGCGGGGGCCGCCCGCCACGAGCTGGGCATCGATGTTGACCTCGCTCATGTCGTTGACGATCACGGCCACGCGGCGGCCCTCGCGGTTGGCGAGCACGTGGTTCAGGAGCGTCGTCTTGCCGGCCCCGAGGAAGCCGGACAAGACCGTGACGGGCAGGCGGGAATCGGCGGGGCGACGGTCGGCCATGGCGGCAGCTCCGAGGGCGGGAAACACCTCCCCGGAGCCTAACGCTCATGCAACAGAGTTGCAAGTCGCCGGCTGGCTTCAGGGGGTGGCGGCCAGTTCGGTGGCGATCGCCGCGGCTTTTTCGGCGAGCGACGATCCCGGGCAGGCCTTACCGATGCCCTGGGCCACCGAGCGGATCTGGCTCTTCATCGCGGGCGGGATCTTGGCCGCCTGCTCCGCGGTGAGCGTCGCGTCGCCATCGACTTCCAGTTGCTCGAAGATGTAGTCCCGCATCCGCTCGAGCTTGGCGAGCTGCTGGCCGGCCTTGACCGAGGCCTGGAACTTCCTGTCCTTCTTCCATTCGCCGTTGAGCTTCGCCGCCTCGGTGCCGATCTCGCTGCCCTTGAACAGGACCACGCACCGCTGCACGTTCTCCGCCGAGCGGGCGGGATCCGTCTCCTTGCCCGAGAGCGCCTCGTCGAGCAGCCGTCGGCCGTAGGCCTGGATCTTCTCGACCACGAACTTCGCCTCCTCGGCCGTCTCGGCGTCGCCGCTCGACGTCAGCCCGCGGGCCTTCTTCAGCACCGTGGCGAACTGCGTTTCATCCCGCAACAGCGAGTTCAACTCCGGCAGCTTGGCGAGCGTCCGGCCTTCGAGGATCGAGCCGGGGGCGGCCTTGACCGCGGCCACCACCGCGTCATGGACATTGAAGGGGGAACCACGGAACAGGCATTTGCCGGTGTGGTCGAAGAGCATGCAGTGGGGAATGCCGTGGTAGTCGCTCCCCCCTTCCACCTCCGCGTTCTCGAGGATCGTGAACGTGACCCCGAGCTTGGCCACCTGAGGCTGCAGCTGCGCCGCCGAGCCCCCCTGGGCGTGGGCCCCGATCACGACCAGCCCGTGGGGGCCGAGCGATTTGTGCAGCTCCTCGAGCATCGGCATGCTGCGGATGCAGGGCGGGCAGTTGACGCCCCAGAACTCGAGCAGCACCACGCGGTTGGTGAGCACACCGGCGGAGAGCGTCGGCCCCGCGACATGAGCACCGGGTCGGATCCCGGCGGTCGTGACTTTCATGTTGAACTCGTCCGCGAATCCGGAGAGCGCGAGCAGGGCGGCCGCCAGGGCCAGGGCGAATCGGCGGATTGCCGGGCAGGCAGCGAACGACATGGGCGGGGTCTCCGGAGGCTCGCCTGGGCGGGCGATACGAAGCCGAGGGGGGGACGGCGGCCGGAGTATAAGCCCCGGTCATGGCGGGGCGACCACCCGGACCCGTCCGCCTGGCAGCCCTGGATCTGTACACTGCGGGTTCGCGGGTCTGGATCCACCCCAGCCGACGCCGAGAGACTCGTCCATGCGGCAGCTCGTGATCGTGCTCGGCGACCAGCTCGACCGGGCGGGGGCCGCCTTCGACGGCTTCGACAAGGCCCGCGACCGGGTCTGGATGGCCGAGGTGGCGGAGGAATCGACCCACGTCTGGACTCACAGGGCCCGGATCGCGGTCTTTCTGTCCGGCATGCGGCACTTCCGCGACGCGCTTCGGGCCGAGGGGATCGAGGTCGACTACACGGAACTCTCGGCGAAGCCGCGGGCTGGCGAGCCGGCGTCGCTCGCGGCCGCCCTGGCCGCGAGCCTGGCCGCGGCCAGAAAAGCGAAGCGCTTCCCCGCCAAACTCGTCATCGTGGAGCCGGGGGAGTGGCGGGTGCGGCAGGCGCTCGAGGCGGCGGCGCGGGAGGCCGGCCTGCCGCTCGAGATCCGCACCGACCGCCACTTCTTCACGACCGCCGCCGAGTTCGCCGCCCATGCCAAGGGCCGCAAGCAGCTCAGGCTCGAGTATTTTTACAGGCCGCTGCGGACGAAGTTCGGCGTCTTGATGGACGACG
>JBIKXY010000010.1:0-32014 GCA_044355515.1 Pirellulales bacterium
CCGGCTTCTGGTTGCCTCCAACGGGCCCCATAAAGGACTCTCACCTTCTGTCATTCATCCATGTCCAACGCACCGCTCCGGCATCCTGCCTGCGCTTGCCAGCAACGCCGCTCGATCGGCACAGGCAACCCCTCGCGGCCCATGGATGGCCGCGCAGCCATTAAGCCAGACCCAGCAGCATCGCGTCGCCGTAGCTCAGGAACCGGTAGCGTTCGCGGATCGCCTCGGCGTAGGCGCGGGCGATCAGATCGCGGCCGGCGAGCGTGCTCACGAGCACCATCAGCGTCGTCCGCGGCATGTGGAAGTTGGTCAGCATCACGTCCACCGCGCGGAAGGTGTGGCCGGGCCGGATGAACAGGTCGGTCGGTCCGCTCCAGGCCGCGATCGGCTCGCCTGCCCCCGTCGCCCGGGCGGCCGTCTCGAGCGTCCGCACCGCCGTGGTGCCGATCGCCACCACCCGGCCGCCGCGGGCCCGCGTCTCCCGCACCGCCGCGGCCGTCTCCGCCGGACACTCGCACCACTCGGTGTGCATCGGATGGTCGTCGATCCGCTCGGCCGTGATCGGCCGGAAGGTATCGAGCCCCACGTGGAGCGTGACCTCCGCCCGGCCGATGCCCCGGGCGGCGACCGCGGCGAGCAACTCCGGCGTGAAGTGGAGCCCGGCCGTGGGCGCTGCAGCCGAGCCGCTCGCGCGGGCGAACACGGTCTGATACCGCTCGAGATCGCCCGCCGCCTCGGCGCCGCCACGGATGTAGCCCGGCAGCGGCACACGACCGGCCCGCGCGAGCACCGCCTCGGCCGGCTCGTCGCCGGCCGACCTCACGAGCCACGCGCCGCCGGCGGCGCGGGCTACGAGACATAGCTCCGCGGCATCGTGGCCGGTGCGATCGACGAGCACGATCCGCTCGCCGAGAGCCGGCCGGCCGCGGGCCTGGGCGAGCACCCGCCAACAGCCGGCCTGCTCGCCTTCCCGCTCGACCTGGAGAAACAGCCCTTCCCAGCGGCCGCCCGTGGCGGCCCGGCGGCCGACGAGTCGGGCCGGAACCACGCGGGTGTTGTTGACCACGACCAGGTCGCCGGGGGCGAGCAGGTCGGGCAGGTCGCGAACGTGCCGGTGCTCGAGCGAGCCGGAGCCGCGGCGGACGACGAGCAGCCGGGCCGACGCCCGGTCGGCCAGCGGCTCCTGGGCGATCAGTTCCCGCGGCAGGTCGTAGTCGTACTCGTCGGCGTCGGCCATCGATCCGGTGGGAAAGCGATCTCTCGGGCGGGGCGACGCGAAGAGGCGGCCGCGACTGCTCAGCCCTCGGGCGTGTCGATCAGGTGCTGCAGCCGGGCGGCGAGTTCCGCCGAATAGCGGGCCGGCCACGAGGCGTCGATCAAACCGACGTCGAGCATGTCGAGAAGATGTACCTGATCCTTGCGGCGGTACGACGTCAGCTTCATGCGCACCAGGGCCTCGAGCGAGAGCACGCGAAACGACTTGAACGACTCCGCCTCCGACACGTCGGGCACCTGGGCGTGGTACTCAGGGCGAACCTTCTCACCTGAGAAGATCACGTGCACGGCGTCGCGGGCCTTGGCTCCCGGGCCGTCGAGAAACATCTCCACGCCGGCCGCCCGGCGGTGGATGAAGCCGGCCTTCCCGAGCGCATCGGCGGCCCGGTCGAGGTCCTCGCGGCGGAGCACGAGATCGACATCCTGCGTGAACCGCACCGCCGACTCGTCGACCTGCTCCACCCAGGCCATCACCGCGTTGCCACCGATGACGGCGTAGGGGACAGCGGCGGCCTCGAGGGCCGCAGTGGAGCGGAGGAGTCGGTCGCGAACCCTTTCCACGGCGCGTTCCATGCGGTCGAGGGCGAGCAGGCCGTCGTATTCGGTCATGGGTCGGCCTCCAGATTCGCTTCACCTTACCATCAGCCGGAGCAGCGGGCGAAGCCGGGCCCCGCCCCGGCGGACCGTGCTACAGTGACTGAATGTCAGCCGGATCCAGCATTCATACGCCCGTCCTTGCCGCCGAGGTGATGAGCCTCCTCGAAATCCGGCCGGGGATGCGGGTCGTCGATGGCACCCTCGGCGGCGGCGGCCACACCAGGCTGTTCGCAGAAGCGGTCGGACCGGAGGGGCTCGTGATCGCGATCGACCGCGACCCGGCGGCGATCGAGCGGGGTGCCCACGAGCTCGCGGGCCTGCCCGTGCGGTTCGCCCAGGCCAACTACCGCGACCTGCCGGAGGTGCTCGACGCCCTGGCGATCGACCGCGTCGATCGAGTCCTGCTCGACGTCGGCCTCTCGAGCGACCAGCTCGCCGACGACGCCCGCGGCTTCTCCTTCGACTCGGAGGGGCCGCTCGACCTGCGGTTCGACCCGACCGAGGGGGAGCCGGCCTGGCGGCTCGTCAATCGGATGCGGCCCGAGACGCTCGCCGACCTGATCCATGAGTTTGGCGAGGAGCGGTTTTCCCGCCGGATCGCCCGCCGGATCGCCGCGGCCCGGGAGCGGGAGCCGATCCGCTCGGCTCGCGACTTCGCCCGGATCGTGACCTCGGCCATCCCGCGGCAGTATCCGCCGCCGCGGATCCATCCGGCCACGCGGACCTTCCAGGCGCTGCGGATCGCCGTCAACGAGGAACTCAAGAGCCTGCGGATCGCCCTGGAGCGGATTCCCACGCGGCTCGCCCACGAGGGCAGGCTGGCGGTGATCTCGTTCCATTCACTGGAAGACCGGCTGGCCAAGGAGGCGTTTCGCAACCGCCAGGTCTGGGAGCCGCTCACCCGCGGCCCGGTCGAGGCGGGCGAGGCCGAACTGGCCCGCAACCCCCGCAGCCGCTCTGCGAAACTTCGCGCGGCGCGGGCCGTCCACGGCGACGGGGCAGGCTAGGCAGGCTGCGAGCGCCCGCCGAGGCCGCAGCCGATCTGGCCTCCCGCGGACCTGAACGCCATGATCCCCGGGTTCTTTCCGCCGCCCCGCTCAGCTCCGGTCACCCATGGGACGAGAGACCAAGATCCTCCTTGCGCTGCTCGGCCTGTTGATGGGCGTGTTTCTGGGTGTCGTGTCGGTGAAACTCTTCGTGCCCCGGCCCCCGGCGGGCGCGGGGCCCGATGTGCACGCCGACATCGCGATGGTCTCTCCCCAGTCGCTCGTCGAGCCTCCCGATCTCGGCACCTCGCCCGCGACGGCGGCCGAGATCGCGACCGTGCCACCGCCGCAGTCGGCGGCCGACGCCCTGCCGCCAATCGATCCCTACGCCGGCCGCCCGAGCCGCTTCGGCGGTGACGCCTTGGCAAGCGCACGCGTGCGCGATCCCGTCGTCACGCAGGCGTCATTCGCGGCCGAACTGCCGGCGACGGATCTCCTGCCGCCCCCCACGAGCCTGCCGCCGCCGCGGGATCCGCAGCCCGTTGCCCCCGCTCAGGCTGCGGCCCGAATCGAGCTCCCCGTCCCAGCGCCTGATCAATCGCCCTCCCCTGGCTTCGACCTGCCACGGCTGCCGGCACCGCCCGCGCCAGGGGCCACCTACGTGGCCCAGCCAGGCGACTCATGGTGGTCCCTCGCCGAGCGGGCCTACGGCGATGGCCGGCTCTACCGGGCGCTCTTCGCCTGGAACCGGACGATCGCCCCGCGGATCTCGCTCGCGCCGGGAACCAGGCTCGAAATTCCTCCAGCCGCGCAACTCGGTGCGGCCTGGCCCGCGCTCCTGCCCCGCGACTGACCGCCGGCTCCCGTGCGGCGGGCCGTTCGCGTCCCGCATCCCCCGACCCGCGCCGGGAGGTTGCGCGTCAGGTTCTTCCGGAACCGGCGGCGGTCGCAGGGAGTGCCGACGCGACTCGAGCGGCGGAGGAAAGCGAGCGGAGCCTCCCGGTGCGCCGCCAGCGGATCGTGCCCGAGGCGAAAGGCGGTCTGCTCCGAGCGTGCGGAAGACCGCCAACCTAAAGCGCGTGAGCGGTGAGATGGGATCGGGCAACCTCGGCCCACCCGCCATGGCCAGCGACCACTCCCGACGAACCTCTCATCGCGATTCGGCCGCTCGTGTGGGAGCCGTCAGGGCATCCCCATGGGTCCGCAGCCCGCCGGGCACACCAAGGGCGGGCTTACTTGCCGCCGAACTTATACGCGGCGTTCTTCGGGTCGAAGTCGGCGTCGGTGAAGCCGTTGTTGATCTTCACGTTCATGTAGGTGTACTCCTCCATGAGCACCGGCTGTCCCCCTTCCTCGTGCGGCCAGTCGTAGGCCTCGTAGCGAACCGGGATCAGAAGCTCGTCGTCGATGAACACCCGCGCCAGGTGGAAGCGGAAGTTCCGCCGCGGCACGGGATGGACCACCTGCACGCAGGTGCAGATCCGGCCGTTGACCTTGGCATTCGGATAGAAGTTGACCTCGCACTCGCCGAACTGCTTGTCGTGCTGGGCCACCTCGACAAGCCGCTTGGCCAGGTTCTCGACGCCGATCTCGGTCACGGCATAGCGGTTGCCCTGCATCGCCAGCGCCCCGTCGGGCTTGAGCGAGACGGTGCCCACCATCGCCCGCACGCCGCTGCCGGCATGGGCCAGCATGTTGCCGTCGTTGCTCCCGGCAACGTAGATCACCTCCTGGCCCTTCACGTCGTCGGGGGCGAGGAAGTAGAGATAGACACTGAACGGCTCGTGCCTGATCTTGGCGAAGATGTACTGGTGCTCGCAGAGCTTGCCGTCGACCCGCTCCCGCTTGACCATGGTGCAGGAGTAGTCCTTGACGTTGGCCCGCAACTGGGCGAGGCCGCGCTGGGCCAGTTCGAGAGCCGGCTCGAGCGGGTGCTGCCCGACCGTGGCGGCCGTGGCATCGCCGGCGCCCACGTTGCCCTCGGCCACACCGCCGTTGGGGACGAGGCCGGGGCCCAACCCAGACTGGGCCCGGGCCACGGCCGCACTGGTCGCGGCCGCCAGGGCCAGGGCCAGGGCCAGGCGGCACCGCCGCACGGATGCCTGGCCCGGAAAGAAGTTGAGCGTGCCGACCATCGATCCCTCCATGGATCTCGAGTGTTGTGTCACGGGGGCGGCCTCGGGGCCCGCCCCGCCATCGGATATCGCCGTTACGGCCTGAAGCCGTTCAATCATGCTTGGCAGCTCGGCACGGCCCGCACCTTCGTGCGCGCCGGGCCACCGCGGGGCCGGGAGTCTAGCGGTGCCCCCAGACGGCCACCAGCCCACATTCCGCTCGACAAAACCCGCTCCGAAGCCGGTTTTCCCCGGGCAAAACGCCGCTGCTTGTCCCGCTGGCCGCCGCCAACCATGCTCCACTGAGTTGGCACACCCGCCCTTTCGCCCGCCATGCCTGCCGCCGAACTGATCCACACGACGCCCCAGCTGGAGGTGGCACGCGTCGAGTCGCTCCCCTTCGCCGAGCACTCCTACGTCTGCCGCCGCCCCGGTCGAAAGGCCTGCCTCGTGATCGATCCGGGCTTCGAGCCGGAGGCGATCACCGCCTGGCTCGAAGCCCGCGGCCTCGAGCCGGAGGCGATCCTATTGACCCACGGTCACTCCGACCACATCGCCGGCAATACCGCCTTGAAGGCCCGCTGGCCCGATGCGCCCCTGCTCATCGGGCGGGGCGATGCGGCCAAGCTCACCGATCCCATGGGCAACCTCTCGGCCCAGTTCGGCCTGCCGCTCACGAGTCCTCCGGCCGACCGGCTTCTGGCCGACGGCGAGCGGCTCGATCTGGCCGGCTGCACGATCGTGGTCCGCGAGATCCCGGGCCATTCCGCGGGGCACGTGGTCTATGTCCTGGAGGCGGAGAGCCCGCCGGTGGTGTTCGGGGGGGATGTGCTGTTTCGGGAGGGCATCGGCCGCACCGACTTCCCCGACGGCGACTTCGAGGCCCTGGCGGCCGGCATCCGCCGGCACCTTTATTCGCTGCCGCCGGAGGCGATCGTGTTTCCCGGCCACGGCGCGGCCACGAGCGTCGGCCACGAGCGCCGGCACAATCCCTTCGTCACGGCCCGAGCGTCGGATTGACCATGGCCTCAGCCGCGATCGAAGATGAGGGCATGCTCTCCCCGGCCGAGATTCGCGACCTTCCCCCGGCCACCCGGCCCGCAGTCCGCATCCGCACGCCCGTGTGCCGAGCTGCGGGGCTCGGCTTGGCGGCGCTGGCGCGGCTCCTGGCCGGGTCGAGTGTCCGCTGGATCGCCAGCCAGCCCGACACCTGCCAGCGGGTCTACTTCGCCAACCACACGAGCCACCTCGACGCGCTGGTGATCTGGGCGAGCCTGCCGCAAACCGTGCGCGAGGTGACCCGCCCCGTGGCGGCGAAGGACTACTGGTCGCGGGGAATCGTCCGCCGCTGGCTGGCGACGGAGGTATTCGACGCGATCCTGATCGACCGAACCGACATCAAGGTGCACCAGAGCCCGGTGGACCTCATGCTCCGCGAGGCGGGCAACAGCCACTCGCTGATCGTGTTTCCGGAGGGTAGCCGGAGCGTGAGCGGCGAGGTGGGGGAGTTCAAGAGCGGTCTCTACTACCTGGCGAAGAAGCGGCCCGACCTGGAACTGATTCCGGTTCACATCGACAATCTCAACCGCGTCCTGCCCCGGGGCGAGTTCCTGCCGGTGCCGCTGCTGTCGTGCATCAGCTTCGGGCCGCCCTTGTGGCTGGAGCGAGGCGAAGCCAAGCTCGATTTCCTGGCCCGGTCTCGCCGCGCGGTCATGGCCTTGAAGGAATAGTCACGCAGGAGCGGCTCGGAGCGGAACCGCGGCGGTTTCTGTCTCCTGGTCACGGCAAGGCAGGCATGACCGACAATCGCACCATCGCCCTGGTCGCCGGCGTGCTGGCCCTGCTCACGGCCGCCACGGCCGTCGGCCAGTTTTTGCGGCGGCATCCCGACCGCGGCCTCGACCCGGCCGCCGTGCGTACCTTCAACCGTCGGCTGCGGGGCTGGTGGGTGCTGTGCACGGTGCTGGCCGCAGCGTTCTGGCTGGGCACCACGGCCACTGTCATCCTGTTTGGTTTGGTCTCGTTCTGGGCGCTGCGGGAGTTCATCACGCTGACGCCGACCCGCAAGGGGGACCATCGGGCGCTGTTCTGGGTGTTCTTCGCCTTCACGCCGCTGCACTACGTGCTCGTGGGGCTCAATCGCTACGACGTGTTCAGCGTCTTCCTGCCGGTCTATGCCACGCTGTTCGTGCTGGCGCGGGTGGCCTTCGCCGGCGACTACAAGCGATTTCTGGAGCGGACGGCCAAGATCCAGGCGGGCCTGGTCGTGTGCGTTTACTGCCTGTCGTTCGCGCCGGCGCTCTTGGAACTGCCGCTGCCGGGCTCCGGGGAAAGCCGGGGAGCCAACTTCCGGCTGTTGTTCTTCCTGATTCTGCTCGTCCAGTTCGCCGACTGCATGCAGTATGTCTGGAGCCGGATGCTCGGCCAGCGGCTGGTGGCCCCGGCGGTGAGTTCCAACCGCACCTGGGAGGGGCTGCTCGGCAGCGCCACCAGTACGGCGCTGTTGGCGGCGGCCCTCTGGTGGGCCGCGCCTCCGTTTCAACTCTGGCAGGCCACGCTGGCCGGCTTCGTGGTGGCGGTGATGGGTTTCGCCGGTGGCATGACGATGTCGGCGATCAAGCGGGACCGCGGCGTGAAGGACTACGGCACGCTCGTCGTCGGCCACGGGGGCGTGCTTGACCGAATCGATTCGATCTGCTTCGCAGCGCCGGTCTTCTACCACATCACGCTCTTGGTGACGGGCATCAGGCCATAGGCCACGAGCGTCGTGTCCTCCGACGCATCGAAGGCCTGCGTCACCAGGGGACGTCACCTGGCGTGGTCGCCGCGGTCGAAAGCCTCCGTCGCTGGGATATTTCGCGCGGCCCGGCCAGACGCTCCGACGTCAACCGGGCGAAATCTCCAGGCTCCTCCGGCTTCCGACCCCGGCTTCCAGGTTCGAGCGGGGAGTGAACAGGGAGCCGGCTCAACCGTGCCCGATTGGGCTCATCAACGACGCACGGCGCCCGCGCGGGAGTAGATCGACGAGCGGGCAGCGCTGGTGGCCACCGGGCCGGAGTCGGCGGCCGGGTTCCAGGCCACGGGCCGCGGATCAGGGCTCTGGCCGCGGGCGGTGGGCGTCCAGGCCGCCGGCGAGGCGACCGGAGCACCCGCCGCCAGCGAGGCGGGCGGCGCCGGGCAGCCCTGCTTGACCCAGTCGAGCCAGATGTGCTGGAGCTTGGCCACATCGTCCACGCCGTAGTGCCGCTCGAGGGCGCCGGCCCAGTCGTCGCGGGCCAGGCCGTCGCCCACGAAGGCGACATACTTGTGGCGGCCGCCCCGCTCGATCAGGAACCTGGCCAGCGAATAGCCCTGCGAATAGAGCGGCAGCACGTCGGGCGGATATTCCCGCATGGCGAACATCTCGGGGAAGGCGATGCCGCGACCGGTGGTCAGAAACTCGATCAGCATCTTGTGCTGGCGAGCCCGCTCCACCGGATGCTCGACCGTCGTGCAGGCTCCCTCGTCGGCCCAGCGGGGCAGCGGCCGGCGGAAGTAGCTGGCGAAGATCGTGTGGGTGATTTCGTGCGGCAGCACGGAGTCGAGAATCCGCTCCTCGCTCCCCTGGATCGTCATCGTCCAGTTGAAGACCTCGCCCTTGTCGAACACGAAGCTCGTGGCACCGCCCGCGCCGAGGTGCGGAGCCACCTGGGCCGTGATCGGACAGGGGCGACTCCAGCGGGGCAACGGCGCGCCGGTCCACTCGACAGCCAGCGTGTGGCGATACTGCTCGGCCGCGTCGCCGATCTTGCGGGCCTGGTCTGGAGTGGGAGCCTCGACCACGAAGTTGGCGGTCCGAAAGCCGGCCCCCACGGCCGGCGTCGGGCTCGAACTGGCCGCCAGCAGGGCCGCGAGCAGCCCCGCCAGGCGAAGGGAAGACAGTGTCCGGGCCCCAGGGGCCCCCGCGCGTGTGCCGCGTCCGCGAACCATCATGCCGTGCGGGCCTCCGTGCCGATCAGTCCTGTCATGTTCGGGCGACTTCGGGCACCGCGAAATCCTTTTCGCACTGCCGCCCCGATGGGCTGCCGGCCATGAACGGGGGCGGACGGTAGCGGCGGCCCAGACGCCCGGCCAGACCGCTTTTCGCTTGCCCTGATTCCCCAGTTTTTCGCAGCGCGAGAGGTCCAGGTGCGGCCTGGGCCGGTCAACCGCTCGCGAGGGTCAGCGTGCTGTCGTCACCTGCCGGGGTCGGCCCGGAGCCCGCATTGACTGCAGGCCGCGGCAGCGCCGTCCAGATTCCGAAGCCCAGCATCACGAGCCCCGGCAGCAGGGGCTCGAGCAGCGAGATCCACGCGGCGCCACAGGCCAGCCACCACCAGCGTGCCAGCCGCGGCGATGCGAACGACCAGCCCCGGGGAAGCCGGCGCGCGGCAAACCAGAGCAGCGCGCCGGTCGCCAGGATGACGACCGTCGCGATCCCGCGTGCCCGCGCGGAGGCGCCCCCGGAACGGACGGCCCGGAGCGTCACGGTGCCGTCTTCGCCCGCCCCGATCCGCACCCGCTCGGGCTCGGACCTGGCTGATCTCCGCCAGGCTTCGTACCAAGCCCGCTCGCCCGCCGGTCCGGCGCCGGCCCGCACCCCGGTCGCAAAAGCGTCGAGTTGGTGCCGCTGCCTGCCCGCCGCGCTCCCGATCGCGACCGCGAAGGCGTCTTCGACCTGGTTCCGCGCCTGCCGTGACCAGTCGTCGAAGGCCTGGTCGTCGAGCACACGGGCCGGCTCGGAGACCCGCAGGGCGAAACCGGCCGGGGTCCACAGCGACCAGACGACCGTGGCCGACGGCAGGCCTTCGATCCGCGGTGGCTCGAGGCGGATGGGCTCCCCGGCGGCCAGCCGGCCGCCGACGCCACCGGCGATCACCGCCAGCAGCGATCGCGGCCAGCTCACGTCATGCAGCCGAACCTGCCAGGCATTGCCCCCCAGCGGCGTCGCGGTCACCTCTCGGCCGTCGACCCGCAGGTCGAAGAGCCGCATGCCGGGCGGCACCCGCACCGTCACCAACGGCTCGCTGACGAGCAGGTCAAACCGCACGAGCCCCCAGGCTCGGCCACTCGCGTCGATCGCGAGATCGACCTTCGTCAGGGGGGCCGATGTCTGGGCCGGAGGAGGGACGGCCGCGGCCGGCGGCCCGCCGCCGGCCGCCGGCGGGGGCTCCGCATCGGCGCGCGTCAGGATGTACGCCGGCGCGGGCTGCCCGGCCGCAAGCTCCAGCCGATCCCGCAGGGCCAGGTCGGCCACGGTCAACCGGCTGCCAGGGACCGTCTGCCACCGCACCTCCAGCGGCAGTCCGAGGCCCGGGATCCGAGCCAAGGGCAGGCGGCCGCTGCCGGCCGGGCGAATCGGAAGCCGGGCTTCGAGGTCGAGGCGAAATGATCCGGCCTGAGGCCGCTGCACGACCGCCACGATGCGATCGGCCGCGGTCCGCGACCAGAACAGGTCCACTCGCCGGCGGCCCGAATCCGCTGACTCGCCCGGCGGCTGTTGGGTGAGAGCCAGATCGTCGATGATGGCCGCCGGCGGGAGGTGCACCGGGATCTCCACGAGCGGCGTGTCGAGGGCGTCGACCTGGCATCGCAGCCGCAGCCCCACATGGTCATCAGCGAACGTCACGAGCAGGCTCTGCGTCGCCCGCGGCCGCCGCGGCTGCCGCAGGACCGTGAGCCGCGGCCGCTGCTCCGTCGAAGTCGCTGCCTCGGTCCGCGCGGCATCGCACCGCCACACCGCGGTGGTGCCGGCACCATCCTCGGCCCGCGGCCGGACGAGCACCATGCCGGGAGGAAGTTCAGCCGTCGCGGCGAGCCCGAGGCCGGGCCGTAGTCTCGCCGTGCGCACGTCTGACTCGACGTCCTCGAGCCACGCGAACGGGGCGTCGAAAACCCCGACCGGATCCGCCAGTGGCAGCCGGAAGTCGACGACGATCCGCCGCTGCCCCGCCCGCGGCTCGAGCACCTCGACCAGATGCCTGCCGGCGGTGAGCGGCCGCACGGCCAGACCGCCGCCGGCAGGCTCCACCGGCTCGAGCCGCGGATCGGCCCTCACGATCAGTTGGCGGACGATCGTTCCCTCGGCGCCGATGTCATAACTGGCCGTCAGTCGGCACCCGTCGTTCCGCCAGGCGATGTCGTTGAAGCTCACGGCCGCGTCCAGCCTGGCCGCGAGCGCGACCCGCGGATCCACTGGCCGCACCAGCCGCACCCGCGCTGCATCGGCCACGTCGAACACGCCGGTGCCCGCGGCCGGCAGCCAGGCTCCTCCAGGCCCGGAGCGGTCGCACTGCCACGCGGCCCGGCGGCCGGACGCGATCACCGGCTCGTCGATCAGCAGGGTCGCCCGCGGAGCCGGAGGCAGGTTCACGATCATCTGCTCCACGTCGCCCGTCCGTGTCGGCTGCGGCACGAACTCCAGTGCGAGCCGCTGCCTGCCAGGGACGGCGGCCACGACCCGCGCGATCTGCTTCCGGCCATCGATCGACACATCCAGCCCCCGGGAGACATCCACCACACGCCCCCAGGTGCCGCCGGAGCCGGCCTGATCCATGACGAGCAACCCGCCGGGATCGGCTTCGAGGTCGAGCCTGAGCGCCCACCGACCATCCGTGCCCGCGGCCGGAGCGATGAGCTCGGAGGCCAAGACCCGCACCGACGGCAGGCCGGCGGCGGCAGAGAGCCGGCGGAACAGCGGTTCAGGAACGAGCGCCGTGCCTCCGTCGGGCCCCGGCGTGACGAATACCCGCAGCGGCAGGTCGTCGGCCGGCGCAGATCTCATGGCCGGGCCGGCCACCGCCAGCGCGATCGAGGCCGCGACCACCAGCGGCGGTCGGGGCGGCCACCGCAGGGCGGCCCAGCTTCCCGCGATGCCGCCCCAGAGCGTGGTGCGGGCGACGATGTCCCACGGCGTCGGGCACCACAGGGCGACAACGGCCGCGAGGCCGCACGCGGCCGCTGCCGCAGGCCCACTGCGGCGGGCCAGGAGCATGGCCACCACAACCGCCGCACTCCCGGCGCCGATCGCGATCGACCAGAGAACCCCGCGGCGGATCACCAGCGTGCCGGCACCGACCGCGCCGCTGTCGGGGAGAGCGACGGTGCGGAACCCCCGCTCAGCGACCGTGTTTTCGCCGGATCCGTCGACCGGGCCGCCGAACAGCCGGCCGCGCCAGTCCCGGTCGTCGACGGGCATGGCCGTGACCAGCCCCGGCGGCAGCATCAGCTGCGTCGTTCGTTCCAGGACAGGCATGTCGATGCCGCAGCCGACGTCGCCGATTCGCCACCACCCGTACCCCTCGTCGCGCCGGCCCGCTCCGCGAACCACCAGACTGATTCGCCCGTCGATCCGTGGCAGGGGGACGTCCAGCCCGGCCGCGTCGCCGCCGGCCGGCAATCCGGCCATGGGCTGGCCGCCGACGAGCACCTCATCGACCGCAAGACCCGCGGGAATCCTGAGCGTGACGCTCTCAAGGCCTTGGTTCTCAATCTCGAAACTCGCCTCCCACGCCAGCTCGGCGGAGTCGTGGCACCAACAGATCGTCTCCTGCCGCCAGGCCCAAGCCCGCGCCGCGACGGCGTCCGAGGGAGGCGACACGGTTGCAGCCGGTCCCGGCTCGATCAGCGTGCGGGGCGAGCCGTAGGCCAGCTCGATGGTGCCCGGCGCGGCGGCCGCGGCCGGCGGGAGCTCGGAAAGGCCCCGGTTCTCCACCCCGGGCCGCTGCCCTGCGTCGCCCCGGATGGCGATCGTGCCCCCCGGATTTTCGGCCGCCTCGACCCAGGCCAGCGGCACGGGGACGGGTGATTCCAGCCGCACCGTCCGAGCCGCGCGAAACGTCACGGCGGCGGCGGTCGCCGGCCGCAGCTCGACCAGCCACGACTCCGCCACCGCGGTCTCGGTCCAAAGATCGTCCCGGGTGACATCCGCCGGGGAGAGGATTTGGGCGGAGACGGCCCCGGCCAATGGATCGGCCATGGCCCACTCGAGCCCCTGCCCTACCGGCTCCGAGAAGTGCACCACCACGGCGTCGAGTTCACCGGCGACTGGGCGGCAACTAAACCAGAATGTCTCGGCCAGCCGCTCGTCACGGGCGACAAGATCCACGCGCACGTCTGCCTCCACGGGCGGACGGCGACGAACCAGCCGGGCGCGAACGGCCGGGGCCCGCTCCCCGACGGTGATTCTCGCGCGAGGCGAAGCCACCGCGGAGAGCGGCGCGAGCTGCTCCGGCAGCGGCTCGAGGCTCAACGGCTCACCAGCCGCTTCCAGCACGACCGTCGGGCCGACCTGAAACTCCAGCATCGCCTGCTCCGCGGGAAACCGCACCATGTCGAGGTCGTCGCTGGAAAACTCGGCGCCCAACGGCAGTCCGGAACGGTGGCCTGTGACCCGCAGCGACACGCCGTTCCCCGGAGAAGCCGCGTCCGCCAGACCGATGCGGAGCTCGCTTCCCTGCGGCCCACGCACCACCCGCCACTCCAGTGGCCGGCCCGCGGCGGCAGCTGAGTCGCCGTCGCGGCCCCGGGGGGGATCGATCGCTTCGACCGAGTCGATCAGCCATCCCGGGGCGACATCGGCGGTGATGCCGAACCGCTGCCCGGCCACAACGCGGAGAGCGGCGGTCGTCCGCCCCAGCACGGTCCCCGGCGAAATATCGACGGTCGTCACCCGTGCGGTTTCCAGGGCCGCCTCGCGCGGCCCGAGCACCACGGCGGTCTCCGCGCTCGGCGACTGATGCTCGAACTGGATGATCGCGGGCTCGAGTCCAGCCCCTGCCGGCGCTCCTGCCAACGCCTCCGCCGGTGACTCTCGCCGCGACGGCAGCGGCCATCGCCCCGCGATCGCCGCGGTCACCGCCACCGATTCAGTCGGCTCCACCCGCTGGACGGCAAGGGCCGGATCGACGACGAGCCGCACGCCGCAGCCGGCCCAGCGGGCCGCGGCGGGCTGCATGACGGGCACCGTCAGCGGTTGTCCGATCGCGATCGGGGCGATCCCCGCGACGACGATCGCTTCGCGCGAGCCGACCAGCCGGTCCGGCAACGCGATCGCGACCCCCCGTTCAGAGGGTGTCCACGGAAGGGCCTCGCCGGCGGCCTCCGCGGCCGTCACCCTCAGGGTCGGCGGCACGGCAAGCTCCAAGCGATCGGGAGTCCATGGCCCGGCCGGCTCGATCCTCGCCACCACTTCCGCCTGCCGACCGCTGACGGTCACCCGGTTCCAGGCCGTCGCCGGCGGGGGCGACCGGCGACCATCCCAGAGCATCAGCGGGAGTTCGCTGCCGGATGCCGCCGGACCGCGCACGATCCTCCATGACCCGTCCCGCTCGCCGGCGGGCTCGACGAGCGTGGCGGCCGCGGTCTCGCCCACGACGAGCGGCCGCACGGCTGCCGGCAGGTCGATGTCGATCGTCGTGACGAGGGCCGGCACGAGCGGCAGGCGGATCACCCCGGCGTCCGGGGGCGAAAGCCGGATCCTGCAGGTGTAGCGTCCCGGTCCGGGCGTATGCACCGCCACGCCGTCGTCGGCCAGACAAAAAATTGCGGCATCCCCCGCGCCATCGGCGGTCACGATCGTGCCGCCAGTGGCGCTGACACGACCCAAGGGGATGTGGCCGGGAAGTTCGGCGTCGCTCGCGATCCGAAACTCGATCGTGCCGGCGAGACCGCCGTCGGACTCGAACCTCAGTCGGTAGCGGGCGTCGACCGCCGTGAGCCGTCGCGCCGGTTGACTGGCTGGCCCCAGGCGGGCGACCGCGTCCTCGAAATCGGCGAGCGGCATCGGCAGATAGCGACCGCCGTCGAGGGGCACGTCCCGCAGGCCGGCCGCAGGCAGGTTCACCCGCACGAAATCGATCTCGTCAGGCCGGGTCGGCGGCGCGATCACGACGCCGCAAGCCACCGTCAGGGAGACCCAGGCCGCCACGCGGTTCATGCTCCATCCCTCCCGCCGCCGACAGCCGCTGCCGACCCGGTCGAAGGGGCGACGATGAGCGAGGCCGCCGGCACGACCGAGCGGGTCAAGGAACTGGCCTGGCTCGTGGGCTGCCCGGCCACGCGCCGCGGGGGGGCAGGCTCGGAGAAGCGGCGAATCGCCGCGGCCAGCAGGGCGAGGACGCCGCCCGGAAAGGCCGCCTGCCCGACGAGCGGCAGAGACTCGGGCAGGGCCGTGGCCAACAGCGTCCCGGCCGCGACCAGCCCCACCACCACCGCGGGCTTCCGCCACGAGGCCGAATAGAGCATCGTCAATCCGAGCGCCAACGATGCCCCGGAACAGACGAGCACGAGCAGCCAAGCGGGGACCACCCAGGCCGCAGCCGCCCCGGGGGGCCCTATTCCCGCATAGACGAACCGCGGTTCTTCACGGGCTGCGACGGCCGAGACCGTGACGGCCGGTCGACGGAGCGTGGCCGCGATCCAGTCGCCGAACTCTCCCGGGGCCACGGTCGGCTCACTCCGCCAGCCGAGTCCGCGCCACGCCCATCGTTGCTGACGCGTCCACCGGGCGGGCATGCCGAGCAGATGATCGGTTGGCAGGAGCGCGACCTCCCAGGCAAACTGCCGCTGGAGCACGTCGCTGGCGAAGCGGGGAGCATCGAGTCGCAGCGGCCAGGGGAGGCCGAGGCCGGCGATCGTGCCACCCCACGGGGCCGTGGTGCGGATCTCCAGCAGACGGCTGCCGCCGCCGGGCGGCATATCGACCACCAGGCGACCGTCGTCGCGGGGCGTTGCCGCGACGCGGGAGCCGTCGAGCCGCACCTCGAGCGAGGCCGCGGGCGGAGCGGCCGGCAGGTCGATTTCCAGCCGGGGCTCGGCCGGCGCGACCACGTAGATGGCGACGTCCTCGCGGCGGTCGGGAAACAGCCGCGTCCGCAGCCAAGCCGCTTCGACGACGGTGACGCTGGCCGCCTCGCGGGTGCGGGCCGACAAGGCCAGGGGGAACAGGTCCTTCGGTTTCGAGACCGACCACGAGCGGCTGCCACCGGGAGGACCGGCGACATCCCTGCGCCACACCTCACTCCGCGGAACCACCAGCAGCGTGGCCGCCTCCTCGATCGTCGCCGACTGGCGGATCGCGCCGCTCACCACCGGCAGCGGCAGGGGGAGATCGACTGCGACGGTCGTCTCCGGCGGCACGGCGGGCGTCGGAACCCGATACTGCACGGTCACCTGCCCGCGGCCCAGGAGCGGCACCGGCAGGAGCACCCGCACCAGCTTCAGCGGCCGCCCGACCGCGTCGACGTCGCCGGCGTCCTCGATCTCAGCCGGGTCGAGCAGGTCGCCCCCTTGGCGGATTTCCAGGGTTCCCGCGTCGAGCACGGTCTCGGCGAGTCGCAGCTCGAGAAACTCGAGCGGGACATGCAGCACGTCGAGCCTGATGGTCTCCGAGACCGCGACTTCCCGGTCATCGACCACGACCCGCGTGGCGATCGAGGCCTCGACTCGCCGGGGCAGGAAGCGACGGGTTGCCGCGAAGGTTCCGTCACCGGCCTCGAGCCGATAGACCAGCGCGATGCGGTCGGCATCTCCCGGCGCGAGGGCGGACGCCGTCTGGCGAACCAGCCCCAGGCTGTGGGCGGCATCGGGCAACAGCTCGATGTCGGGGTCGGACGACACGAGCACGCTCGCGGGCCCGACCAGATCGGCCCGCGGCCTCGGCAGGCTCCAGGCCACCTGCTCGGCAGCCGGCTCGATGCTCCTGGCCGCCGCGATCTCGACGACCGCGTCGCCGGCAAGCGGCTGCACGAACGGGATGGCGATTCGATTGCCTTCGACCCTGACCCCCGCGGCGTCCACGACGCCGGCAGGCCCCACTTCGCCGATCCGCCACTCGGGATCGAGTTCCAGGGAAATGCTGTCCACCGGGGCACCGCGAGCGGCCACCCGCAGCCGTGCCTCGAGCTCGATCCGAGCGGCCGAGACGGCGTAGCGATATTCGGGCTCGATGACCACGCGGCTGCCGCGCGGGCTGATTCGCAGCGGGAGCGAGGCGGGCTGGGCATCGTAGGCGAAGGCGGCGACCAGCCCGGCTTCTCGCGCCCCGGCGGGCGGATCGACGCGGCGAATGCCCGGCACGGTATCCCAGGTCGCCTGCCAGTCCCCCTCGATCACCAGGTTGGCGCGGCCCCGCTGCCGCCAGGGCTCGACGCCAGCCACGGCGAATCCGAGCGGCTCGAACGGGGTGCCGTCGGAGGCGTCGATCGGATGCTCGCAGACGAGATCGATCTCCGCCGCCCTGCCCGGGTCGCGGGCGACCGCGATCGTGACCGTCCCGTCGGTGTCGGCACCGGGCACCAGGATCCCGTCACCCGCCACCTGGCGGAGCATCGCACCGGGCGGCAGCGTGACCACGACCTGTGACAGCGACGGCGGCAGGTTGGTCAGTCTGAGCCGCGCCGTGATCGATGCGATCCGCCCGTCGATCCGCACGACACTCTCGCAGTCGGACTCGGCCAGGGCTTCGGAGGCGGGGGCGGCGGCGGCCAGCAGGAGCCGCAGATCGCCGGAAACTCCGGTGACCGTCACGCGACCGCCGTCCACCGTGTCGGCGACTTCCACCCGGCCGCGGGCCGCGGGCCGCAGGGTCACCTGGGGCGCGGCACGGGCGGTGTCGATCTCGAGCCGCGACGTCACGGCCAGGGGAAGCGACAACGCGAAGGCATCCTGTTCCTGCCCGGACTCGACGGGCAGCCGGCCGGCGAGGCGGACGGTGTGCCGCAGGTCGCCGCCGGCATCGGCGGCCGGCTCGAACCAGCAGCGGTAGCCCTTGCCGGCGGGATCCGCATCGACGAGCATTCGTCCGGGGCCGTCGTGCTCCGGCGGCGCGTCGAGCAGCACCTGGCCGAGATCGAGCGGCACCATCGCCCAGCCGCCGCGGGCCTGCCGCACGCGACACTCGACCTTGATCGGGCACGAGGCGGCCCGGGGTTCGAGCCGACGGGCGTCGATCGTGACGATCACGCTCTCGAGCACGGCGGCCGGGGGCAGCACCGGGCCGCCGAGCCCCTCGCGGATCCGGAACAGTTCGAGAAAGTCCGCGTACCGAAAGCCGGGCACGGGCACGAGCCGCCCGGAGTCGTCCTTCAAATAATACAACTCCGGTGTCCGCTCGCGGATCACGGACGGCGAGTTGCCAGCCGGGCCTGCGGGCGGAGCCGTCGGCTCCTGGCCTGAGATGGCTCGAGGCATCGCGGCGGCGGCGAGCAGCAGCACGACCGGCAGGAGCAGGGCACGCGGCTGATAAACGGGGTCGGTCATCGTTGCCCGGGGGGACGGCTCTCGTGTTCGCTGCCCGTGGAACAAACCACTCGGGACCTTCTTCCACCGGGTCACCGCCGACTGCGGCGGAGGACTGGCCTCGTCCTGCTAGCCTACCTCGCGATCCTGCGCAAAAGCTGCACAGCCCCCAGCTCACCTGACCGGCACGGCCCGCATGACCGGTACCTTCGCTTCAGCCCGCCAGCAGGCCGCGCATGGCCAGAAGGAGCTGGGGCGTGCTGGCGGCAACGAACGCCGGGTCATCGAGCGGAATCGTCTGTTCGTCGGCCGCGAACCTGCCCACCGCGCCGCCGGCCTCACGCACGAGCAGAAAGCCGGCCGCCGCATCCCAGCAGGCGATCCGCCTGGCCCAGAAGGCATGCAGCCGTCCGCAGGCGAGCCAGGCGAGGTTGAGCGCCGTCGAGCCGGTGCGGCGCACGGAGTGGACGTGGGGCAGGATCCGGAGGAAATCGGTCACGGCCGGCGCGTCGGCGGCCACCTGGGGTGGAAAACTCACCGCAACGACCGCCTCGGACGGGTCGCGGACCATGGCGGTGCGGATCGGCTTCCCGTTGAGAAAAGCACCGCCGCCGGCCCGGGCGGTGAAGCACTCGCCCCGCAGCGGGTCGAAGATCGTCGCCGCCTGAATCTCGTCGCCACTGGCCAGCGCGATCGAGACGCACCAGGCCGGAAAGCCGTGGACGTAGTTGCTCGTGCCGTCGAGTGGATCGACGATCCAACGGGTGCCCGCTCCGGCATGGCCCGCCGCACCAACTGCCGGCTGGCCGGCGCCGGTGTCGGCCTCCTCACCGACGAATCCATGCTCCGGAAACGCCGCGGCGACGACGCGACGGATCTCGCGTTGCGAGGCGTAGTCGGCCTCGGTCACGAGGTCGCGGGGCCCCTTTTCGGTGGCGCGGAATCGCCCAACCCAGTCGAGGAGCACCTCGCCTCCGGCCCGGGCGGCCGCCTCGCAAACGGCCAGCGGGTCGGAAGCGGACGACGGTGACATCCAAGGATCCTCGGGAACACGGGGCACGGAGCAGCCGGCGACGGGAACCGATCCCGGCGGTTCCCGAGACCGGTGGAGCCGCTCTATGATCGTACGCCAGTCTGCCCGGGATCGCGAACCCGGCCCGGGCGACAATCATCCGGATCAGGCCGATGCCATTCCCTCCGCCCACCGCTCAGGCCGCCGCTTGGAAGCTCGACGGTCTCGTGGCCAGCGACGGACGCGGCCGGCTTGATCTCGCGGCGCCCGGCGCGGGCCTGAGCCTGGCCCGGCAGGATTCCGTCCTCGGCCTCGACCTGCGGGGCTCGCCGGCCGCCGTCCGGCTCGTCGATCATTGGGCCCGGGCCGACGACATCGTCGCAGTGTACGAGCCTGCCGATGCGCGGCGACTGCGGGCCACGGCGATGTGGCGGTCGCTCGCGGCAGGCACCGCCTGGGAGTTGGTCGTGTCGGCCCAGACCTCGCTGGTCGAGAGCGACTCCGCCGTCGCAGTCACATGTGAACTCGCAGACGGCCTCGTTCTCTGGGGCCAGGCGGTCGAGGCCGGCGTGAGTTGGCGGCCGCTGGGGACAGGGGGCTGCCCCGCCGAGGCCACGTGCCTCATCGTGCGCCGTGCCTCCGACGCGGTGCTCGTGGCCGCGCATCCGGCCGACCTGCGGCGGATGCTCGTGACCCGGGCCGCCGGCCGCGTCCGAGTCACCTGCTGGCTGTTCACGACGGCCCTCGAGAAGGGCGTGTTGCTCAAGAGCCGCGTGCGGGCCGCAGTCGGCTCGGCTGCCGACACGGCCTGGGCCGACGCCCAGGTTGCCGGCCTTGCCGCGGCACCTCCCCCGCTCTCGGCCTGATTCGCAGCTCCCGGAAGCGCGGCATTTTTGCCGTGGCGGCCGCCGCCGCAGAGACGCTACAGTGCCCCCAGCTTCTCCGGGTTGCCGCCGGCGAGCTCACCACGGAGGGTGCCCACGTGGCCGACATCGTCTTTGCCTTCGACCCTGCGATCGACCGTCCCCTGGCCGTGCCGGAGGGGGCTCATCCTGCCGTGGTCGCCGCGGTTGGCAAGGCCGCAAGCGATGCCTTCGCCGAGGCGGTCGCGGTGGCCCGGCGGGCCGAGGCCTCGGCGCTCGTGATCTGCGGCCGCTGGCTCGACCCGCGGCGGGCCAGCCCAGCCCAGGCCGCGGCCATCCGCACCGCCGTGATCGATCTGACCGCGATCGGCTGCCGCACCGTGCACCTGGCCGAAGACGCCTCCGTCTGCCACGAGATGGCCAAAATGCTGGGCGAGCCGCAGGGGCTGTTCTTCGCCACGCCCCACGCCCCGCTGGAACTCGACATTCACGGCATCGCCGTGGAGTTCGTCGCGGCCCCCGACGCCGGCCACGTGCCCTCCGTCGTCGATGACATGGCCCGCACCGCCGCCTGGCGGCGGATCATCGTCGGCTGGGACTCGACCGCCCCCTCGACGGCGCTCAGCGACCCGGCCTGGCCGGGCGAGCAGGACGCGGCCTCGGGCTTCGTGGCTGCGGCGGCCGCTTCGCCGGCCTGGACCCAGCCGGGCGGGTTTTGGGTCTGGGCCTCCCGCCGCCGCCCCGCCCTGCCCATCGGGATTCACCATCTGCCGCCGCTTCAGCCACGCTCGCCGTTCGAGCGGGCCGAAGGCGCCTGCTGCACGCTCACGCTCCTCGACCGGCAGGCCGTCGGCGACTCGGTCGAGTACGCCACCCAGGCCGACTGGCGGAGCAGCTGGCGGGACATCCCCACGCAGCGGGTCGGCTGGCGAACGGTCACGATCGAATCGGTGGCCGGCGCCGACGAGGAACTGGCCACCGCGCTCTGGTCGGCGATCGAGCAGGTGGCCCCGGGGGAGCAGGCGCCGCTGGAACTCGTGCGGTGCGTGGTGCAATGCGGCACGAGCGTGAGCCGCCGCGTCCGCGTGGCGGAGATCGCCGCCGAGACGCTCGCCCGGCTCCGCGAACTTTTCGACCCCAAGGCCTTCCGGGCCTGGCCGGTGGAACTGGTCGCCGACCCGGCGGAATCGCTGGCCCCGCTGGGGCACGCCCGCTCCGGCGGCCGGCCGGGCACGACCACGTCGTTCACCTCGGCCTTGGCCGACATCGTCGAGGCGATCGAGCACCCCCCCGGCGGTTCGCCAGCAGGCAGACCGCTGCCCAGAGCGGATTCCCTGCCTGTCGCGGCGGCCCGCCAGGCCGGCTGGGTCGCCCTGGAGCTGATCGAGTCGACCTGAATCCCGGTCCCTGTCCTGACTGTGCGCCACGCGGAGGCTTTGCCGCATGTTTATCGAACGCATCGAGGTGGAGAAGTTCGGGGCCCTCGACCGGGTCGTGGTCGAGCGGCTCGCCCCCGGCGTGCAGGTGCTCCACGGCACCAACGAGACCGGCAAGACGACGCTCCTGGAGTTCGTGCGGGCGATCTTCTTCGGGTTCGAAGGGAGCTTCCGCCGCGGCGTGCTCGACCCGCGGGTCACCTGCGCCGGGCGGTTGTTGGTCCGCGTGCCGCCGGAGCGGACGCTGCTGGCGATCGAGCGGCGGCATGAGGGGCCGCACCTCGCCGGACTCTCGCAGGAAGCCTACGCCGACGACGTGATCGGCCTCGGCGGCGACGAGGGAGACCTGATCACGATCGACGACGTCGATCCCCGGCATGCCGACGCGGCCGGCTCGCGACACCGCTACTACCTCCAGGACGTGGTCGGCGGGATCGACGAGACCACCTTCACCAACGTGATGGCCTTCGGGCTCGACGAGCTCCACGAACTGCGGACGCTCGAGCCGGAGGGCTGCGGCAGCCGCCTCTACGAGCTGGCCAGCGGTTTGGACCGCTCCCACGTGGCCCGCGTGCTCACGCACCTGAAGACGGCGCTCGCCCGGCTCGACTCGACCGACCCCGACGTCTCGCCGCTGACGGCCCTCAAGGCCCGCCGCGCCGCGCTGCTGGAGCGGCTGGCCGGGTCGGCCGCGCCGGCGCTCGTGGCCGGCGGGCTGTGGAGCGAACTGGCCCACCTCGACGCCGAGATCGCCGGGCTGCTCGGCCGGATCGAGCGGGCGGAGAAGGCCGAGGGAGTGGTCCGGGGCGTGATCGCCATCGAGCCCCTGTACCTCGCCTGGAAGCGGACGGCCGAGCGAATCGCCCTGCTCGAGAGCGTTCCGCTCGTGCATGCCGACCGCGATGCCTGGCGGCTCGTCGCCCGCAGGCTCCGCAAGGCCGAGCGGCTGGCCAGGGGCCGCAAGAAGTTTCGCGGCAAATATGCCCGTCAGCTTCGCGACCTGCCGCCGGAGTCGGTCGTGTGGTCGAAGCGGGGGGCGATCGCGGCGCTTGCCGACGAGGAGCCGCGGCTCGAGCGGCTGGCCGCCGACGTGGCCCGGGCCGAGAGCCATGCCCGGCTGGCCGCCCGCCGGTTCGGCGAGCAGGTGGGCATCGCCGGCCTGTCGCGGCTGGTGCCGGTGACGCTCTCGGCCGACGTCGATCTGGACACGCTGCCCGAGGTGCTCCTCCCCGAAGGTTTCGCGCTCTCCTTCAGCCCGCTCCGCAGCCGGGCCCGCGCCTGCAGCCGCGCCTCCCGCGATCTGGCCGCCGCCAAGCGGGAGCTCGCGGAGGCCAAGCGGTCGCTGGGCACCACCCGCGGCACCGTCTCCGGCGCCGAGCGGGGCCTGGGGGGCGTGACCGTGCAGGCCGCGATCGATCAGGCGGCCGAGAAGGTGGCGTTTCTGCGCAAACGGCTGACGGCCGGCGACCAGCTCGCCGAACTCGACCGGACCATCGAACGGTTGGGCCGCGACCTGGCCGAAGGGCTCGACGCCCAGCTGATCCCGATCCCGCTGCTGGTGGCGCTCGGCGGGCTGTTCGTGATCGGCACGGGGATGCTGCTCTCCGGCTCGCTCTTGCCTCGGGAGGTGACCGGATCGCTCGCCTACGCGATGGCGGCGCTCGGAGCGCTCGGCGCAGGCGTGGCCTCGGTGACCACCTGGTCGCTCGACCGCAACGCCTCGACTCGCCTCGAGGCGGCGCGGCGTCAGCACGCGATGGCCAAGCAGCAGCGGGACGAGCTCGCCGCTCAGTGCGGCTTGCTCGACGGCCGAATCGGGTCCGAGGCCGCCCTCGGCATCGACCGCCGGCTGGCCGCGGCCCAGGCCGAGCTCGACCGGCTCGAGGAGCTTGCCAGCCGCGAGGGCTCGGTGCACCTGCTGGCCGACCGCGTCGCCGCGGCGGAGCTCGCCGTCAAGCAGGCGGCCGAGGAGCGGGCCGCCGCCCGGGCCCGGTGGCGGAAGGCGCTCGAGCATCGCGGCCTGCCCGCCAACCTCTCGCCACGGGAGGTGCGGCAGATCGCGGCCCACCGCCACACGCTGCTCACGCTCGACGACGATCGCCGCCGGCTCTCCGAGGAGGCCCGCCACAAGCGGGAGGAACTGGCTGCGTCGGGCCGCCGGATCGATGAGCTGCTCGTGGAGTGCGAGCTCGTGCCGGAGTCCACGCCGCTCGAGCATCTGCGGTTGCTCAAGGAGCGGCTCGATGCCGACCGGGCGATCATTCGTCGCCGGGCCGCGCTCACCCGTCGGCTGGAGAATGCCCGCCGCCGCCATCGCCAGGCGGTGCGGCAGGTGAAGGTGGCCGAGCGGGCTGTGCGGGAGTTTTACGCCCGCTGGAGCGTGGCCGACGAGGCGGCGTTTCTGGCCAAGGTCGACCGCCGCCCCGAATACGAGCAGCTCCGGCTCGACGCCGAGGCGGCCGACCGCGACTGGCATGACGCTCGTCGCCGCACGACCGAGCCGGCGGAGCTCGACCAGTGGCTGGCCGAGGCCGGCGCGGTGCCGCTCGAGAGCCGGCTGGCCGAGGCCTGCGAACGAACGGCCCGCCATCGGGCGGTGCTCGCCGAGGCCCGCGACCGTCGGGCGGCCGGCGCCAAGCGGCTCGACGCGGCCGCGGCCGATCGCGGCAACGAGGCGCTCCAGGCCGAGCTCGCGGCGGTCGAGCAGCTCGTGGCCGAGCAGCAGGAGCGGCGGCGAGTGCTGGAGCGGGCCCGGAGCGTGCTGGAGGAAACTCGGGCGGCCGTGGCCCGCGACCACCAGCCGCCGGTGTTGCGGGAGGCCTCGCGGTGGCTGGCCCGGCTCACCGAGGGCCGCTACCACTCGATCACCACCGCCGTGGACGAAGCCCGGCTCGAGATCCACGAACGCGACGGCCAGTTGTGGCGGCCGGAGCGGCTCAGCCGCGGCACGCGGGAGCAGGTCTTCCTGGCGCTCCGGCTGGCGCTCGTCCGCGACCTGGCCCGCCACGACGTGACGCTGCCGATCGTGATGGACGACGCGCTCGTCAACTTCGACGACGCCCGCGCCGCCGCCGCGGCCCGCACGATCGTGGAGTTCCTCGCCGAGCAGGGCGCAGACCGGCAGATGCTCGTCTTCACCTGCCACGCCCACGTGGCGACGATGTTCCACGAAGCCGGGGCCCATGTCCGCTCGCTGAGCGATCCCTCGATCAGCTGGGGCCGGCGGCCGGAGCCCGCGCGGCTCCCCGAGCCCGAGCCCAAGCCCGCTCCCCGGCCCAAGCCCGCTCCCAAGCCGGAGCCGCTGCCGGTGGTCGAGTTGCCGCCGCCTCCGACCGGCGATCTCTGGCCCGCCGAGGCCTTCTTCTTCGGGCCGCACGCCGCCGCCAAACCGATGGCCCACCGCCGCCCGAACCTGCCGGCCGCGAAGCCTTCCCGCCGGCGCTCTGGCGGACCGAGCCGCCGGCGGCTGTAGCCGCCCGCTCCGCTGGCCTGCGGTCAGGCCCGCACGAGCACCTGCTGCACGTCGCGGAGATACCGCTGCCGCATGTTGCCCAACAGCATGCCGAGATAGGCGTTGGCACCGAGCGAGAGAAACAGCGCGATCAGGCTGCCGATCAGCCAGCCCCAGGGCCGTTCCACCCCCGGCACCGCCGCCATGGTCGGGGCGGCGAGGTCGGCTGGCCGGGCTGAGGCGACCGCCACGGTGTTGACCCGGGGCCGCTTGGCCGCCTCGATCACCGACCGCTCCACGGCGGGCGGCCAGGCGTCGGCCACGTAGATCCGCACCCGGCGCACGTCCCGCGAGTCGGCCGGCACGTCGCTCGTGAACTGGTAGGGGCTGCCGCCGGCCACGAGATCGGGTTCGACCCGCACGAGGTAGTCGCCCCCGCCGTCGTCGGTCGGGACGTAGGCGGCCTCGATTCCCGTGGCCAGCAGGGCCGCGAGCGCCATCACGCAATCCAGGATCATCGTTCGTTTCCTTCAGGTATCGGCCGGGGTTCGGCAGCCCCGGCAGGCCAGATTTCAACCTCCCCGGGCCCTGTCATGCAACTCCGGCCGACGGCGATTCCCCGCCGGAAGCCCCGCGGCGGCCCTTCGCCTCCTCCCGCCGCGGCCGGCCGGCCGGCCGCTCGAGGCTGTCGAGCTCGGCCGCCAGCATGGTCAAAGCGGCCTGCAGAAAGGCCACGGCGATCGGCCCCACGAAGATTCCGATCGGCCCCAGGGCCGTCACCCCGCCCAGCACGCTCAGGAGCGCCAGGAGCGGATGGAGCTTCGACTGCCCCTGGAGCACGAGCGGCTTGACGAGGTTGTCGATCGTGGAGACCACGAGCGCCCCCCAGGCGGCCAGCCCCGCGGCCGTCCAGGTGTCGCGGACGAAGAACAGCAGATACAGGCTCGCCGATCCCCAGACCGCCGCCGCCCCCACGATCGGCACCATCGCCATGAAGAAGGTGAGCAGGGTGAGCAGGAAGATGTTGTCGAGGCCGGCGAAGGCGTAGCCGATCCCGCCCAGGATCGCCTGGACGATCGCCGCCAGGAGCGTGGCGCTGACCACGGCGCGGCTCACCTCCTCGAACTCCTGGAGCAACTGCCACTGGTAGCGGACGTCGAGCGGCACCAGCCGCATCACGGCCGCCAGCATCCGCGGCCCGTCGGCCAGAAAGTAAAAGAAGCCCACGATCGTCACCACCAGGCCGAGCAGCAGCTTGCCGAGCACGGCCGGAGCCCGGGCGGCGATCGGTCCGATGCCCTCCTCCACCAGGTTCCGCAGCGACGCGTTCACCCCCTCGGCCGTGAGATGCAGGCCGGCGGCGTCGTTGACCGTCTTCACCAGGCCGTCGAGCACGGCCGGGTCGAGCCTCACCCCTTCGGGCCGCCGGGCCATCGCCACGGCGTCGGCTCCGGCCCGCGCCACGAGCAGGCCCACCGGCACCAGCACGATCAGGAGCACGACGAGCGTGGTCAGCCCCGCCGCCGCCCACTCCGCCAGCCGGAACCGATCCCGCAGCCAGCGATGGAGCGGTCCAAAGATCACCACGAGCATCGCCGCCAGCAACAGCGGCAGGAGGAAGCTTGCCATCACCCTGAGGCTGAGCAGGCCGAACAGCGCCACCAGGCCGAGCAGCACCGCAAACGACACCATCCGGGTCATGCGGGGCGGCTGCCGGTCTTCAGGCGGAGGAGTCATGGCCTCGAGTCTACGTCCGATGGGCGATTCCGCTGGTGTCCCCCGGGGCCCCTTCGGGATCTCGCGGGATCATCCGCCTCACGGTCGTGGCATGGCGGGCCGGCGGCGGCCCCGGGTATCCTTGATCCGCGGTCGCTTCCGCTTCCCGTCCCGCCGTGCCGCTCATGAACCAGCCCGACCTCTCGCTCGTGGTGCCGGTGCGGGACGAGGCGGGCAACATCGGGCCGCTCGTGGCCGAGATCCGCCAGCGGCTCGATGCGGCCGGGATGACCTGGGAGTTGGTGATCGTCGACGACGGCTCGAGCGACGGCTCCTGGGAGGAAATCGCGGCGACTGCCAACGCGGACGCCCGGGTGACCGCGGCTCGCCACGAGACCGGGCAGGGCAAGTCGGACGCCCTGATGACCGGCTTCGCCCGCACCCGGGGCCGGGCCGTGGCCATGCTCGACGGCGATGGCCAGGACGACCCCGCCGAGATCCCGCGGATGGTCCGCCTGCTCGGTGACGGGCCGGGCGGCGTCGCCCTCGTCAACGGCTGGAAGACGCCGCGGCTCGACCCCTGGCACAAGACGTTCCCCTCGCGGGTCTTCAATCTGCTGGTCGGCTGGGTGACCGGCCTCGCGCTGCACGACCACAACTGCGGCCTGAAGGTGTTTCGCGGCGACGTCGCCCGGCGGCTGGCCCTCGGTCGCGACATGCACCGGTTCATCCCCGTGCTGGTGGCCCGCGACGGCCACCGGGTGGTCGAGACCCCCGTGCGGCACCGCCCCCGGATCCGCGGCCAGTCCAAGTATGGCGCGGGCCGCTTCGTCCGCGGGCTCGCCGACCTCGCCCGCGTGGCGGCGCTTCTCGGCGACGGGTCCGGTGCGGGCCCGGCGCTCCAGGAAGAGTCGCGGGGGCGGCTGCGGCGGAGCGTGTACGGGATCCTGGCCGCCGTCGCCCTGGGGGGCTTGCTGGGCCGGATCGGCAGCGTGGCCAGCATCGATCGGCTCGCGCTCGAGAAGCGGCTGGCCGACGAGCATGTCGCCGCCAAGCTCGCCGCCGACCCTGCGACCGACACGGCCGCCGAGCGGGAGCGGTTCATCCGGGCCAAGCGGCTGGTGCGGCCCTTTCTCTCGGGCAACGACCGCAGCCGCTGGGCCACCGTCCGCGCGCTCGTCGAACGCCGCAGCTTCGCGATCGAGGAGATCGTGACCGAGCCCGGCTGGGACACGATCGACGCCGTCGTCCACCCGGATGCCGGCGGCACGCTCCATCTTTACTCCAGCAAGCCGCCGCTCTTGGCGGTGCTCCTGGCCGGTCCGTATTGGCTGCTCACGAAGCTCACCGGCTGGACGCTCGGCGACCATCCCTTCGAGCTCGGCCGGACGCTCCTGATGGTCGGGTCGCTGCTGCCGTTCGCGGTCTACCTGGCCTTCACGCTCCGGCTGGTCGAGGCGATCGGCACGTCGGACCAGGGGCGGCTGTGGGCCGCGGCCCTGGTCACCTGCGGGACGCTCCTGACCACGTTCGGGATCGCGCTGACCAATCACCTGCCCGCGGCGGCCTGCACCGCCGCCTCGGCCTGGTATCTCTACCGCATCCGCTGCCAGGGGGCGCGGGGCTGGCGGCCGTTCACCGCGGCCGGGCTGACCGCCGCCCTGGCCGTGGCGTTCGAACTGCCGGCTCTGGCCTGGCTGGGGGCGGTGCTCTTGATTCTCATCCGCACCGACCCGCGGCGGACGCTCGCCTGGGCCGTGCCGGCTGCGGCGGGCGTCGCAGCCGTGGCGCTGGGCCTCAACTGGCTGGCCCATGGCACGCTTGCGCCGGCCTACGCCCACCGGTCCACCGCCACCGCGGCCGAGGCTGCGATTCCGGCAGACGGCCAGCCGGGGCAGGTTGTCGGCGCCTGGAATCCCGCCAACTGGTACGACTATTCCGTTCGGCTGCCCAACGGCAGGCTGCTGACGAGCTACTGGCGCGACCCGCGGGGAGTCGACCGTGGAGAGCCCTCGCGGGCGGCCTACGCCTGGCACGTGCTCGTCGGCCACCACGGGATCTTCTCGCTGACCCCGGCCTGGCTGCTGGTCATTCCCGGGCTCGCGTTGCTGGCGGCCCGCCGGCGCCACGCGGGCGGCGAGGCCGAACTGGCGGTGGCGATCGCGACGATTTCGGTGGTCGTGATCGGCTTCTACATCGGCCGCCCGCAGCTCGACCGCAACTACGGCGGCATGACCAGCGGCTTCCGCTGGGCGTTCTGGCTGGCCCCGCTGTGGGCCGCGGCGATCGTGCCCGCGGCCGACGTCCTGGCCCGCAGCCGCGCAGGCCGCAGGCTGGGCCTGGTGCTCCTCGGGCTGTCGGTGGCGTCGGTGGCCTTCCCCGGCTGGAACCCCTGGCAACCTCCCTGGATCGAACGCTGGCTCGTGCACCTCCGCGGGGGCTGACGCCGCTTCGCCCCTGCCTGGGGAATCCCCTCGGCCCGGCATTGGCCCGGATATGGCGGTCGTGCTAGAGTTTGAGAACGTCCCCGCCGATCGACCTCTTTTCGGTCCGCGGTCCCGCCTGGCCGCTTCGGGCCTCGCTGGATCGGCGACGCGGGCTCCCCTCGGGAAATCGTTCCATGGGTTGCCGAGCACGATCGTCGATCTGGCTTGCCGCGCTGCACCTCGTGCCGCTCGGCGGAGCGTTGCTGACGCAGGCAGCCTCGCCGGAGCCGTCTGCTCCGCTGGATTTCAACCGGGACATCCGTCCGATCCTGTCCGAGAACTGTTTTTACTGCCACGGGCAGGACGGGCAGAAGCGGGAGGCCGACCTGCGGCTCGATGATCGGGCTGCGGCGATCGCGGCCGGAGCGATCGTGCCCGGCGATGCAGGCGCGAGCACGATGCTCGAGCGGATCCATTCGACCGATCCCGACGTCCAGATGCCGCCTCCCGATTCCAACCGGCGGCTTTCCGCGGAGCAGAAGCAGTTGCTCGACCGTTGGATCCGCGCGGGAGCCGACTACGCGCCGCACTGGGCCTTCGTGGCTCCCCAGCGGCCGCAGCCGCCGGCCGTGCCGCGAGCCGACTGGGTGCGCAACGAGATCGACCGCTTCGTGCTCGCCAAGCTCGAGGCCGCGGGGCTCGAGCCCGCGGCCGAGGCCGATCGGGCCACGCTGATCCGCCGGCTCCACGCCGACCTCGTGGGCCTGCCGCCGACGCCGGAAGAGGTCGATGCCTTCGTCGCCGACCCCGATCCCGACGCCTACGAATCACTGGTGGCCAGGCTGCTCGACTTGCCCCACTACGGCGAGCGAATGGCCCTACCCTGGCTCGACGCGGCCCGCTATGCCGACTCCAACGGCTTCCAGCAGGATGGCGACACCTGGCAGTGGATCTGGCGAGACTGGGTGGTGAAGGCTTTGAACGCCGACATGCCCTTCGACCAGTTCTCGATCGAGCAGCTGGCGGGCGACCTGCTGCCGAATGCCACGGTCGAGCAGAAGATCGCCAGCGGCTTCAACCGCAACCACCTCTTGAACGGCGAGGGGGGCGCGATCCCGGAGGAGCAGCGGTTCAACAACCTCTTCGACCGGGTGGATACCACGAGCACCACCTGGCTGGGCCTGACGATGGCCTGCGCCCAGTGCCACGACCACAAATACGACCCGATGACGCGGACGGACTACTACGGTTTGCTCGACGCGTTCAATCGCGTGCCCGAGTCGGGCGGGCCAGGGCATTTCTCGGCACGGATCCGCGTCGCCCGGCCGCTGCTCGAACTCCCCTCCGAAGACAACAAGAAGCGGCTGGTGGAGCTTGAGGCCGAGATGAAGGCGATCGAGGCCGAGTCGAAGCCGCTGCTCGAGGCGGTCTACGAAGCCTGGAAGCTCGGCCTGTTCGCCGACGGCAAACCGGCCGACGGCGAGGAGCTTCCCCGGACGCTGCCGCCGCTGTTGCTCAAGCCCGAGGCCGAGCGGACGGACGACGAGAAGAAGGAGATCGAGCGGGAGTTGCGGCAGTTCTTCGACGCGAGGGTCAAGCAGAAACTGATCAAGAACCTGCCGCAGGTGGCGAAGTACGACGCCGCCAAAAAGGCTTACGATGACTACAAAGGCGATCAGATCCCGCGGGTGATGGTCATGAGTGACGAGAAGGCTCGTGACACGAAGATCCTCGACCGCGGCGACTACCTCTCGCCCGTCGGGGAGAAGCTCACGTTCCTGCCCCCGGCCTTCCTGCCGCCGCTGCCGGAGGAGCTGCCGCGAAACCGGCTGGGCCTCGCCAAGTGGCTTTTCCTGCCCGAGCATCCGCTCACCGCGCGGGTCCAGGTCAACCGGATGTGGCAGCACTTCTTCGGCACCGGGATCGTGAAGACGACCGAAGACATGGGGGTTCAGAGCGAGTATCCGGTCCACATGGATCTGCTCGACTGGCTGGCGGTCGAGTTTCGGGAACAGGGCTGGAGCCAGAAGCAGCTGCACCGGCTGCTCGTGACGAGCGCCACCTACCGGCAGTCGAGCCGGGTAACGCCCGAGCACCTCGCGAAGGATCCGGAGAACCGTCTCCACGCCCGTGCGAGCCGATTCCGGATGCCTTCGATGGTGCTCCGCGACATGGCCCTCGCGGCGAGCGGCCTCATCGACCACAGGATCGGCGGCCAGCCGGTCTATCCCTACCAGCCCGACCAGATCTGGGAGGCGCTCGCGATCACGAAGGAGCGGGACTTCACCTATCCCGCATCCCACGGGCCCGACCTCTACCGCCGCAGCCTCTATACGTTCTGGAGACGGACGGTCAGCCCGGCCAACATGTTCGACACGGCCAACCGCCAGACCTGCACCGTGCGGGCCAGCCAGACGAGCACGCCGCTCCACGCCCTGACGACCCTCAACGACCCGACCTGGGTGGAGGCCGCACGGGTGCTGGCCGAGCGGAGCATGAAGGCTGCCGGCGACCTCGACGGCCGGCTCAGGCATGCCTTCCGGCGCGTGCTCGGCCGCACGCCCCGCGGCTACGACCTCGACGCTTTGAAGCAGATGCACGGCCGGCAACTCGAACTCTACGGCACCGACCTGGACGCCGCCCGGCAGCTGCTCGCCGTCGGCGAGAGCCCCCGCGACAAGTCGCTCGACCCTGCGGGCCACGCCGCCCTGACGGCCGTCTGCCTGGCCATCTTCAACCTCGACGAAGCCTTGACGAGGGAGTGAGAAAAAGGTGCCTGGCACCAAATCTGGGTATGGCACCAAATCTGGGTAGTTTGAGAGGACTTTCGACAATGGACACCGTTCAGAAACTACCCAGATTTGGTGCCTGGCACCTTTTT
>JBIKXY010000105.1:0-9755 GCA_044355515.1 Pirellulales bacterium
CGACGAGCTCGAGCCCGTCCGCCGCGGCCCCTACGCCTGCGCGGTGGGCTATGTCGATTTCGCCGGCTCGATGGACACCTGCATCGCCCTGCGGACGATCGTGGTCAAGGACGGTCGGGCCTACGTGCAGTCGGGGGCCGGGATCGTGGCCGACAGCGTGCCGGAGAGCGAGTTCGAGGAGACGCTCAACAAGGCCCGCGGGCTGCTGGTGTCGATCGAGATGACGACCGACCGGCTCGCGGCCGGTGGGGCTGGTGCGTGACTGTGTGACTCTTGGTACCCACCGCCGGCCGGGGTTGCCCATGCCATCTCGCCGGACGCTCCCTGCGGGCATCCTGCCCTCCGGTCGCTCCATGCTAGCTCGCTTCGGCATCCTGCCTGCGCTCGCTAGCAAGGCCTGCTCGATTGGCATGGGCAACCCTCCGCACAAAGAAGTTCTCGGAATCACTCCGCATGATCCGCTTTGACCGGGCGAGCGTCGAGCAGGCGGGGCAGCTCGTCGTGGAAGCGGTCTCGCTGCATGTCCGGGGCGGCGAGGCCTGGGGGGTGATCGGGCCGAGCGGGGCGGGCAAGAGCCTGCTGGTGGCGGCCGCGGCCACGGCCGTGCCGCTCCATGCGGGCGAGATCCTCGTCCAGGGTCACTCCGTCCGGCGGGAGGCGGAGGCGGTGCGGCGGGTGGCAGGGTATGTGCCCGACCGGCTGCCCGACTGGCCGGGGCTGCGGGCGGCGGAGTTTCTGGAGCTTTTCGCGGTGGCCGCGGGGCGGCGGGGCAGGGAGCTCGAACAGGCGGTCGCCAAGGGCCTCGGGCTCGCCGGGATTTCCGACCGCGGTGGCGACGGCATCGACACGCTCGACGCGGGCCACGCCAAGCGGCTGCTCGTGGCGCGGGCGCTGCTGCATGATCCGCAGGTGCTCCTGCTTGACGATCCCTTCGGCGGGCTCGATCCCGCAGGCCGAGTCGCGGTCGAGCGGCTCGTGGGCGACACCCTTCTGATGGGTCGGACCGTGCTGGCCGCGATCGACGACGCCCGGGTGCCCGACTGCTTCACGCATCTGGCGGTGCTCCGGGAAGGGCGGCTGGTCGCCGCGGGCCGCAACGACCCGGCGACCTTCTCCGAGGGCCGCCGCTGGCGGTACCAGCTGCGGTGCCCGGGCCGGGCCGAGGCGGCCAGCCTGGCGGTGGCCGCGGTCGGCGCCGACGTGCAGGCCACCGATGCCGACACGCTCGTGGCGGTGATCGATCCGGGCCGCATGTCGCCGGCAGAACTGGTGGCGGCCGTGGTGCGTGCGGGCCTGCCCGTCGAGGCGGCCGGGTACGACCCCCCCTGGCAGGCCCAACTGGGCGGCGGCGAGGACTAGGCGGCGTCGCCCCAGGCGCGGCGGACTTCCGCCAGGCCCTCGACACAGAGTTCGTACTCCTGCGCCAGCCGCTCGAGGAGGGCCCGCTCGGCGGCGGCTTCCTCGGGCTCGAGCGCGGCCGCCAGCCAGTAGGCCCGCCGCCCCGCCGCCTTGTAGCCCACGAGGTCCGCGTGCGGCCCCGGCTGGCGATAGCGGGCCAGGGCCTCCGGATAGAGGCCGCTCCAGAACAGCGTGACGTCGCCGATGTGCCGGTATTCTTCCCGGGCCTCGGCCGGGTCGGCATGTCGCTCGGCCGCCAAGAGCAGGTGGCTCATGTCGGCCGACTCCGCGCCCGCCCCGGGCAGGATGGCCAGCCGCTCGTTCCGCATGAACCGCACGAGCATCACCGACACGTAGTCCACCAGCGGCGGATCGACCACGCCGAGCCGGGCGTGGAAGGCGTATTCGGTCAGGCCGCGGAAGAACCGCTCGACGTCGGCCGGATCGCGGGCGGAGAACATGGCGAGACGACCTCCTTGCAGGCCGTCGTCGCGGCCTGCGACAGTTGCTCGACGAGCGAATTATAGTGCCCCGCCGGTGGTCGTGGCCAGGGAGATCGCCCGCTCTTCATTGAATGCGAGGGGGCCCGCTCACCTGGCAGCGGCGACCAGATCGCCCACGAACTTCTCGACGGCGGCCGCAAGGGCCGCCGGCCCGGCGGCGGCCTGCTCGGCCACCAGCCGCACGAGGGCCGACCCCACGATCGCCCCGTCGGCCACCTCGCAGACGGCCTTCACCTGGTCGGCCGCCGAGATCCCGAACCCGACCAGGATCGGCACGTCGGTCTGGCCGCGGAGCCAATTCACTCGGTCGATCAGCCCTGAGGGCAACTCCGTGCGGGCGCCGGTCACGCCCGCCACCGACACGCAGTAGAGGAAGCCGGTGGACTTGGCCGCGATCGCCGCGGCCCGGGCCGGGGGCGTGGTCGGCGTGACGAGTCGCACGAGTGCGAGACCCGCCGCCCGGCAGGCACCGTCAAGATCGTCAGACTCCTCCACCGGGAGATCCGGCACGACGAAGCCGGCGAGCCCCGCGGCCACCGCATCGGCCACGAACCGATCGATGCCCCGGCGGAAGACGAGCGAATAGCTGGCCATCGCCAGGATCGGCATGGTCACGCGGGCTGCCGCGTCACGCGCGATGCCAAACACCTTCCCGAGCGTGATGCCGGAGCCGAGCGCCCGCGTATAGGAGCCCTGGATCACCGGCCCGTCGGCGATGGGGTCGCTGTAGGGAACGCCGAGTTCGCAGAGCGAGGCCCCGGCCCGGTCGAGCGCCTCGAGCACGGCCACGCTCGTGGCTGGGTCGGGATCGCCGGCGGTCACGAAGGGCGCCACGGCCTTGCGGCCCGCGGCGCGGTTGGCGGCGAACATCGCTTCGAGCGCGGCGATCGGTCGCGTGGAGGTCGCAGTCGTCATGCCGGCCCTCCGTCGGCCGCCAGTCCGCGGAGCCGGGCGATCTCGGCGGCGTCCTTGTCGCCGCGGCCCGAGAGGCAGATCACGAGGATCTCGTCGGCCGGCCGCCGGGCCGCCTCCTCGACCGCCCAGGCCAGGGCGTGCGAGGTCTCGAGCGCCGGGAGGATCCCCTCGCGGCGGGCCACGTGGTCGAAGGCCGCGAGCGCCGCGTCGTCGGTCACGCTCGAATACTCGACGCGGCCGAGGTCCCGCCAGTAGGAGTGCTCGGGGCCGACACCGGGATAGTCGAGGCCCGCCGACACGGAATGCACGTCGGCGGTCTGGCCGTCGGCGTCCTGGAGCACGTAGCTCAAGCTGCCGTGGAGGATGCCGGGGGAGCCGAAGGAGAGGCTGGCGGCGTGCTGGCCCGGCTGGGTCGAGCGACCGCCCGCCTCGATGCCCACCAGCCGCACCTCGGGGTGATCCACAAACGGATAGAACATCCCGGCCGCGTTGCTGCCGCCCCCCACGCAGGCCACCACCGCCTCGGGTAGCCGGCCGAACTGCCGGCGGCACTGGTCGACCGTCTCGCGGCCGATCACCGACTGGAAGTCGCGGACGATCCGCGGGAAGGGATGCGGCCCCACGACGGAGCCGATGATGTAGTGGGTGTCTTCGACCGAGGCCATCCAGTCCCGCATCGCCTCGTTGATCGCGTCGCGGAGCGTGCGGGAGCCCGTCTCCACGGGCCGGACCTCCGCTCCCATCAGCCGCATCGCCCGCACGTTGGGCGCCTGGCGACGGACGTCCTCCGCACCCATGTAGACCACGCAGTCGAGGCCGAACCGGGAGCAGGCCGTGGCGGTGGCCACGCCGTGCTGCCCGGCGCCGGTCTCGGCGATGATCCGCCTCTTGCCCATCCGCATCGCCAACAGGCCCTGGCCGAGCGTGTTGTTGATCTTGTGCGCGCCGGTGTGGTTGAGGTCTTCCCGCTTGAACCAGATCTGGGCGCCGCCGGCCTCCTTCGTGAGCCGCTCGGCGAAGTGCAGGGGAGTGGGACGGCCGACGAAGGTCGAAAGCAGCCCGTCGAGTTCGGCGGCGAACGCGGGGTCGGCGAGCGCCTCGTCGTAGGCCCGCTCGAGCTGGTCGAGGGCGGCCGAGAGGGTCTCGGGCACGTAGCGGCCGCCGAATCGGCCGAACCGGCCGAGAGCATCGGGGACGCTGGAGACGGGAGTTTCGATAGTAGCCATGGCGGCATTGTAACCGGCTTCGGGGAGCGGCCCATCACGGTGGGCAGGCATTACGATAAGCTGCATGCCCGAGCTTCCCGAGGTCGAGACGATGTGCCGCGGCCTGGCGGGGGTCGTGGGGCGGCGGATCGTGGCCGCGACGCTGCCCCGCGGTCGGGTGCGGCCGCTGAGCGTGCGGCCCGCGGGGGCGGTGCTCGCGCGGCGGCTGGCGGGGCGGACGATCGCGGGGGTGCACCGGCGGGGCAAACGGGTGGTGATCGAGGTCGCCGAGGCTGCCAGTCGGCCGCGGGAGTGGCTGGTGATCGAACCGCGGATGACCGGGCAGATGCTCGTCGTCGATCCGCCCACCGAGGAGCACGTGCGGCTGGTGGTGCAGCTGGCCGGCGGGGCAGCGCACAAATTCCTGTTTTGGGACCGCCGTGGATTGGGCACGATCCGGCTGCTCGATGACAGTGGCCTGGAGGCGGCCTGCGGCGCGGCAAAGCTCGGACCCGACGGGCTGGTCGTGACGGGCGAGGACCTCGTGACGCGGCTCGGCCGCTCCCGGCGAGCGGTGAAGGCGGCGCTGCTCGATCAGCGGGCCGTGGCGGGAATCGGCAACATCTACGCCTCCGAGATCCTCCATCGCGTCGCGATCCATCCACGGACGAGTTGCCGCCGCATTCACCGCGGTGAATGGGAGCGGATCGCCGCCGCCACTCGCCGCGTGCTGGCCGAGGCCGTCGCCCTGGAGGGCTCGAGCATCGGCGACGAGACCTACCGCACCGCCGACAGCCGCCCGGGCCGCGCGCAACAGCGGCATCGCGTCTACAACCTGGAGGGCAAACCCTGCCGCCGCTGCCGCACCCCGATCACACGAATCGTGCTCGCCCAACGCGCGACGTTCTTCTGCCCCGCCTGCCAAGCGAGATAAGGCTTCGGCGAAGGGTTGTCCGTGCCCGTCCAGCAAGGGAGGAAAACATGCCTGTCAGCGCGTCGATGGGCCAGCGAGGGGTCGCCCGTGCCAATCGAGCCGGCCTTGGTAGCGAGCGTCCGGCCGACGGGGACCGGCAACCCCGAGCCCGCGTCACCCAAGAGTTTTCGGCTTTCGATAAACTACGGCTGTCAGTCAATCCGCGAGCCCCGGAGCCACCACCATGCCCACCCACCGCACGGTCGTCTCCCGCCGGCAGGTGCTCGCGGCCGCCGCCGGCACTGCCGGCTTGCTCTCGACCCGCGGGCCGCTCGGAGCTGCCGAGCCCGCCGCCGGGCCGGCCGCGGCCGCCAAGTCGGCCGAGTCGCTCGCCGCGGTGCTCCACGAGTCGCTCACACCGGAGCAGCGGGCCAAGGTCTGCTTCCCCTGGGACTACCGGCATCCAAAATTCGGCCTCCTGCGGACCCGCGTGGGCAATAACTGGAACGCCACCGAGCCCGAGGTGGCGGGAAAGTTCTTCACCAAGGACCAACAGCGGCTGGTGCGGGAGATCTTCGAGAGCCTGATCGAGCCGGAGTGGCATGCCCGGTTCGACAAGCAGATGGAGGACGACTGCGGCGGCTTCGGCCACGGCCACTCGATCGCACTGATCGGCGAACCAGGGAGCGGGACGTTTCAGTTCCTGCTCACCGGCCGTCACATGACGCTGCGGTGCGACGGCGACTCGGCCGAGCACGTCGCCTTCGGCGGCCCGATCTTTTACGGCCACGACGCCGGCGGCTTCAACGAGTCACCGGACCACCCTGGCAACGTGTTCTGGCCCCAGGCTGTGGCGGCGAACCGCATCTTTGAGATGCTCGACGGCAAGCAGCGGCGGGCGGCGGTCGTGAGCCGGCTGCCGAAGGAGAACGCCGTGGCGTTCCGCGGCCGTCGTGAACCGATCCCCGGGATTCGCGTCTCGGAGCTTTTCCCAGACCAGCGGGAGGAGGTGGAAAAGGTGTTGGCGATCCTGCTCGAGCCGTATCGAACCGTCGATCGGGAGGAGGTTCGCGGCTGCCTGGAGCGGCAGGGTGGTCTGGATGGCTGCCGGCTGGCCTTCTACTCGCAGGGTGACATCGGCGGCGACAAAGTCTGGGACAACTGGCGACTCGAGGGGCCCGCGTTTGTTTGGCACTACCGTGGCGCGCCCCATGTGCATGTCTGGGTCAACGTGGCCGATTCACCCGCCGTGCCCACCAACGCCTGAGCTGCCGTGAGCCTGCCTGCCGACGAAATCGCCGACTGCTGCATCATCGGCGGCGGCATCATCGGACTGTCGATCGCCCGGGAACTCGCCGGCCGGGGCCATCGCGTCCGCGTGCTGGCCCGCGAGCGCCGCCGCGACACGGCCTCCTGGGCGGCGGCGGGCATCTTTCCGCCTGCACCAGAGTCAGGAGAGCCCAACGCGGCCCTGACCGCATTCAGCGACCGGCTGCACCGCGAGTGGGCCCGCGAACTGCGGGACGAAACAGGGATCGACACCGGCCTCGTGGCCTGTGGTGGCCTCTACCTGGCGGCCGACGAGGCCCGGCTGGAGGCTCTCCAGCAGGACGCCGCCGCGTGGAGCGGCCGCGGCGCCCGCTGCGAGTGGCTCTCCGCTGCCGGGGTGGCCGAGGCGGAACCGGCGCTCGCGGCGGCGGTCAGGGCCGGCCGGGTGGCGGGCGGCTTCCTCCTGCCCGACGAGATGCGGATCCGACCGCCGCGGCACCTCGAGGCCCTGGAGGCGTCATGCCTCGATCGCGGTGTCGTGATTGACCACGAGGCGGCCGTGACTCGGATCGAGGTTGGCGGGTGGCGGGTGCGCGGACTGACGGTCGAGTCGCCACGCGGCCGGGAGACGGCCGTGGCCGACCGCTACGTGCTGGCGGCGGGCGCCTGGACGGGAGCCCTCGCTACAGCACTCGGGCTGGCCATCGAGACCCGGCCGATCCGGGGGCAGATCGCACTCTTGCGGCTGCCGCAGCAGCGGTTCACCCGCGTCGTGAACCGCGGCCTCGACTATCTCGTGCCGCGCGAGGATGGCCGGCTGCTGGTGGGCTCCACGCTCGAGGACGCGGGCTTCGACGCCTCGACCGTGCCCGCTGAGATCGACCGCCTGCTGGCTGCGGCGGCGGAGTTGCTCGCTGAACTCTCCGAAGCCACGGTGGAGAAGACCTGGGCCGGGCTACGGCCGGGCTCGGTCGACGGGCTGCCGTCGATCGGTCCGACACCGGGCTGTGACAACGCCTTCGTGGCCGGCGGGCACTTCCGCGCCGGCCTCCATCAATCGACCGGCACGGCCGTGATCGTGGCCGACCTGATCGAGGGCCGCCGGCCGCCGCTCGACATCGCCGCCTTTGCGCCGGATCGGTCACCGGGCCTTCCGGGCCCCGACTCGGTGGCCGCCTACCTGGCCCGTGCCGCCGCGGAAAAAACGGTGCCAGGCACCAAATCTGGGTAAACCACGCGGACAACTTGCCCATTTTGCCAGGATTTGGTGCCTGGCACCGTTTCAGGCGGCTTGCGGGGCGAGCCGGCGGTGGAGGGCCTCCACATCGGCGGCCGTGATGGGGCCAGCGGACAACTCGGCCGCGACCACGCCCGCCAGTTTGGCCAGCCGCGAGACGTTCCCTGGCACGCCGCCGGCGATCTCGTGAATCGCCAGCATCGCCTGCTCGTCGAATCGCGGAGCGTCGGCCCGCGCGGTGGCTGCCACAAGTGCGGACGTGTCGGTGAGGCTTCCCGGGAGGAGGGTGGCCCTGATCCGTACGGCCTGCTCGATTCGCTGGTCCCGAGCGACGACCGTGAACAGCCGCCCCTGGCCGGCGAGCACGACGGCCGCGGCGGGGTGGCGCGACTTCACCAGGGCGACAAGCTGGGGCAAGTCCTCTTCGCTGGCCAAGTGGGCGTCGTCCACGAACACGATCGGGGGCAGGGCGCCGGCGGTCGAGAGCCATGTGCTGACATCACGAATCGGGAGCGGGTCGGCGCCGAGCCGCGGATCGGCCGCGAGTCGCTCGAGTACCGTCGTCTTGCCGACGCCAGCCGGCCCGCATAAGAGGGTGATGCCCGCACCGGCCTCGATCCCGCAGGCGACCTTGGCCAAGGCCGCGAGTTGGGGCTCGCTGAGTGGCACGGTGGAGGCGTTCATGCCGCGTCTCCCGTCGTCACCGGTGCGAAGGTCACGACCTCGCCCAGCACGGTGACGCCGACCGCGGCCAGAGCCGCGGCCCTGGCGGGCGCCGGTTCGCGATCGGCTCGCCGCACGAGGATCGCCGCGTCGCAGCCGAGGCTCGCCATCAAGAGCCGTTGTCTGCGGATGGGGCCGGGCGGAAACCAGATGCCGGCATCGACCACGACGATCCGCTTGTCGTGCGGTTGCCCGCCGTCCACGGGGTCACGGGAGCATGCGGTTCGGGCGGTGGTCGCAGCCAGCACCACGACGTCGCGGCCCCGGTCGCGGAGCGTGTGGGCCAGGCAGGCGACCAGCGTGGTGCGGCCCTCGGCCCGCTCGCCGCCGGCGACCCCGATCACCCGCTGGCCGGCGAGTCGGGCGGCCTCGATCTCGTCGGCGAGGATCGACCATTGGCGGCCACCGGCCGCCAGCAGCCGCGTGACCAGTTCGGGGTCGCCGAGGTCGTCGGCGGCGAGGGAGGACTCCTTCAATCGCTCCTCATTCCGTGGTGCGGGCGAAGCCGGAACGGCCGGCTGCCGGGACTGCCAGCGGGCCACGAAGGCCCGGTCGATCGCGTCGAGCGTCATCGCAGCGTCGCCTCCGCAGCGCCGGCATCGGCCGTCTCAGCGGCGATTCGGATGCCGCGCTCGGCGGTCGCGGGTTGCCGGGCCTCACGGATCGCGATCAGCGACCAGATGGCGGCCGCGACCACGGCGAGCGCGGCGACCGAGCCGCCGGGAAACGAGGCCCGGGACCGGATCCGCCGCGGCGGTCGCGCGGGGGGCGACACCGCCGGCCGGGGAAGTGGTTCCGCCGCGTCCGCCGGCGCGGCTGCGACCGGCTCCCGCGCGTCTGCCCGGACCGCCGAGGCGAACGAGGCGGGCTGGTCTCGGGAGACCGGCAGCGCGCTCGGGAGCTCGGGAAACGTCGCCAGCACACGGATCGCCATCAGCCCCTCCGCCCCCGTCATCGTCGCCGCGGCCGGAGGTGCTTGAACGGCCGAGCGGCCGGCCGCGGAGTCGCTGCTCGCTGGCCGCACGCCACGATTCGCGTCATCCAACTGCGGCCGTATGCCGGGCCGTCCCGGTTGCCTATCATGCCGGGATGCGGCGGTCCCGGGTTTCCCAGGCCGAAAACCGCACCGGGTTTCCCCATTCCGCCAGTTCCTGAGCTCCGATGCCAACCCCTTCCGCCCCCCGGTCCGACCTGCTTCGTTCCCTCCTCGACCGCCGGATCCTGATGCTCGACGGGGCGATGGGCACGATGGTTCATGCCCTCGGCCTTGACGAAAAGGGCTTCCGCGGCGCCCGGTTCGCCGACCACTCCCGCGACCTCAAGAACTGCATCGATGTCCTGCCGCTGAGCCAGCCCGACGCGATTCGCGGGATCCACGCCGCCTACTTCGCCGCCGGCAGCGACATCGTCGAGACCTGCACCTTCGGCACCACGAGCGTGGCCCTGGCCGACTTTGGCCTGCAAAAACATACCCGAGAACTGAACCTGGCCGCGGCCCGGCTGGCCCGCGAGGCCGCCACGGCCGCGGAGGCCAAGGATCCCTCCCGGCCCCGGTTCGTGGCCGGCTCGATCGGCCCGACCAACAAGCAGCT
>JBIKXY010000011.1:0-31838 GCA_044355515.1 Pirellulales bacterium
GAGCACCGAGAGCGTGATGGTCAGCGCCATCCGCTCGGTGATGTGCGTGCCCGTGACGAGCGGGGAAGGCCGGCTCTTGGGCGTGATCCAGGTCGATTCGCGGGACATCCGCGCCGGCTTCGACGCCGACGACCTGGACGTGCTGGCCGGGATCGCCAGCCGGGCCGCCCAGGCGATCGAGCAGGCGCTCGCCCACGACGAGCGGATCGAGCGGGAGCATCTCGACCGCGACCTGGAACTGGCCCATCGGGTGCAGCGCGGGCTGCTCCCGAGCGGCCCGCCGGAGATCGCGGGCTACGAGATCTTCGACTTCTACGAGGCGGCCCGGCAGGTGGGGGGCGACTTCTTCGGCTACGTGCCGCTCTCGGGCGGCCGGCTGGCGGTGGTGCTGGCTGACGTCTCGGGCAAGGGCGTGGCCGCCGCGCTCCTGATGGCCGCCCTCTCGGCCGACATCCGCTACTGCCTGGCGAGCGAGCCCGACCTCGGCCAGGCCGTGTCGCGGATCAACGAGAGCTTTCTCCGCGGCGGCTGGGACGACCGGTTCGCGACTCTCGTCGTCGCCGTGCTGGCCGCCGACTCGAGCGCTGTGACGATCTGCAACGCGGGCCACCTGCCGGTGTTCCTGCGGGAGCCCGACGGGGCGGTCCGGCAGGCGGCCACCGACCTCGGCGGCCTGCCGCTGGGGATGGCCGCCGCCCACGAGTTCCGCTCCTGCACGATCGAACTCGCGCCCGGGGCGGCCTTCGTGCTCTGCACCGACGGCGTCACCGAGGCGATGGACCACGACGGCCGCTGCTACGGCCTCGAGCGGCTCGAGGCGACGCTGGCCGGCCCGGCCGGGGAGGCCGGGGAGGCCGGCGACCTCGGGCACCGGATCCTTGCGGACATCGACCGGCACACGGCCGGCACGCCTGCCGGCGACGACATCTGCCTGGTCTGCGTGCGGCGACAGGGCTGACGCCGGGCGGCACAGCCTGCCCACCTTCCGGGGCCGGCATCCGGGCCGGTCCGGTCGAGGCGGCCGCGGCGGCCGCCGATACGATCCCTGGGGCGCGGGCATCATGCCCGGCCGGAAGGCATAGCGGGGGAGGACGCGGAATGAGTTTTTTCCAGTGGGTTCGCGAGGGGGTGCGGCAGGCGGTGGTGCTCGGCTTCGCCGATGCGATCGAGGACGTGGGCAGCCGCAGTCGCGACGAGGATTTCGGGGGCACGCTCGCCCAGTCGCTCCGCGACCGTCTGGCCATGGCCTCCGAGCCGACGGTGATCGAGTCGGCCGGTGGCGGGAAGGGACGCCGGCGGCTCGGCCGGTCGCTCGACGCGATTCAGAAAGCCGCCTAGCGGCCCGCAGCCGCCGCGGCGTCCGGCTCGGCGGCCACGGGGAGCCACGCTTCCACGATCGTGCCCCGGCCGGGGGTGGATGCGATCCGGCAGCTGCCCCCGAACAGCCGGGCCCGCTGGCGGATGCCCTCGAGGCCGAAGCGATCGGCGGCGACCGCCTCGGGATCGAAGCCCCGGCCGGCGTCAGCCACGCGAATAGTCACCGCGTCGCCCGACCGCGTCACGGCCACGCTGGCCGCGGAGGCTGCGGCGTGCTTGCGGATGTTCGACAATGACTCCTGCACGATCCGAAAGATCGTGGTCTCGAGCCCCGCGGGCAGCCGCGGCGCCGGGATGTCATGCCGAAACTCGATCCCGGGCACTTCCAGGCGGGCGTCGGCGACGAGCGACTCGAGCGCCGCCACGATCCCGAACTCATCGAGCGCCGGGGGCCTGAGGCCGCCGATCAGCCGCCGCGACTCGTCGGCCGCGGCTCGCAGAAGCCGCATGCCTTGACGGAACTCCGCCCCGCCGGGGCGATCGCCGAGAGTCGCCTCGCAAGCCTGGAAGTGCATGATCGCCGCGGCGAGATATTGGGCGATGCCGTCGTGGATCTCGTAGGAGACGAGCTGCCGCTCCCGCTCCTGGATTTCGAGGAGCCGCAGCAGGAGTTCCCGATCCCGCGTGCCGCCTGCCGTCTCGGCGGCACCGCCCCGCGGGTTTGCACCGCTCGCGGTCATGCCTGCTTCGGCCGGGGAATCCGGCCGCCGAACGCCCCGCCGCCCCGGCGGCCTTTGCCCTTGCCCCGCGGCCCGCTCGCGCCGCCCCGGCCCCGGCCTTCCCGCAGGGCCGCGATCTCGTCGCGGATCCGCGCGGCCCGCTCAAAGTCGAGCTCGGCGGCGGCCTGCATCATGTCGGCCTCGAGCTGCTCGAGCAGCTCGCTCTGGCGGCGGCGGTCGTCGTCGCCCTGGCCCACCGCCTCGAAGGCCTTGGCTCGCGAGGTGGCCTCGGCTTCGATCCCGGCCCGCAGCTCCTTGCGAATCGTCTCCGGCGTGATCCCGTGCTCGCGGTTGTATTCCTCCTGCAGCGCCCGCCGCCGCCTGGTCTCGTCCACCGCCTGCCGCATCGACTCGGTCACCGTGTCGGCGTAGAGGATCACCCGGGCATCGACGTTGCGGGCCGAGCGGCCGATCGTCTGCATCAGCGAGGTCTCGCTCCGGAGGAAGCCCTCCTTGTCGGCGTCGAGAATCGCCACCAGCGACACCTCCGGCAGATCGAGCCCCTCGCGGAGCAGGTTCACGCCCACGAGCACGTCGAACTTCCCCGCCCGCAGGTCGTGGAGCAGCTCGACCCGCTCGAAGGCGTCGAGCTCGCTGTGCAGCCAGCGGCAGCGGACCTGCCGCTCCTGAAAGTAGGTGGAGAGATCCTCGGCGAGTTTCTTGGTGAGCGTGGTCACGAGCACCCGCTGGCCCGCCGCGACGACCTTGTCGATCTCGCCCGAGAGGTGCACCACCTGCTGCTTGGCCGGCACGATCTCGATCACCGGATCGAGCAGGCCCGTCGGCCGGATCACCTGCTCCACCACCTCGCCGCCGGTGCGGGCCAGCTCCCAGGGACCGGGCGTGGCCGAGACGAACACCGTCTGGTGGAGCCGCTTCTCCCACTCGTCGAACATCAGCGGCCGGTTGTCGAGGGCGCTGGGCAGCCGGAAGCCGTGGTCCACGAGCGTCGTCTTGCGGGCCTTGTCGCCGGCATACATCCCGCGGACCTGCGGCACGGTCACGTGCGACTCGTCCACGAAGAACAGGAAGTCGTCGGGGAAGTAGTCGAACAGGGTCGTGGGCGTGCTGCCCGCCGCACGGCCCGAGAGGGGCCGCGAGTAGTTCTCGATCCCGGGGCAGAAGCCGGCCTCCAGCAGCATCTCGATGTCGAACCGCGTCCGGGCATTGAGCCGCTGGGCCTCGAGCAGCTTGCCTTGGCCCTTGAGCTCCTCCAGCCGGGCCTCGAGCTCGGCCTTGATCGTGCCCACGGCTGCCCTGACCCGGTCCTCCGGCATCACGAAGTGACGGGCCGGGTAGAGGTAGAGCTCGTCCTTGCGAGCGGCCACCTCGCCGCTGGTCGGATGGATGATGGCGATCGACTCCAGGCAATCGCCCCAAAACTCGACCCGGCAGGCCAGCTCGTCGTAAGGGGGCCAGATGTCGATCGAGTCGCCGCGAACGCGAAACCGCCCCCGCTCGAGGGCCACGTCGCCCCGCTCGTAGTGCACGGCCACGAGCTTCGCGAGCAGCTCGTCGCGGGTCAGCTTCGCGCCGCCGGCCAGCCGCACCACCATCGCCCGGTAGTCCACCGGCGAACCGAGGCCGTAGATGCAGGAGACGCTCGCCACCACCACCACGTCCCGCCGGCTCACCAGCGCGCTCGTGGCCGCGAGCCGGAGCCGGTCGATCTCCTTGTTGATCGCGGCGTCCTTCTCGATGTAGATGTCCCGCTGGGGGATGTAGGCCTCGGGCTGGTAGTAGTCGTAGTAGCTGACGAAGTAGTGGACGGCGTTGTGGGGGAAGAAGTCGCGAAACTCGGCATAGAGCTGGGCCGCGAGCGTCTTGTTGTGGGAGAGCACGAGCGTGGGCCGGCCGACGCGGGCGATCACGTTGGCCATCGTGAAGGTCTTGCCCGACCCGGTCACGCCCATCAGCACCTGCGAGCCCCGGCCCTCCTCCACGCCCCGCACGAGCGCGTCGATCGCGGCGGGCTGGTCGCCGGCCGGCTCGTAGGGGGCCACGAGTTCGAACACGCCGGGCTGAAGCGCTGCGGCCATCAACGGGCCTCCGCGGCGGGGGCGACGGGGCGGAGGTGGGGCCGCAGACCCTCGAGCGTGACCGCGCCGATACCGGGCACGTCGAGCAGGTCGTCGCCGCTCGTAAAGGGGCCGTGCGTGCGGCGGTGCTCCACGATCCGGGCGGCGGTCGCGGGCCCGAGGCCGGGCAGCTGCAAGAGCTCCGTCGCATCGGCCGTGTTGAGGTCCACGGTCAACAGGGCCGTGGCCGGCGGCGGAGCGTCGTGGTGCACGAGCCCGCCGGTCAGGCCGCCCGCGGCGACGTACCACCCAGCCATCGCCGCGAGCCCCGCGGCCAGCAGCCCCACGACGAAGGCCTGCCCCTTTGCAGAGGCCGGTTCACGGGCAGGATCGGTCGGGGGCATGGAGGTGGCCGGGGGCGAAGGGACCGTCATAGGATACGCCGGACGGACCCTCCCGGCGCATCTCGGCCCGCCGCCAACGCCGCCTGCCGCACCAATATCATGAGGACCATGCCACCGATGCCCGATCCAGAGCCTCTCGACCGCGATGCCACCGCCGGCCCCGGGTACCGGCAGCTCCGTTGGGACGACCACCTCGCCGGTCACGTGGCCGACCTCGCGGTCGGCTGGCTGACCGAGGATCTGGGCCATGAATGCGACTGGACGAGCGTGGGCCTGGTCGAGGCGGCCGCGCGGAGCGAACTGGCGGTGGTGAGCCGGCGGGCGGGCGTGATCGCGGGCCTGCCGGCGGCGGCGATCGTGGCGGCGGCGACCGACTCGGCGCTCGCGCTGGAGCCGCGGGTCGCCGACGGTGCTCTCGTGGCCGCCGGCGAGACGGTGGCCACGCTGGCCGGCCCGACCCGGAGCGTGCTCGCGGCCGAGCGAACGGTGCTCAACCTGCTGGGGCGGCTCTCGGGCATCGCCACGGCCACCCGCCGGCTGGTCGATGCCGTCGCCGAGACCCGCTGCCGCGTCTACGACACGCGCAAGACCGTGCCCGGCTGGCGGCTGCTCGACAAGTATGCGACCCGCGCGGGCGGCGGCTGGAACCACCGCCTCGGCCTTTACGACGCGATCCTGATCAAAGACAACCACCTGGCGGCGCTGGCTGCCGCGGGCATCGATCCGGCGGCCGCCGTGCGCCGGGCCCGGGCGTTTCTCAGCCAGACGTTTCCGCCCTCCCGCGCCGAGGCGATGGTGGTGGAGATCGAGATCGACTCGATCGCGCAGCTCGAGCCGGTGCTGGCGGCCGGCCCCGACATCGTGCTGCTCGACAACATGCAGCCGGACGAACTGGCCGGCTGCGTGGCCCTGCGGGACAGGCTCGCGCCGGGGGTGATGCTCGAGGCCTCGGGGGGCATCCGCCCCGAAACGGTCGCGGAGATCGCCCGCGCGGGGGTGAACCGCGTGAGCACGGGCTGGCCGACGCACCATGCTCCGTGGCTCGACATCGCCCTTGACTGGGCCTGATGCCTACACGCCCAGGAGGCGATTCCGCTTGGTACGGCGCTCGGCGCGGAGGCGGGCCCGCCGCTTGGTCTCGCTCGGCTTCTCGAAGAACTCCCGCTTCCGCATCTCCTTCTTGATCCCGCTCCGCTCCACGAGCTTGCGAAACCGGCGAACCGCTTCCTGGATGCTCTCGCGCTCCCGAACCGTCAGCTTGACCATGCGTGCTCCGAACCTGCTTCCAAAAAACGAAAGATGGACGTGGTGAACCTAGTTGATCGAACAGCCCCGATGTGCCGGCCGGCGGCGGCAGTCTGCCGCGCTTCGGGAACCCGAGAGAATATCGGCCCAGCCGCCCCGCGTCCACCGGTCTCCATCCTCAACCGAGAGCTTCCGGCCCGGCCCAGGATTGCCGATCTGGCGGTTTGGCGGCCAGAATGCGGCCTGGATGGGGCCATGAGGCGGCCCGAAGCGGGCCCAGACAGGCCCAGACAGGCCCAGACAGGCCCAGAGCAGCTTTTTCCATGCGCGTCGAACTGCTCCCCTCCAGCCTGCCGCCGAGCGACCTGCAGTTCCTCGTCTCGTTCCTCGTCAACGAGGCGGTGGCGATCGACGCCGGCCCGCTCGGCCTGCTCGCCGACCTCGAACGCCAGCGGCGGGTGCGGCATGTGTTCCTGACCCACGAGCACATCGACCACCTGGCGACCCTGCCGATCTTCCTCGAGAACGTCTATGAAGAGGGGCCGGAGTGCGTCGAGATCCTGGCCGCGGCCGACGTGCTGAAGTTTCTCCACCGCGACATCTTCAACGGCCGCGTCTGGCCCGACTTCTTCGAGCTCTCCACGGACGCCAATGCCTTCGTCCGGGCCACGCCCCTCGAGCCCGGGCGGCCGATCGAGCGAGCGGGGCTCTCGTTCACTCCCCTGCCCGTCTCCCACAGCGTGCCCACGCTCGGCCTCGTCGTCGACGACGGCACCGCGGCGGTGGCCTTCCCCTCCGACACCGGCCCGACCGACGCCTTCTGGCGACACCTCGCGGCGGTGCCGCGGCTCGACGCGGTGTTTCTGGAGGTGAGTTTTCCCGACTCGCTCGCCGAACTGGCGATGCTGACCGGCCATCACTGCCCCGCCACGTTCGCGGCCGAGATCCGCAAGCTCGACCGGCCCGTCCGCTGGATCGTCGTCCACCGCAAGCCGCGGTATGCCGCCCGGATCGCGGCCGAGTTGGCCGCCCTCGACCTGCCTGGAGTGGAGCTCGTGCGGCCGGGCGAGCCGGCCGCGTTCTGATCGGCCGACGGTGTGCTTGCCGCCGGGCTAGAATCGAGCCCGGGTGGAAACCGCAGGCAAACCTGGAATCCGCAGGGTTGGCCGGCCGAGAGGAGATGCCAGTGGAAGACGTGACGTTCGAGATCGTCGAGGCGGGCGACGCGCCGGTCGTGCGGGCCCGGATCCCGGCCGGGGGCAGCCTGTTCGCCGACGCCGGCGCGATGATGACGATGACGCCCAACCTCACCGTCGAGAGCTCGCTCCGCGGGGGCGTGATGGGGGCGCTGTCGCGGTCGCTGCTCCGCGGCGAGACCTTCTTCTACCTCACGATCTCGGCCCCGCAGTCGCCCGGCGAGGCCCTGCTCGCTCCCTCCACGATCGGCGGCATCGAGATGCTGGAACTCGCCGGCACGGAATATTTCCTGCAGAAGGGCTCGTTCCTGGCCGCCCAGCATTCGGTGCAGCTGACCACCAAGACCCAGAACCTCACCAAGGGCCTGTTCAGCGGCGAAGGCTTCTTTGTCACCCGCGTGAGCGGCTCGGGGACGCTCGTGCTCAACACCTTCGGCGCCCTGATGACCTTCGACCTCGCGCCGGGCCAGGAGTATGTCGTGGACAACTTCCACCTCGTGGCCTGGGAATCGACCATCAGCTACACGATCACGAAGGCCGCGGCCGGCTGGATCTCGAGCTTCGCCTCGGGCGAGGGTTTCGTCTGCCGGTTCACCGGGCCGGGCCGGATCTACGTGCAGACCCGCAATCCCGCCGCGTTCGCCGGCTGGCTGAGCCGCCACCTGCCGAGCAAGGGCTGAAGCGAAGCGGACTGGCCATGGGGGACGCGTTTCAGGCCGTGTGGTTCGCCGCCGAAGGGGGCTCGCGGCCCTGCCGCGTCGAACTCGCCTCGGGCGGCCTCGTGATCGAACCGGCCGGCGGAGCCGCGGTTCGCTGGCCCTATCCCGCCCTCGAATCCGAAGTCGGCGGTGACGAGCGGGACTGGGCGTTTCTCTCCTGCCCGCCGGCCGGCGCCGGGGCCCGGCTCGCTCTCCGCGACCCGGCTGCGATCGCCGCAGTGGCCGCCCGCACCTCGGGACCGGTCCACGACGACCTCGCCGGCCTCGATGCGGCTCGCCGCCGCCACGCCTGGCGGCATCGCCGGGGCCTCGTGACGGGCCTGTTCGCGTTGGCGGCGGTCGCGGTGGCAGGCTGGTTCCTGCTCACGCGGGCGGCGCCGGAGATCGTCGCGGCCACGCTCCCGCCGGCCAGCGAAAAACTCCTCGGCGAGGCGGCCCTCGCCCAGATGCTTCTCGGCGAGACCGAGATCGAGGCCGGGCCGGCAGCCGAGGCGGTGCGGGCGATCGTGGCCCGGCTGACCGCCGCCGTGGAAGCCAATCCCGGCTACGAGTTCGACGTCCGGCTCGTCAAGAGCGACGTCGTCAACGCCGCGGCCCTGCCGGGCGGCAAGATCATCGTCTTCTCGGGGCTGCTCGCGGAGGCGGGCTCGGCCGACGAGGTGGCCGGCGTGCTCGCCCATGAGATCCAGCACGTGCTCCACCGGGATGCCCTGCGGGGGCTCGTCGCCCGGCTCGGCGGCAGCACGGTGATCGCGCTCGTGCTGGGGGGCGGCGACCTGGCGCGGATCGCCGGACAGGCCGGGGAGCTCGACCAGCTCGCCTACGGCCGCGACCAGGAGCGGGCCGCCGACCGCGACGGCGTGCTGCTGCTCACCCGGGCTGGCCTGCCGCCGGCGGCGCTGCCCGCCTTCTTCGAGCGGCTCCGGGCCCAGGAGGGGGGCAGGCTGCCGGAGTTCCTCTCGACGCATCCCGACACGGCGGCCCGGATCGTCGAGCTCCGCCGGCTGGCGGCCGCCGCGCCGGTGGGCGACCCGCGGCCGCTCGCGATCGACTGGGCCGCCGTCCGTGCGAGCCTTCCGGGCCGCTGACCCGGCGAGGGAAACGCCGGCCGGCCGCCGTACCTGACTCCGCGACCGGGCCGCGGGCCGCCCGCCGGGACGCACCGCTCGTCCAGGCTCGAGGCCGTGTTACAGTTCGAGTGAAGACCCACGCGGCGGTCGGCTGCCCGGAGCAGCCGCAGACGGACCAGCGCGACAGCAGCAGCTGCCCCCGCAGGAGAGCGATGAAGACCTACGTGGCGTTGTATCGCCGCTTCATCCTGCCGCGGCAGAAGGTCGTGATCCCGGCGCTCCTGGGGGTCGTCCTGTCGCTGGTGCTGGTGGAGACGGTGGTCCGCTACCGGCGATATCGGGAGGAGAGGGCGTTTCAATCGTTCGCCGACGCCCGGGACGATCCCGCGAAACTCGCGGCACTGGCCGAGACGTACGCGGGCACTGAACTCGGCGCCCGCGCCGCCTTTCTCCGGATTGAATGGGCCGTGCGGCAGGAGCGACTTGACGAGGCCGAGTCGCTCCTGCGGGACTTCGTGGACCGGGATCACCCCGGCGGGTTTCGCTCCCCGGCGAGAGTCCAGCTCGGCCATGTGCTGGCGAAGCAGGGGAAATACGCCGAGGCCGAACGGTGCTTTGCCGCGGCCGCCGCCGAGGCCCGGAATCCGGCGCTCGTGGCCGAAGCGATGCTGAACGCCGGCCGCTGTGCCTGGCGGCGGGGGGATGCCCGGGAGGCCATCCGCTGGTTCGAGGCCACGGTGGCAAACTCGGAGGAAGACAGTTTCTACCGGGCTCAGGCCGAAGCCGCTCTGCTGGCCGCCCGCCGGGGCCGGCCCGGCCCCGGTTCCCGGTGACGCGACCAAGCCGGTCGGATCGCCCTGATCGCCGTCCGAATCCCTGCAGCGGAGAAGCGACGCCCGGCCTACTGGCCCTTGGCCCGGGCCACCTTCCGCCGCTCGTGCTCGGACAGCAGGATCTTGCGGAGCCGGATCACCGCCGGAGTCACCTCCACCAGCTCGTCGTCCTCGATGTATTCGAGCGCCTCCTCGAGCGACATCCGCCGCGGGGGCTTGAGCAGAATGTTGCGGTCGCTGCCGCTGGCCCGCATGTTGGTCAGCTTCTTTTCCTTGGTCGGGTTGACCGTCATGTCCTCGCTGCGGGCGTTCTCGCCGCAGATCATCCCCTCGTAGACCTCGTCCCCCGGCTCGATGAACAGATCGGCCCGCTCCTGGAGGCCATCGAGCCCGAAGGCCACCGCCTTGCCGGGCACCATCGACACGAGCACGCCGTTGGCCCGCCCGGCCACGTCGCCCTCCATCGGGCCCCATTTCTCGAACCGGTGGTGCATGATCGCGGTGCCCTGCGTGGCGTTGAGCACCCGGGTGCGGAGGCCGATCAGGCCGCGGGCGGGAATCGAGAAGGTGGTGTGGGCGAACTCGCCCCGGTTGCCCATGTGCTTGAGCTGGCCGCGGCGGGAGCCGGTCAGCTCCATCACCGGCCCGAGCTTGTCGTGCGGCACCTCGACCACGAGCGTCTCGAACGGCTCGTAGACCGTGTCGCCCTCCTTGCGGAGGATCACCTTCGGCTTGCCGACCGAGATCTCGAAGCCCTCCCGCCGCATGGTCTCGATCAGCACCGAGAGATGGAGCAGGCCGCGGCCCGCGACGGCGAACTGCTCGGTGCCGGCGATCGGCTCCACCCGCAGGGCCACGTTCTTCTCGAGCTCCTTTTCCAGCCGGTCCCGCAGATGCCGGGTGGTGAGAAACTTGCCCGACTTGCCCACCAGCGGCGAAGTGTTGATCCCGAACACCATCGACAGGGTCGGCTCATCCACCGTCAGCCGGGGCAGCGGGCGAGGATCGGCCGCGTCGCAGATCGTGTCGCCGATCTCGACGTCCTCGATCCCGCTGACGGCCGCGATGTCGCCGGCCGTGGCCTCCTCGACGTCGATCCGGCCGAGCTTGTCGAACGACTGCACGCCCACGAGCTTGGCCGGCAGGAGCGTGCCCGCCGCGGTCGAGCGAACCACGGGAGAGCCCTTGGTGAGCGTGCCCGACTCCACCCGGCCGATCGCGATCCGGCCCACGTAGTCGGACCAGTCGAGCGTGGTCACCAGCATCCGCAGCGGCGCCGTGGGATCGACCACCGGCCCCGGGATCTTCTCCAGCACGAGATCCAGCAGCGGCTCCATCGTGCCCTCGCGGACAGCCGGGTCGTGGGAGGCGTAGCCGCCGCGGCTGGAGGCGTAAACGAAGGGGAAGTCGGCCAGGTCGTCGTCGGCGCCGAGCTCGAGGAACAGCCCCAGGATCTCGTCGAGCACCTCGAGCGGCCGGGCGTCGGGCCGGTCGATCTTGTTGACCACCACCACCGGCCGCAGCCGGCATTCGAGCGCCTTCGAGAGCACGAACCGCGTCTGGGGCATCGGCCCCTCGGCTGCATCGACGAGCACGAGCGCCCCGTCGGCCATCCGCAGGACCCGCTCCACCTCGCCGCCGAAGTCGGCGTGGCCGGGCGTGTCCATGATGTTGATCTTCTTGCCCTTCCACTCGACCGCGATGTTTTTGGCGAGGATCGTGATCCCCCGCTCCTTCTCCAGGTCGTTGGAGTCGAGGATCCGCTCGCCGGAAAGCTGGCTCGCGCGATACTGGCCGCTCTGCCGCAACAGGCAGTCCACCAGCGTGGTCTTGCCGTGATCGACGTGGGCGATGATCGCGATGTTGCGAATGTCGGTGCGGCGGGCGGCGGCGGGGGGGGCAGGCTGGACGGTGGGCGCGGAGGACATGCTGGGAGAGCCACCCGGGAACGGGCGGAGTTGAGGCGGGTGGACCAAAATGGGATTATCCAGCCCGGCGGCCAAACTGCCTAGCCGAGCGGGAACGCCGCGGGATTGCGGCAGTGGAGACGATCGAATCAATGGAGACGAGGGGGCTCGAACCCCTAACCCCCGCCTTGCAAAGGCGGTGCTCTCCCAATTGAGCTACGTCCCCGGCCGTCCTCTCCGAGGCTGGGCCTCCGAACGGAACGATTTCCAGGGCCGGGTCCCCGGACTATGCGAATGCGCGCGCCAAGATTCGAACTTGGGACCTCTACCTTATCAGGGTAGCGCTCTAACCAACTGAGCTACGCGCGCGGCGAATCCCAGAAGAGCAAGTCTAGGCGGCGAACCGCTCGGCTTCAAACGGGGTGGCCTGCACCGCGGCCTGAAGGGCGGCGACAAAAGCCGGCGCTGGCGCCGCGGGCCGCTTCGGAGTAGGTTTCCTCGACCGCAGGCTGCCCACCGCGCCGCGGCAAATCGCCAACAGGAGCACGCCCGCCATGGTCAGGAACCCGTCCCCGCGAGCCTTTTCGCGGCTGCCGCTGCCGGTCGCCGGCTGCCTCGTCGCCGCCCTGCTGCCGCTCGCCGCCCCGGCTGCGGCCCCCAGCGTCGCCGAAGCCCTCAAGCTCGAGCCCCGTCAGCCGGGGGTCGACTTCGACCGCCCCGCGGCCGACGAGGCCGCCGCCGCAACCATCAAGCAGGAGAAACTCGACGGCGTCAGCGCCTTGGTCGTGCGGGCCGCCGACGGCCGAATTCTCCGGGCCTTCGCCGACGTCAACGGCGACCGGGTGGTCGATCGCTGGAGCTATTTCAAGGACGGGCTCGAGGTCTACCGCGAGATGGACGGCGACGACGCCGACGCCAAGGCCGACCAGTCCCGCTGGCTTCACTCGGGAGGCACCCGCTGGGGCATCGACCGCGACGGCGACGGCGTGCTCGACGCCTGGCAGGCCATCTCCGCCGAGGAGGCAACTGCCGAGATCGTGCAGGCGCTCGGCCGCCGCGATACGGGTGCCTTCGCCCGACTGCTGCCCACGAAGGCCGACCTCGAGGCCGCGGGCTTCAGCGGCGACCGGCTCGCCGAACTGGCGGCCCGCGCCGACGCCGCCCGCCAGGCCTTTGCCAAGCTGGCCACGGAGCAGAAGAAGATCGGCCCCGGCGCGGTCTGGACGAGCATGCTCACGCCGCAGCCTCCGGGCGTGGTTCCAGCGGGCTCGCCCGGCGTGGAGCGGGACGTCACCGCCTACGACAACGTGGTGGCCCTGGCCGATGACGCCGGCAACGGCGTGCAGGTGATCGTCGGCTCACTCGTCAAGTGCGGCGACACCTGGCGGCCGATCGACGCCCCGCAGCTCCCCGGCGCCGATGGCCGCCTCTCGGAGACGCTCGGCTTCTTCATGCCCGCCTCGGCCGGAGGCGCGGCTGGCAGCCTGCCCGCGGGGGGCGACGACACGCTCCGGCCCCTGATGGCCTCACTCCGCGAGCTTGAAGACAAGATGGTGCAGGCCGACGCGGCCGGCCGCGCGAAGCTCGCGGACCAGTACATCGGCAAGCTCGAGGAGATCGCCGCCGCAGCGGCTCCGGGCGAACAGTCGTTCTGGCGGCGGCAGCTCGTGGAGACCGTGGCGGCTTATGTGCAGGAGGGCACCATGCCCGACGGGCTGGCCACGCTCGAGCGGCTCGCCACGCGGTTCGCCGACGACGAGCCGCTGACCGCCTTCGTCGACTTTCGGCTGATCCAGGCCCGCTACGCCGCCAGCATGGAGGCCGGGGGCGGTGACGCCGACAAGCTCCAGGCGGCCTGGTTCGACAACCTCGCCGCGTTCGTCGAGAAGCATCCCCAGGCTGCCGAGGCGGCAGAGGCCATGCTGCAACTCGCCTTTCGCGACGAGTTCGAGGGCCGCGACGCCGAGGCGATCGCCCGCTATGGCGAGATCGCCGGCGGGTTTCCCGACACGCCCCAGGCCCGCAAGGCGGCCGGCGCCGCCCGTCGGCTGGAGAGCGTGGGGAAGCCGCTCGGGCTCGCGGGCAGGTCAGTCGATGGCAGGCAGGTCTCGACCGAGGCCTTCAAGGGCCGGCCGGTGCTCGTTCACTTCTGGTCCACCGACTGCGAGCCCTGCAAGGTGGACATGGCGCAGATCCGCGAGCTGCACGCGAAGTATGGCCAGCGGATTGCCTGCATCGGGGTGGCCGTGGACGGCGACCGGGCCAAGCTCGCGGCCTATCTCAAGGAGAAGCCGCTGCCCTGGCCCCAGCTCCACGAGGAGGGGGGCCTCGACAGCCGGCTGGCGGAGGAGTTCGGAATCCTGGCGCTGCCGACCATGATGCTCGTCGCCGCCGACGGCACCGTGGCTGACCGCAATGTCTCCATCACCGAACTCGAGAAGAAACTGGCGGCGTTGCTCGGCGGAAAGCCATGAAAGCTCCCGTGCGCAAGCACGGCTGATGACGCCTGCCATCACGCCATCACCCGCCGGCAACGGGAATGAATCGGGGCACCCCCGGCCCACCGAGCCGCTGCCCGCACCGCCCGACTGAGGCCGGAGGGCGTTGATGGCGCGACCGGCGTTGCTCGGGCAGGCTGGGAAGCCTGTGCCGAGGACCACTGGTTTTCCCGACAGCCGCCCTTGGCCGGGCCGAAGGGCTGTCGCTATTGTCTCGGGCCCTCGCAGCCGTTCCCCGAGAGATCCCGCATGCTGCCCGTCGCCCTGGCCGTGAGTCCGGCTTACTGCGCCATCGGTGCCCTCCAACTGCTCGGCATCGCCGCCGCCGCCCTGGCGCGGCTGACCGAAGGAACCCGGCATGAATGGTGCGGGCAGTGGCTCTGCCTCGGGGGTTTGGCCATGACGGGAACGGTGTGCGGGATCGCGATCCAGTACGGCCCCGACGCGGCCGCAGCCTCGGGAGCGGCGCTCGCACTGATGACCTTGATCGCCGTGATCGACACAAAACCGGCACCATGAGCGGCCGAGGTCGATGCCGCCGACCGGCCCTGCAGCCTTCCCATCCTGCGCAGGCACCGGCTTCGGCTGTCTTCAGCGACCGGACCGGAAAAAAACTCCTTTCCGGCACGACCCGTGGCCGATGAACTTTCCGAACCGGCACCACCGGGCCCTCCGTCAGGCATCGCAGCCGAGGGCTAATCCGGAATCGAATTCCAGGAGGGACGCATGTCCGTTTCGAGAACCACCTACCTGCTGGCCGTGGTCACCATGGCCTGCCTGGCGGCCCCGGCGTGGGCAGAGGATTTGGCGACGACTGTTGCCGCCAAGCTCCGTGAGTCCGGAGCCCTGACCGGCTATCGCGTCAACGTGAAGAGCAAGTCGGGCACCGTGTGGCTCGAGGGACAGATTTCCGACGAGCGGCAACTGGCTGCGGCGATCGGCATCGCCGAGGCAACGCCGGGCGTCGAGCGGGTGGTCAACCGGCTCGCGATCGGCGGTCAGCCCGGACAGGCTCCGGGGCGATTGGTTCTGCCTGCCTCCACCTGGCAAACCGCCGGTGTTCCGGATCCCACCGCTTCCGCCACGGCACCGCAGGACAAGCCCTCTCCAGGCAATCCGTTTGCGAGTGTCGCCGGCCTGTTTTTCCCGGGGGGCTCGCAGTCGGCGCGGCCGGAGGGAAGAGTCCAACTCGCCCAGGCCACTCAGCCGGCGGCCCGGATGCCGCCGATGGCCGCGGGAACCGCGCGGCCGCTGGGTCCACGAGGCCGGCCGACTGGCAGTTCGCAGGCGATTCCGGCCGGCGGAGTCATCGACCACCACGTGGCCGGACCCGGTCCCGGTGGCTTCGAAGGACCGGTCGTGGACGGGCAGATGGTTCCCGGCACGATGCACACCAGCGAGGGCTACCCGGCCGGTGGGGGCATGGCCGGTCCGATGCCGATGGGCGGTGCCGGTGTCGGCATGCCGCCCGTGCCGATGCGGGCCGACGGCCCCAACATGCCCAACTACGCCTGGCCGAGCTACGCGGCCTACCCCAACTATGCGGGGCTCCAGTATCCGACCCAGTATTCGCCGACCGCCTGGCCCTACATCGGCCCCTTCTATCCTTATCCGCAGGTGCCGCTCGGCTGGCGGCGAGTGTCGCTGGAGTGGGATGACGGCTGGTGGTGGCTCGATTTCGACGACCGCCACGCGCACAGCCACCACCGCTGAGTCGCGGCCGCGGGCCGACCGAATCACCCGACCGCCCTCCCGGGACCACCGGGAGGGCGGTTCGCTTTTCCCAGCCCGCGGCACCGGAAAAATCCGCAAGTCTTGCCGGGCAGACCGTCGATACAACCGGCAGAGTCGATGGTTCACCGCGGTCCGAGGAGTGGAGCAATGACGTCCCGCACGCGATTCCTGGCCCCGGCCCTTGTGCTGGCCGTCGCCGCCTCGTCGCAGAGCGGCTGCTTCTGGCTGGCCAACCAGGGACCGAACCTCGGCCCCCTGGCCATCCCGATCCCCGTCCCGGTGGGCATTCAGAAGGCGAAGGAAGACGCCTTCTGGAACTACGAGCGGTACGAGCGGGCTCCGGTGCTCGGCCCGCTGCGGCCCGGCGGCCCCTGCGAGGCTCTCGACGAGCCGAGCGACGACGAGGTGATGCGGGCGCTGGAGAAGGCCCGGCCGGTGCAGGGCAACTGGCCCTTCCTCTACGAGGTCCAGCGGAATCACGTGCGGATCACGAAGTGCAAGATCGCCGACTACGTCGATCCGCCGCGTCACATGCCGCTGGTCGGACCGGTGCAGTTGCACCACGCCCACTACAAGTGCACCGTTTACTTTCAGGAGGTGACGCGCGTGGGCTGGCCGGTGCCTCACACGCTGGTGGACGAAGACGTCCAGGAAGTCCTCTACATCGACCACGACCACCTGCACATGGTGGGCGACGTGGACACCGGCTGCGACGCCAACTTTTGATACGGCTGCAGGGGCATCCCTGCCCCCTGCCCCCTGCCGCCTTGCCGGGCCTCCGCCGCTGACGGTTGTGCGGGTCGTGGCGGCGGGACGAGGCCGGCCCACAGCATTCTCCCGGCGGCGCCGAGCGAGCCGATGAGAGACGCATGGCGGTGGGCGACGGATCGCCAACGGCCACGGCCCGTCGGTCGTCACCCATGCCCATGTTGAGGAGAGGGATCTCCCGAGTTTCGGCCCGTGCCCCGGCGGCACGCGGCGGAAGTCTGCGGTCGCTCTTTGTCACGCTCGCCTGCGCGGTCGTGGTCGCCGGGCCCGTGGTCTGCCTCGCCCAGGAACCGCGGGCCTGGGCCGGAGCCACCGAGCCCGCCCGCGAGCCACTCCGGATCGCGGCCACGCCCCCGGCCGCGAGCGACTCGGATGCCGACCCGGCCGCTGCGCCCGGCAAGCTGATTCCCACCGGCAACCTGCTGGCCACACTCCACAGCGGCGGCTGGCTGATGGTGCCGCTGGTGGGCTGCTCGTTCGCCCTGGCCGTGTTCGGCATCGAGCGGGCCGTGAACCTGCGAACCGGCAGCGTGGTGCCCCGGTTGTTCGTCGATCGGTTCGTGGCCCAGCTCCAGGCCCGGGCCCTGTCGCGGCAGGCCGCCCTCGAGGCCTGCGACGAGAACGGCAGCCCGGCGGCCCGGGTGTTCGCCGCGGCGGTCCGCCGCTGGGGCCGGCCGGCCGTCGAGATCGAGCAGGCCGCGATCGACGCCTGCGAGCGGGAACTCAACCACCTCCGCCGCTACCGCCGGGTGTTCAACGGCGTGGCCACGATCAGCCCGCTGCTGGGCCTCTTGGGGACGGTGTTCGGCCTGATCCGCTCGTTCAACGAGGTCGCGGCCGCCGGCGCGATGGGCCGGCCCGACCTGCTCGCCGGCGGCTTCGGCGAGGCCTTGATCACGACCGCCATGGGGCTGCTGGTGGCGATCCCGGCGATGGTGCTTCACTCCTCTTTCACCAGCCGCGTCGACCGGCTCGCGATGCGGCTCGACGAATCCTGCCAGCAGGTGATCGACGAGATCTCGCAGGAAGCACTGGCCGAGCCGAAGCGCCGGCTGGCGGGGTGAGGCCATGCCGCTGGTGCGACTCACCGCCGAGGAGGAACCGGCCCCCAACCTGGCGCCGATGATCGACGTGATCCTCGTGCTGACGATCTTCTTCATGTGCGCCACGAAGTTCTCGGGCGACGAGCGGCAGTTCGAGCTCGACCTGCCCGAGGTCGGGGGGGCGCCGGTGGTGGAGGCCGCCCGGCCCGAGATCGTGGAGGTGGGGGCCGATGGGGACTTGCGGCTCGGGCCCGACGACGTCTCGCTCGAGGAGCTGGGCACCCGGCTGGCCGCTGCCCGGGGCGTGCAGCCGGACGTGGCGGTGATGATCCGCGGCGAGCGGGCCGTGCCCCACGGGCGGATGGCGGAGATCTACGAGACCTGCCGCGCCGCGGGCGTGCGGCACGTGGCGATTTCCGTCCGCACCCGCGCCGACCGCGTCCGCTAGCAACGGGGAGTGGGCGATGGGGGCGACGGAAATCGTGGTCGCCGTGCTCACGGCCCTGGCCGCGGCGGGCGTGATCGTGCTCGTCCGCACCCGCTGGCTCCAGACCCACACGCTGCGGAAGTGCGTGGGGCTGTCGGTGGGGCTGCACGCCGTCCTGGCGATGGTGGCGGCGTTTCTCGGGGGCTGGTCGCCGGCATCGTGGGGCACCCAGGACGAGGGGCGAATGACGATGATGGTCGTGCTTGCCGACGAGGAGGCCGGCGAGGAGCAGCCCGCCGACGCCGGGCCGGGCGGCGACACGAGCCCGCCGGTCGACGACGCCGCACCCCGGGACGAAGACGGCCCCGGTGAGCCGCCCCCGCTCGTCTCGCTCACCGATGCGCAGGCCCCGCCGGCGCCGGCCGACCTCGTGCCGTTGCTCGAAGCGCCGGCGGAAGAGCCGACGAAGGCCGCCCCTGCCGACATCGCAGCCGCCGGCTCGCCCGCTCCAGCGGAGGACGCGGCGGGAGTCGCCGCCGCGGTTTCGGCCGGTGGCTCGCGGCCCCGAGTGCCCGACGCCTATGCCGACCGCACGGGCGCCGGCCGGGCCGCGGCCGCGGCGGCTCACGGGGGCTCCGAACAGACCGAGCAGGCTGTGCAGGCCGCGCTCGATTGGCTGGCCCGCACGCAGTCGAGCGACGGCCGCTGGAACGCAGCCCGGCACGGTGCCGGCCAGGGGGCCGCCGGCTCCGGGCAGCACCGGCCCGAGGTGGGCGGCCGCAGCGACCACGGCGTCACGGGGCTCGCGCTGTTGGCCTTCTTGGGCGCGGGCAACACCCACCGCGACGGCCCCTACGCGGCGAACGTCGCTCGCGGCATCGGCTTCCTCGTGGACCGGCAGCGGCCCGACGGCTCGCTCGCCGGCGACGCCGAGTTTTTCGCCGCGCTCTACTGCCACGGGATGGCGACGATCCCGCTGGCCGAGTGTCTGGCGATGACCGGCGATGAGTCGCTGCGGCCGACTCTGGACCGCGCCGTTCGCCACACGCTCGCGATGCAGCACCCGGTCACGGGCGGTTGGCGGTATGCCGCCGGCGACCGGGGCGACACCAGCCAGCTCGGCTGGCAGGTGATGGCACTCGCCTCGGCGAAGACAGCCGGGCTCGCTGGGGCCGAGGGGGCCGAAGCCCGGGCCCGCGTGTTTCTCGCGAGTGTCTCCTCGGGCGGTGCAGGCGGCCTGGCGGCCTACCGGCCCGGCGAGCGGCCGAGCCTGACGATGACGGCCGAGGCGCTCTTCTGCCGGCTGCTCCTGGGCATGCCCGCCGACCATCCGGCCGCGGCCGAGGCGCTCGGGCTCCTGTCGCGGTCTCCGCCGACGGCCGCCGGCTACAACATCTACACGTGGTACTACGCCACGCTCGCCTCGTTTCACGCCGGCGGCCCGCAGTGGGAGGCCTGGAACCGGCAACTGCAGGCGGCGCTCCTGCCGCTCCAGCATCGCTCCGGCGGCCCGCTCGACGGGAGCTGGGATCCCGACCGCGTCTGGGGCGGTCATGGCGGCCGCGTCTACGCCACGGCATTGGCGGCGCTGACGCTCGAGGTCTACTACCGCTACCGGCCCCTGCACGGGCAGACGCCCCGCATGGCCGCCGCGCCGTGACGGGGCCGCAAACCCTTCGCCTCGCGGAATGGCCCGCGCCATCCCCCTTGCTCGCGCAGGGGAGCTTCTCTCACTCTCCGGAAGCCCCCTGCTGGAACCCCAAGGATGTCCCGCGGCCTCGGTGCCGGCTGGACGGCCGAACCCCGGTTTGAATGCCTTCCCGGCGGGAGATACACTTGCGGCATCGAGCGACCGCGGCAGTTCGCGGCCGGTCGGCCTTGCCGGAGGATCCGCCCGTGGCCCCCTGTTTCGCGATGTTCGGCATTGGCACCACGGAGCTTTTGATCCTCGGCGGCATCATCCTGCTGCTGTTCGGCACCCGGCTGCCGAAAGTGATGCGGTCGCTTGGCGAGGGGATCGTCGAGTTCAAGCGGGGCGTGCAGGGCATCGAGGATACTGCGGGTGCTCCGCGCGAGCCGAACGGCTCTGATATCCGCTGACGGTCGCCCGCCCTCCTGTCAGCCTCTCGCTCCGAGACAGATCATGTTCGGACTCGGCCCTCTCGAACTGCTCGTCATCGCGGCGATCGCGGTGATGATCTACGGCAAGCGGCTGCCCGAAGTCGGGCAGACGGTCGGCAAGACGGTGGGCCAACTGCGGCGCCAGTGGCAGGCGATGTCTCGCGAGTTCGAGTTGGCCGCCACCCTCGACGCCCAGCCCGCGGCCCGGCGGCCAACGCCGGCCCGGCGGCTCGACGACGAGGGGGGGCCGACGGTCGCCTCGCCGAAGCTCGTGCCGCCCCCGGGCGACGAGGCCTGACCACGGCCATCCGGCCCGCGGCGGGCCGACGACGCGGCAACCCCGGCCTGGGGCCGCGGGTCGTGACGGCAGGTCGGTGCCGTGCTACGCTGCTCCCGGGCGGCGGTCGGTCGCGACCCTCGACCGGCAGCCGTCCGTGCCGGGCAGCTAGCTCAGTTGGTTAGAGCGCTACGTTCACACCGTAGAGGTCACAGGTTCGAATCCTGTGCTGCCCACTGCCTGCAGGCCGGGTCGGCGGTGGCCATCAGCCTCGCGCCCGTGCCATCAACCTGACGGTGACGGCAGCGGGGCGGCCCATCAGGGATGGCCCTGGTTGGCTGTCCGGGAGATGCGCGGAAACAAGGCCAGCGAGCAGGGACCCTGGCGGAACGCCGTCGCGAGGCTCGACCATGCCCGGCATCGAGTGCACAGCCGCCGCAGACGCAGATGACGTCCCCGGCTTGGACGACGGCCGTCCGAAGGCCAGCGCGGCCGAGCCACCTCGGCCGTCCGATTGCGACGATCCCCACGCCACCCGCCCGCCGTCGGCTGTGGATTCCGTCGCGGCTACCACCGCCCCCGGCGACGATGCCTGGCGGACCACCGCCCCCTTGCCCGCCAACGGTTCACCCTCCGCGGCCCGCGGTGATTTCCCGGCCCGGATCGCTGACTACGACATCCTCGCCCCGATCGCCAAGGGAGGCATGGGCGTCGTCTACAAAGCGCGGCAGAGGCGGCTCGGCCGGCTCGTCGCGCTCAAGACCATCCGCCGGGCCGAGGCCGCCTCCGACGAAGATGTGCGGCGGTTTCAGGCCGAGGCCGAGGCGGCCGCCCGGCTCGATCATCCGGGCATCGTGCCCATCTTCGAGGTGGGCGAAGAGCATGGAAGGCACTTCCTCTCGATGGCGCTCGTCGAGGGGGGCAGCCTCGCCGCCCGCCTTGCCTCCGGGCCGCTCGAGCCGCGAGCGGCCGCCAGACTCGTGCGCGTCGTCGCCGAGGCCGTGGCCTACGCCCACGACCGCGGTATCGTCCACCGCGACCTGAAACCCGCCAACATTCTCCTGGCCGCCGACGGCACGCCCAAGGTGACCGACTTCGGGCTCGCCAAACGGGTGGAGACGGACGACGGCCTCACGATGTCGGGCCAGGTGCTCGGCACGCCGCAGTACATGCCGCCGGAGCAGGCCCGGGGCGAACTCCGGGACATCGGCCCGCGGTCCGACGTCTATTCGCTCGGTGCGATCCTCTACCACGCCGTCACCGGCCGGCCACCGTTCACTGCGGCGACCGTCGTGGCCACGCTCCGGCAACTGCTCGAGGCCGAGCCCGTGCCGCCGCGGCAGCTCAATCCGCAGGTGGACCGCGACCTCGAGACGATCGCGCTCACCTGTCTGGAGAAGGATCCGGCCCGCCGCTACCAGTCGGCAGCTGCCTGCGCGGCCGACCTGGCGAGGTATCTGGAAGGCCTCCCGATCGTGGCGCGGCGCACGTCGCCGGTCGAGCGGGCCGTAAAATGGGCCCGCCGGCGGCCTGCGGTTGCCCTGCTCGCGGTCATGTCGGTGCTGATGCTCGTCAGCCTGGCCGCAGGCGGAGTGTTTTACGCCGACGCCGCCAACAAGAGGGCGGCGCTGGCCACACGGCAACTCCGCGAGCAGGTCGTCCTCGACCAGACGAGACGCGACGTGCAGGCCGCGATCCTGCAGGCTGCCGACCTGCTCCGCGACCGTGATCTCGCCGAGGCCGACGGCGTGATTCGCGCGGCCTCCGCCCGGGCCGGCGACACCGCGTCGTTGGAGCCCGAGCGCAGGCGGCTCGCCGCGGCACGGCTCGAACTCGAGCGGCTGCGGGACGCGGACCGACGACAGGCGGAAGCCCGAGCGGCGCTCGCCGCCTTCCGCAGTCACCGCGACGAGGCCATCTTCTACGGTTCGCAGGCGTTCGGCCTCGATCCCCGGAGGAATCAAGGCCGGGCGGCGGCCGCCGCCCGGGCGGGGCTGGCGATCTGGGGGCTCGACCGCGATGCCGCGACGGAGCCCCAGGTGCCGGCCGACCTTTTCTCGACGTCGGAAAGGACGCAGATCGCGATCCAGTGCGAGGAACTGCTCCTGCTGCTCGCCGACGCCATCCTGCAGTCGGCCCAGGATCCGGTGGCCGCGGCCGTCGCGGAGTCGGAACGGCTGATCGACCGGTGCGTGGGCCTCAAGCGGGGGGAGAGCCGGGCGACGCACCTGATGCGGGCGGAGTGCCGCCGGCGGATGGGTGACGCCGCCGCGGTGGAGCGGGAGCAGCAACTGGCCGAGGGTGGGGCGGGCGCAGAGACGGCGTCCGAGCACTTTCTCGTCGGCCGGCTGCTGCTTCAGCGGGAGGGGGTGGCGGCTCCGGGATTCGTCCGGGCGAAAGGGGAGTTCGAGCAGGCCATGCTCGCGGATCCCGATCACTTCTGGGCGCAGTATTGCTTGGCGATGCACGCCCTGCGCGGCGGGCGGCCGGAGCTCGCCGACGTGCATCTTACGTCCTGCCTCAGCCGGCGGCCGGAGTTCGCCTGGCCGTGGATCCTGCGGGGTGCGGCCCGCACGGCGCTCGGCGAGCACTCGCTGGCCGAGGCGGATTTCGGCAAAGGCCTCGCGCTGACCGACGAAGGCGAGGCCCGGCACGTGGGGCTGGTGAACTGGGCCGCCCTCGCTTTCGGAACGGGCCGGATCGACACGGCCCGGGAGAAACTCCGGGAGGCGATCGCGCTCGAGCCGACGGGCCATCAGGCGCTCCTCACGCTGGCCGCGGTCGAGAAGGCGGCGGGCAACGAAGCCGCGGCATTGGCCGCGCTCGGCCAGGCGGCGGTGCTCGCTCCGGATGCGCCGCTCGTTCGGCGCGAGCGGGCCCGGCTCCATCTGCTGGCCGGTCGTCACTCGGAGGCCGCGGAGGATCTGCGGGAGGCAGTCCGCTTGGAGACGGGCAATCCGCAGGCCCGCGTCGAGGATCTCTCGCTGCTCGCCGAGGCGGAGTTTCACCAGGGCCGGCTGGATGACGCGCTGGCCACCTGGGACCGCGCCCTGGCGGCCGACGGCGATCATGCCCGTTCCCACCTGGGCCGGGCCACGGTGCTGATCGAGCGGCGGAGGCTGCATGAAGCCCGGGACGCGCTCGACGCCTACCTGCGGCGGGGCCGACCGTCGCTCGAGTTCCATCTCACGCGGGCCCTCTGCCGGGCGAGTCTCGGCGACTACGCCGGCGCGATCGACGACTACTCCCGGGCGATCGAGATCCGGCCGTCGGCTGAGACGCTGACACAGCGGGGCTGGCTCTACACGCTGCGGGGCAGCCCGCTGTTCGGCCTCCAGGATTTCGAGCGGGCGGTCGCACTCGACGCGGACCATGCCGATGCCCATGCGGGCAGGGGGCTGGCCCTGGCCTACCTCGGCCGTCATGCCGACGCGACGGCCGCCGCCGAGCGGGCCCTGGAGCTCGGCGAGCCCTCGTTTCGCCACGTGTTCAAGGCGGCGACCGTGTTCGCAGCCGCATCGCCGCGGGTGGTGTTCTCGGAGCAGGAGCGACAGCAGCAGGGCCCCACGCCCGGACAGCTGCGGGTTCGATACATCCAGCGGGCGGCGGACCTCCTCGACCTGGCCCTCGGCCAGGAAGCCGCGCATCGCCACGACGACCTGTGGGGGGCCCACGTGCAGGAGGACGAGCATTTTCGCCCGCTGCTCCAGGAACCCGAGTTCAGAAAGCTGGCGGAGAACGTCGAGCAACGGGCCGCCCCCGGGGCCGCGGCGGGAACGGAAGAGGCGGGGGAAACGGTCGGCGAACGGCCGGACGGGGAGGCTCCACGATGAGCCGTCGCCGGCGCCGCTCGATCTCCTGCGAGCCGCTCGAGCCGCGGCGGCTGCTGGCCGCAGCCGGCCCGCAGCCGCCGCAACCGGCAGCCCCGGCGAACGCGGCCGGGGGCTGGCAGTTCGAGGTCGAACTCGCGGATCTGATGCGCGGCCAGGTCGTGCGGGTCGAGGCGCCAGGCGCGCTCCGCGTGGTGCCGCGGGAGGGGTCGGCGGCCCCGCCGGAGTTGCAGTTCGCGCTCCTCGACCACCTGGGCCGGCTGATCGTCGCCACCGCGGATCCGGCGGGGGGAGCACCGGCACCGCTCCGGCAGTTCGTGCAGCCCGGAGACTACGTGCTCGTCGCCGGGCCGGCGGTTCCGGAAACGGGCTGGTTCCAGATCGAGTTCACCCCCGGCAGTTCGCCGGTGCTGCCGGTTTCGGTGGGCAGCCTGCCGGCTTCGGTCGCGGCCGCCGACCTCGACGGCGACGGAGTGCTCGATCTGCTCGTGGCCAACCTCGGCTCCGCGAACCTGGAAGCCCCGGACAAGGGCGATCTGGCCGTCCGCTTCGGCCATGGCGACGGCTCATTCCGCCCGGGCCAGTCGATCCGCGTGGGCGACAACCCCGTGGCCGTGGCCGTCGGTGCCGCCGGCCCCCCGGCGGCCGGCCTGCTGGCCGTCACGGCCAACCGCGGCGGCGACAGTGTCTCGGTGATCCGGATCTCGGCCGGGGGAGCCTTCGCGACCCCGCTGACGATCCCGGTCGGCCGGATGCCGACGGCGGTCGCCCTGGCCGACGTCGATGGCGACGGCCTTACCGACATCGTGGTCGCCAACTCCGCGACCGGCGACCTCGGGCCGCTGCCGGACGCGACCGGCAGCTGCTCGGTGCTCCTCCAGACCGCGGCCGGCGGATTCATCGAGGTTGCGAGGCTGCCCACGGGGTACAACCCGGGGGCGGTTGCAGCCGGGAACCTCGATGCGGATGACCTGGCCGACATCGTCGTCACGCACCCGGATTCGGGCACGATCGTCGTCTTTCGCGGCACGGCCGACGGCCGGTTCGACGCCTTGACGCCTCCGATCCCGGTCGGCTGGAAGCCCGACGCGGTCGCGATCGGCGACCTCGATGGCGACGGCCGCAACGACATCGTCGTGGCCAACTCGATGTCGGACGACGTCTCGGTCGTGCGGCAGCGGGCGGACGGACGGTTTGCCGACCCCGGCCCGGCGCTGCCGGTGGGGACGAGCCCGTACGCCGTGATCGTGGCGGATGTGGATGGCGACGGCCGGGCCGACATCCTGACCGCGAACCAGGGCTCCAACGACGTCTCCGTGCTCCGGGGGATCGGAGGCGGGGCCTTCCGCTCCGAAGCGCGGGTCGCGACCGGCAGTTACCCGAGCGGCCTGGCGGCGGGCCGCTTCGATGCCGACCACACGCTCGACCTCGTGACCGCCGACCTGAACGACGGCACCGTCTCCCTCCTCCGCGGCTTCGGCGACGGCGGGTTTCTCGAGCGCCGGCGGCTCTCGGCCGGCAGTTATCCCTATGCGGTTGCCGTGGGGGACGTCAACGGCGACGGGCGTGCCGACGTCGTCACCGCCAATCGCGAGTCGAGCGACGTTTCGGTGCTGCTGGGTCGCGGAGACGGCTCCTTCGGCAGGCGGCAGACGCTGCCGGTGGCCAGCTTCGCGTTCAAACCCGTGGATGTGGTGCTGGCGGACATCAACGGCGACGGCCGGCTCGACATCGTCACCGCCAACGAAGGGCTCGGCCTGAGCACGCTGTCGCCCGAGGAGGTCGTGCCCGGGGGCGTCTGCATCCTGTTCGGACTCGGCGACGGCAGCTTCACGCCGCCCCAGGTCGAGCTCCAGGACCGGCATCTGCTGGCGGTCGCGGTGGCGGACCTCGACGGCGACGGCCTCGCCGACATCGTGGCGACGGCCGGCCGGCCGGTGGAGTGGGAGCAGGACTCCGCCCCCTCTGCCTGGCGGGTGCGAAACATCCCTCCTGGATCCGTGCACGTGCTCCTGCAGAATCGCGACGGCACCTTCTCCGAGCGGCAGCCCGGCCGGACCGTGGGCCGCCTGCCGACGGACGTCGTGCTCGCCGACGTCGACGGCGACGGGGCGATCGACATGCTCGTCTGCACCCAGGGCCTGGCGGCGCTCGACGATCGCGGCGGCGTCGCGGTGCTGTACGGCGACGGCCGGGGGAGGTTTGCCGCGCCGATCCGGCTCGCGGCCGCAAACCACCCGCAGTCGCTGGCGGTCGGCGACGTCGATCGCAATGGGCGGCCCGACATCGTGGTGGTGAACGTCAATCGTCCCGATCTCGGCGAGGGCGGCGACGTGTCGGTGCTGCTCCAGGCCGACCGCCGCAGGTTCGTGCCCCTGCCCGACCGGCTGCCGGTCGGCGACCTGCCCTACGGCGTGGTGCTCGAGGATTTCACGGGCGACGGCCAACCTGACATCCTGGTCTCGAACGTGCTCGGCAAGTCGATCAGCCTGCTGGCCGGCGCCGGGGATGGCGGCTTCGCGGCCGCCGAGTTCGTGCCCTTGGGCACGGCGGCGCCCGGCGGGCTGGCGGTCGGCGACATCGACGGCGATGGCCGGCCCGACCTCGTGACGGGGAATCTCGTCACCAACGACGTCACCGTCCTGATGCAATCCGGCTGGACCACGCTCGGGGACGAGCCCAATCCCTTCGCGGGAGGCGTGTCGCAGGGCGTGACGCTGCTGGCTCCGGCCGCGGGCCTGCCGGGCGGCACCATCACGGTCGATCGGGGCGGAAACGTGATCGTGAGACGCGGCGGCCCGAACGGCGGCGTCGCGGCCGCCGCCAGCGACGTCTTCGATCTCAGCCGTCTCGAGTCTGCCGACGGCTCGGAGCGGTTCGCGGCGATCGATGCGGGCCGCACGACCATCTCCATCCGGCGGGAAGCGGCCGACGGCCGCCTGGCGCTCGAGCAGCGGCTGGCCGCGCCGGCGGCCGACCCGGCGCATCCGGCGGCGCCGGTGCTGATGCGGATCGTTTCCGCGGACCTCGACGGCGACGGCTGGGGCGACTTGATCGTCTCGAATCCCGCCGCCGGGACGCTCGACGTGCTGGTTGCCCGGCGGGATGGCAGGTTCGACGACTCGGCCTGGCAGCGGCTCGACGCCGGTGCCGGTCCATCCCGGATCATCGTCGGCGACGTGAGCGGCGACTCGGTGCCGGATCTCCTGGCGGCCAACCAGGCCTCGGGCGACGTCTCGATCTGGCTCGGCGTCGCCGGAATCCACGGCACCGCCGCCTTCACGGCGGAGACCGGCTTCGCCCCCCGACTCCGCCGGCGCACGTCGGATCGGCCCTACGGCTACGCGACCGACCCGGTTTCCGGGAAGGGCACCGGCCTGGCCCCCTTCAATCTCTCCGACATCGCGGTGGGCGACGTCGATGGCGACGGAATCGCCGACCTCGTCGCGGTGAACTCGCAGCTCCGCTCGGTCGCCGTGCTCGCCGGCACCGGCCACGGAAACTTCGCGATCCCGCGGGAATATCAGCTCCGCGTGCCGGATTCCTCGGCGGCGACCGTGGCCGGCGGGTCGGTCGAGGCCCATGACGTGGTCGTCGGCCGGTTCGACGCCGACTCGAGGGCCGACATCGCGATCCTGGATCGGGACGGCGAGCGCCTGATTCTGATGATGGGCGGTTCGCTGGGCCGCGGCGACTCGCCGGCGACGGTCATTCCGCTGACCGGCAACCTGCCCCGCTCGATCTCGGTCATGGACGCGACCGGACCGGAGGACGCTCCCGACGGGATCCTCGACATTGTCGTGGGCAACGACTTCGGCGACGTGCTCACGCTCCAGGGCGTGGGAGATGGCACCTTCAGGTCCTACGTCCGGGCAGATCGTTCAGTGGCCCTGCTCGCCGCCGACGTCGATGGCGATGGCGCGGACGACTTCATCTACGGCAGCCGTGGGCTCGACCGCATCTGGCTGCAACGCACCGGCACGAAGGAATCGTTCGCGGCTGACCAAAAACAGGGCGTGCTCGGCCCCAGCGCCGTCGTCACGGTCACCGAGACCATCCACGGCAGGACGTACGAGAACCTGGTCGTCGCCAACGGCGGGGCGAACCAGATCCTGCTGTTCCGTCGCAACGTCTCCGGACAGGCCGGCTCCGCCGAGTTATTCGAGGCCGAACCGGACAGGTTCTACGTCGGCACGAACCCCGCGGCGGTCTTCGTGACCGACGTGAACGCGGACGGCCTGCCCGACGTGCTGGTGGCCAACGCGGGCTCGAACGACGTCTCGGTGATGCTCGGCGTGCTCGACGGCGAGCGGCGCTGGACGATGAGGCCCGGTCCGCGGCTCGCGTCCGGCGGCAGCGGCCCGGCGGGCATCGCCGTCGGCCAGTTCGTGGGCAACGACGCGATCCCCGACATCGCCGTGACCAACCGCGGCTCGAACTCCACGGCCATCCTCCGCGGCATCGGCCGGGGGTTTTTCGATGACGCCAGACCGACGTTCCTCCCCTTGTCGCTCGCGGCCCCGGGCCCGATCGTGGCCCTCCCCCGGCCCGGCGGGCCGCCCTTGATCGCGGTCGGCTCGGCCCTCGGCGACCAGTTTCAGACCTTCGACCGTCGCGGTGGCGGTTACCGCGTCTCGGGAACCTACCTCGGCGGCGGCTCGGCGCTGGCGACCACCAGTTTTGGCGGCTCGACCTATCTCGCGGCCGGGAGCGCCGCCGGAAGCGTCTCGATCTTCCTCCATGGGCCGTCCATGGTCAGTTTCCTGACCTCGACGCCGGTCAGCCTGCCGGGACTGACGGGCCTGGCGTTCGACTCGGCGGGCCGTTTGTTCGGCATGAGCCCGACGCGGGACGGCGCGCTGGCGCTGTTCAGCTTCGACTCGCCCGGGGAAGGCGCCGGCGGCTCCGCCGGGAGCGGCATCCTGCTCGTCGGCGCGCAGGCGTTCACGACCCGGCTGGTGTTCACGCCCCTCAAAGTCGCCGGCATCGGGCTCGTCGCCGCCCTGGTTACCTCCGAGGGTTTGGCCGTCACCGCGCGATTCGCCGGCGAACCGCTCAGGGATGCGTCGGCTGAACAGGGGAAAGAGGCGGATGGCGGCGGCATCGCCGCGGAGGAAGCCGATGGCGAAACAGCCCCGCGGTCCGAGGTGGAGGCCGAAGCCGAATCCGAAGCCGAGTCGAACCCGCTCCTCGACTTCGTGCTCGACGCCGAAGCTCAGTTGGAAACCTGGAACAAACGGCTGGCTGCGATCCTGCTGGACCCCGCAGACCACGGAGGCGAAGGCGATCCGAACACTCGCTCCGCCCCGGCCGAGGACGCTCCGCCCGCGGGCATCAGGCCGGCCCCGCCCCCGGTCCCCGCCGCCGGACCGCCGCACGGTTCCCGAAACGAGGAGTCGTTCGGCCCCGCTGCAAATCGAATGCCGGCCGCCGCACGGCCGATGCCGACTGCCGAGGCGGCCCCGCTCGGGGCTGCGGAACCGCCGAGCCTCTCCGGCCGGGACGGCTCCCCGATCCCGTTGCCGATCAGGCTCGCCCTGGGGGCCCCGGGCTTCCTCCGGGGTATCGTGCGTCCTGGCGATGCTTTCCCGGCTTCCCGCCGGGCGAGTTCGGCCCGGCCAAGACGTGCGGCCCGTGCGGGCGGGTGAGGAAGGCAAGTCGCGGAAAGTCATTGCACCACCTGGAGTTCACCGCATGAGCGAGCCCGAGAAACTCACTGTCGGCGAAGCCTGCGGCGGCTGCCGCTTCTGGCGGCGCGAGCGGGAAGGAGATCGCGGGCCCGATTGGGGACAGTGCCGCCGGATGCCGCCGACGCTGCCACCGATCGACCAGGAAAAACTCCTGCACGTCGGCATCTGGCCTCACACGGCCGAGGACGACTGGTGCGGGGAGTGGCAGTCGGCGACCGGCTCCTGACCCCGGCTCCTGACCCCGGCTCCTGACCCCGGCTCCTGACCCCGGCTCCTGACCCCGGCCAGTCCAGACAGACCGGCCGGACCGGAGGCAATGCTGATTTCCTCGTAAGCATTGGAAAGGTCCTTTGGTTGTGGGCCGGAGGCCAAACTGCTACAACTGCGGCCGTTCGACAGACTCTCGTCCGCACTTCCGGCCCTATCGGGGAACTGAGCCTGTGCTTCGGCGATGGTCGCTTCAGTCGATTGTTTGATGATCCAGTTCCCGAGTTCAGCGAGAGGTTGAGGGTTATGGCCCGGAAGATTTACGTGGGAAACCTGCCTTGGTCGACCACGTCCCAGGATTTGGAGGCGATGTTCGCCCCGCACGGAGCTGTCCGCAGCGCCGAGGTGATTTCCGACCGTGAGACCGGCAGGTCCCGCGGCTTCGGGTTTGTGGAGATGGAGACCGACGAGGGCCTGCAGGCCGCGATCTCTGCCCTCAACGGGCAGGAGATCAACGGCCGGCCGCTCACCGTCAATGAGGCCCGCGAGCGGACTCCGCGTCCGGGTGGTGGTGGCGGCGGCGGCGGCGGCGGCGGTGGTCGCGGTGGCTACGGCGGCGGTGGCGGTGGCGGCCGTGGTGGCTACGGCGGCGGCGGTGGCTACGGCGGCGGCGGCGGACGGTACTAGTCCGACCGACGCGTTCCGCGTGTCTGAATCAGCACGGGAGCCGGGGATTTCTTTCCCCCGGCTTCCGTGTTTCTCTTTTTGAGGTATTCTTCGCGAACCGTTTCTCAAGGCGCCGGCGACCAAAGGGTTGCCGCCCCGATCGACCAGTCCACAGCAAGGCAGACGCAACGATATGAGTTTCGCAGGTCCCCGCGCCAAAGCCAGCAAGTTCGCCCGCAAGAAGGCCAAGCCCAAGCCCAAGGTCAAAAAGCGGGATCCGATCTTCATCGAAGGTGTTCGGCCGCGACCGATGTACGTTGACTACAAGGATCTGGAACTGCTCGGCAAACTGGTGAACCGGCAGGGCAAAATCATCAGCCGCCGCAAGAGCGGTTGCACTGCCGCCAGCCAGCACGCGGTCACGTCCGCGATCAAGCGGGCCCGGTTCATGGCGCTGCTGCCCTACGTCGCTGACTAGCTTCACGGCTGCAGGGGCATCCCTGGCCCCGGCGGCGTATGATGCCGGGGTCGCGAAGGACCCCCCCATGCCGCCGCTCGAGACACGCCGCCGGGTTGAGTTCCGCGATACCGACGCGGCCGGGATCGTTCACTTCTCGGCCTTCTTCTTCTGGATGGAGTCGGCCGAGCACGAGCTCCTGCGGGCCGCGGGCGTGGCCGTGGTCGAGCGCGACGCCTTCGGCGTCGAGGCCAGCTGGCCCCGCGTCTCCGCCACCTGCGACTACGTTGCCGCCGCCCGGTTCGGCGAGGAGGTCGAGATCGCCGTGACCGTCGAGGCGATCGGCCGCACGAGCGTCACCTACGGCTTCGTCTTCAGCCACGCGGGCGAGCCCGTCGCCCGCGGCCGGATCGTGGCTGTCCGCTGCCTCATGCACCCCGGCCGCAAGCCCGAGCCCGTGCCGGTGCCCGCCGAGATCGCCGGCCGGCTGGCCTCCTACCGCGCCGACGCCTGAGGACCACGGCATGCTCGAGGTGACGGAGGTCTCGAAATCCTTCGCCACCGCTGGTGGCGGCCTGCCGGTGCTCGAGGGAGTCTCGTTCACGCTCGAGCCCGGGCGGCGGATGGCCATC
>JBIKXY010000373.1:0-8332 GCA_044355515.1 Pirellulales bacterium
TAGCCATCACATCTTTAAGATATTGTTCAGCTTTAATTTTTGGCAAATTGCCTACATCAATATAAAATATTCTTCGTTCTGGTGCTCTGGATAATCTATAAATTACCAAAGCATCTTCCATCATTTTTAATTGGTTAATCGGCTTAATTGCTTTATGCAAATAACCTAGCACCACATGCTTTTCTAAATCCATCATACCAGATGGAACATAAACTACAGAACCGGTAGACAATCTAATTGATTGATTCGATACTGCAGCCATTGAATACTGAGGGTTATAATTTATACCCTTATCATTATAGATGAAAAATTCATCAATATTTTTTATTAAATCTGCACCTGTTTTCTGATCCTTTTGCTTATCAATTTTTCTAACTTTACGAATCTTTCTAGGATCAATATTACGAAGTTCTACTATACCTCTTTTAGGATTAGTAACATCAATTACTTTCTGAAAATAAATTCTTCCATCAACATACCATTGTCTAAACCAATCATAACCTTTATAGTTAAAGTTTAATAATCTAAGTACTTCATTGAATTCTATTTTTATACTATCTTTAATACTTTCTGGTAAATCTGAATTATCTAAATTAATAGCAACAGGATCTTCATTGTCAGTAGCAGCTATTGCTTCGGTGACGATTTCATCCACAGCAGTAGATGCGTCAGCATACATAGCTGCTTCTCTATATCTCGTAATTAACTCAGCTTCCGATTTTGACGACGCATCTAAATCAACATAGGTGCCATAATAACCGGCACCTGATACTGTAGCTGCTCCGTCTTCAGGCTCAGGTGATATAAACGACTGAGCCTTTGTTCCTAAATCGTTAACTTCATTACGAGATATTGTAAAACCAAATAACGAAAGTGCCATATTTTATTATGTTCCAAATGGTGTAGTTGCTATATCAAGTAAAGTATTCAATGGGTTATTCGATACTGTAAATGTTTGATATTCAAAAGTTACTGTAAATTCAGATATGGTATCGTTAGATCCAAAATTTAAACCAACAGGGCTCAACAATGTTGGGAAAGCTCCCTGTAAAGTATACTGCTTTAATACTTTACCATTTCTATCTAACTGAAATACTATCATGTCTCTTTGATATTCAGATGGGACAAGCTTACCTGTTTTATTTAACAGATTGTCCATACCGTTCATCCACTGTTCTATAGCAGATCTAATAGAAAAGTCTGAATCATTGATAACATTAATAGTAAAGCCGGCAAAAGTTCTATCTCCTGCCAACTTTACATCTCTACCTCTGTAAAAAACATTTACTAGACCCAAAGACTGACCAGGTAATTCTGCAGCTGTAACTAGAAAAGGGGCTCGAGAAACTGCTGCAGCTGCACCCGACACATATGTGGGGAAACTTAGCTGTACAGCGAATTGATTCGGTCTAGCACCCCCATTAGTAAGCGCAGACTTGAATCTATCTACATTAAATGCGGTTGACATCTATTTCTCCCTTAAATTATGCGCCCAATTCTTCAAACGAAATGCCTGACCTGGTAGCTATGAAATTTAATTGAACAAAATTAATAGACCTTGCAGGTTTCACATAAATGTCTGCTACGAATTCGTTTCTGTCAATTACTTCCGCGGTATTATTTGTTTCATCACATACTACGCGGAAATCAGTAATGCCTCTACGACCTTGTACATCTCTTAGATATGGTTCAACTAGATTTCTAAACTGAGCTCTTGTAAATGCATCATTGAATTCAAACAGTTGAAACTTCGATGCTGTAGCAATAGCTTTTTCTAGTACAATAAACAATCTACGAACATTAATTCTGTCAAATGCACTTGGTCTAGCTAACAGAGTTTTATCTCCAAATAACACTGTGCCTTGACCTGGGAAAGTAACCACTGGATTAACACCGGCTCTATATAAGGTATCTCTATCTGATTTAGAAGGAGAGTAAGCCAATTTAACCACGTTCTTGATTTGACCTCTATTAAATCCTGCAGGTGAGAACCAAGGATCAGCAACAAAGTCTGATCTGGCTGTCAAACCGGCAATATCGCCATTCAATGGAATCCAACGATAAACATCATTATATCTATCATACTGATATTTCCAACCAGAATCCATTACTGCATATGATGAACTAGGTAAACTATTTCTTAGATTTACTACATTAGTCACCGCTGTTGTATTATTAACAACATCTACATATCTTGGTGAAGCAAATACCATACAATCTTTTCTTACTTCAGCAACATTATTGATAACAGAAGTTACGTTGGTAACATCTAAATCGCCTACAGGAATAAGATTAATATCATATAATTCGTCATTAGCAAATACTGTATATTGGCTTAGAATGTTAGCTGCACTTGCTACTAAATCAGTGCCACCATTCAATGTCATTGTTACGTTAGCACTTAAATTGGCAAAAATAACTCCACCTGAAGCTGAGCCCCAATTGGTATTTGAGCTAGTATTAGCAGTATGATTTGCCCATCTAATATACTTAGAAGTATTATTGATTACTGTTTTATAGTAATTTGTAGAACCATCTAAAGCTTTAGCATCTGAAGCTTTAGATAAGAATGAGAATTTTTCTAATACTGTGTCAGCAGCACCTGTCCAAGATCCGTTTGAATCTAAAACTACAACATGTAGTTCATCGAATGCGCCACCTAAACTTCCTACATAGCTTGATGTATTTGGTGCAGTAGAACTAAATTGTGTTTTGTATGCCCAAGTACCAAAAGTGTTGGCATCCGCCATTGAAACTTTTAATGAATTACCTAATGTACCAGGAAATCTTGCTACCCATTCGCCAGTATTTGTAAATGTTAATGTTTCATAATGATCATCATTTTTAACCAACACGGCGGTGTTTGAACCTGCATTTTTAGTATCGGCAGATACAGCTCTAATAACTTTTAGATTGTTACCATATGATAGAAAGTTAGCAGCAGTGAAAAATGAAATATAAGTATTAGTGGTTGGTTTACCAAATATCGCCACTAGATTTTTTTCTGAATCTACTTGAGTTACCTGTTCAGCAGGACCCCACTGGAAATTCCCGACAAAACCACCGGCAGTTGTGGAAACGCTTGGAACACTAAGTGTGTCATCTCTTTCAGTTACTAGTACACCCGGTGAAAGCTGAAATGCCATCTTAATCTCCTAAAGATTTTTGGAAGTCGTCATGACAACTAAATTACTAATTATTTATAAATAACGGGTTCTAGACATTTTCCAGCATCTTTCTTCGCATTTTTTCCATAGCTTCTTGGGGATTGAAGTTAAACCACACGTCGTCTCCGACTCGTTCGGGCTTTCCTTCCTCTGGAATACCTGTATTTACAATACCAAATGGTGTAAGATTTTCTTCAATTTGTTTAGTCTGTTGTTCATAAAGTGCCATTCTCAGATTAGAATTAGTCAACTCTTTAAAATATAACTCATTTGTAGCCCAAGAGAATATTACTAAAGACATTACCAAATCATCATGGTATCCTTCATCTGCTTTAAAGGATCCTTTTTGTTCTGTGAATGTGGATATCTCAGAAATTATATCCTTATCAGTAATCAACAATTTTTGCGTTTCAACTAAGTTCTTAAATAGGGAACAACCTAGACGCTTAACCTGTGTAGTTGTTCTCAGTCCAAGTGTGCTACCAGTACCAAATCCTCCAGATAAGAACTGCCTCGCTTTACCGCTAGCTGTTGCAAAAATGTTCTCGTATTCAAGATCAGTATAAAGAGAATCCACAACCTGTTGCCCAATATCATTCGTTTCAACTAAACAGAATGCATCATTGTAATCTCTAGCAACTTTGTAAATAACCGTGGCATAAAGTAGTGGGCTTATCTTATTGTTTCTATACTTGGCTACTATTCTAAAAGGATATTCAGTAACATCCATCACTGTAAACGCAGAATAATCTCCACCGACGCCTCTAGAAGTATCAGTGGATACTACATAGGTATGCGGTTTTCTTGCTACCTCACCTTTATCATTTAACAGCCCCCTAATAGGTTCTTCTATAACATCAAGACCTTCATTTTCAAACACATACGGCAAAGGAGACATTCTCGAGATAGCATCTGGGGAGATAAGCGTATTAGAAGAGCCAAGGAATCTACAAAGAACTTCTTGATTAAATTTAAGCTCACCGAGCAATGCTTTCTGTTGTGCAGCCCATTCTTCAGTTCTGCCTGGAATCTTAGAATAAGGTATGAACAGAGATTTGAATCCATTAATACCCTGTTCAGCATCATTCCAAAATTTCCAAAAATGATTATATCCTAATGGAGTAGATGTGAGAAGAATTTTTGTTGTTTCACCTGCTGAAATTGTTGGATAAACCGAAGTGAAGAAATCTTCTGCTACATTATTTGGAATAATAGCAGCTTCGTCAATATACAACCAATTTACAGACTTGCCTCGGATACCAGAAGAACTTGTTGCTGCAGTAAATACTCTAGACCCATTCTCTAGTTCAATGTCACCTTTGTTAAATGTCTTTACACCTTGTTGCATCCATAACGGCAATGCCTCATACATTATCTGATATCTATAAAGTACTTCTCTAGCAGCAGAAGATTTGTTGGCAAGTATCGCAACTGTCTTAGATTCTTGAAATAAGGTATACCACAAAATACAAGCGGCAGCAGTAATGGTCTTACCTTGCTGTCGCCCTTCCATCAAAATAACCTTTCGATTATTTAGAATAACATCTACTTTTTCTTTTTGGCATTCATATAATTTAAAGTGTACTAAACCCTGATCCAAAGAAACGATCATACAATAAGTTTCTATGAAATAAATTGGGTCTCTAGAACATTTAATTATTTCTTGAACTTGTTCTGGAGTATAATTGATAACCGTACCAATCTGTTTAAGATTCGGATTACCATTATAAGAAATTCTTTTATTCATTATTCTTTTTAAGCAACTTCATCAATTCAGATGTTGATCCTGCAAACACTACATTATTTTGAGTACCAATACTAGGTTTATCATTTTCTCCACTTAAATCCTTCACTCTTTTCTGCAATTCAAGTAGATCTTTTGCTACATCAGACATTGTCTTTATTAGTTGCCCTGCAACTTCATACGTTCTCGGATGCTCAGAATTCTTTGCCAAATTAATCATCTCGTCTAAAGTATCTTCACCTTTAACTATCAATTTGCGAAGAGTCGCTCTAGCTAATTGGTAATCATCTTCCTTATCTAACTCCAAAGATTGTGAAGGCATAATTACCGGAAGATTCTCATCTTTAGTTTCTTCAATATTGAACAGTTTGTTCAATTCTGGTATATTGTTCATTAAAAGTCTTCGTAATTTTCTAGATAATCAAAACTATCACTTGGTGTAGCAGTGTTTGGATCAACTTCTACAGTATAGGATTGTTGTCTATTAGTTAACGACCTATCAGTAAAGGTATCAGCAACAACCTTCTTGATAACGCCCTGTCTATTGATTGGTCCATAAAAGTTTAATTTCATTAAAAAATTAAACGTCCAAATAATGGATCTTCTTTGTTTGAAATCGCCTTCGTATTGATCGTCGTATAATATATTTTCTAATAGAATTGGCAAATCATTTTTTATATCTAGAGCTGGTATTGCTTTTAAAGTTAGGTTGTAATCAGGATTAAAATAAGGTAGTATCTGTTCTACAATCTGTAGACCATCATCTTGGTTTTTAGAGTATACATATAAACTTAAATCTATATTATAAGGCGTTGGTGCATACTGAGCCAAAGCAGAAGTTGAGGAATTTATAGCTCTGTTCTGTTGTATTGGACTAATTTTTCTATTTGGATCATACCTTAATCCAATCATTTCAAAAGACATTCTCGGAAGAATAACTTCTATATTTTGCTCGTCTACACTAGGTTGCTGTGCAATACGTTGTATAAACTTTTGTTTAGGCGCATAAGCTAAAGGCACCTTAAAAGTTTGTACTATGCCACCACTTGAATTAAGTCGATCAATAGTGATGTTATTAAACATATTACCAAAAGCAACTATTGCTTTTCTAATGGTACCCCAATAAAATTTTTGATCTAACATTAGCGATAAACCTCACCAAATGGATTGCGTTCAGTAAAGTCTAGAATGTCATCTATATTTGTATCAAAGTCTTCGTTATCTGCTGCTGGGTCTAGAGCTACAGTACTAAAGTCTTCTACCATTAGTGTTGATTCAGAATAGTATTCCAAAAGTAATGCCTCTCCATCTTCTTTATGAAATTCAAATTGTTGAATATCCAAACGCTTATCATCGAGTAAATCATCAATTTCGTCAATACCAGTTGTAACTCTTTCGTTAGAAAATTCAAATAATTCGCAATCCAATTTAAATACAAATAATTTACCGACCTGGAAGAAAGGATCCTGTCCGGTAACTTTTCTAATTTCAAAAAATGATTTGGTAAGAGGAAAATATAACAGATCGCCTTCAGCTGGTCTTGTTTCCAAAATAGTATTACCAACACGCCCTACTACCTGATCCCATCTACGTCTTGATACTACGAATCGAGCAGTGTCTCTTAACTCAACACCAAATTTGGTTAATAGTTCGCCCTCACCTTCGAATCCCATAACATTTTCCATATACATTTCTATAGGATAAGCATGCTCGTAGGTGTTCAAAGGATCCTCGCCCAAAATCGGATCCTCATTAAATTTTTTTCTGGGAATATAATACAATTCAAAACCATAAATTTTCAGACATTCTATTATCAGATCTTCGTAGAGCATCTGCTCAGATCTGCGTCCCATTGGAATGCCCGAATGGAAATATGGATTAACTGTAGTCATTCTTTTCTATTGACTTTCTATAGACAAGGTGTTAGTATCTGCTATGTACCTAGATGATATTAGCCAACAAACATATCAACTGGTAATTCGAATCTAGATTGCATTTCATCTTCAATAGCTTTTATTTCACCTATTGCTTCTTGGTATAAAGTATCTCCGTTAAGCATTACTCCACCTGGTAATTGAATACCGGAGAACTTCTTTAAGTTAACACCCCATTGTCTTTTTATCAATGCTGTAGTATACTTCTTTAGAAACATATCATTGTAAACATCTGTATATTCATCTGGGTTTAGTATTCTATAACATTCAGCTATAGCATATGCACCAGGATAAACATCTGCTTGCCAGTCCCAATCAATGTATAGACGATTCATATGTCTATTGAATCTTACAGGTTTTTGTCCTACAAGTAATTGATTTATTAATTCAAGTTCCATTTTAACCATTGAATAATAAATCAAATCAGTAGACATTAACGAATAAAGATCATTAATTAGAATTTGATAACGAATATCAAACATATTCAATCCTCTTGTTCTATTTGTAAGAGGAAGAATACGATCTACACCGACAACTAAATCACTTATACTAACGTATTGATTAGTGATGTCTTGTTCTGTAAATTGTATTTTAAGATACACCTTTTCTACAGCATCATAATGATATTCTCTGTAAAACTGAAAGGCCTCGTCAATTCTATCTTCTACTTGGTCATCATCCACATTTATTTCTATTACTGGATGACCTAATGCTCTAAGACAGTAATCTTTAAGTTGTTCTCTTGTTGTAATAGATGCCATTACTTTGTTACCTCTGGAAATACGGTTATGATACCTTCTTGTATTCTATAAACAACATTAGAATCATATAGTTCTACATCATATACATATCTACCAGCCTTTAGATTGGCGGTTTGTGATGATGTAAGAGAAAGGTTAACGTTCCCTCCAGCATTACTATTAATGGCTGTAGTTAAAGTGACAGCATTTGCGCTATAATAAGATCTTCGCATACTGGCCCTTGGTGTCAGGCCAGATATATCTATAGCTGTTTTATTTTTGTCTCTGTAGATGACAAAATCAGAAAAGGTAGTGCCTTGGTCTATTGCTAAATTTTTAGTCGCTGCCATCTTTAACCACAGTGGTAAATTACTGCTATTTGTTTAACTTCTGTAGGTGAACTAAATGTTACTGCCTCTCTTGCTTTACCTACTGTATAGTTACGAATAATATCATCCGCTTGCTTCATACCCTTACCAGGCATCGATGATGTAGTAATTAAATCGCCTACTTCAATGTTACCGTTTTCACCGCATACGTTAACTTGACCCTCACCAAGAGAATTAATATTAATGTATTTGTTATTTAAATGCACATCCATAAATTCTGGCAACACTTGTATATTACTAGTTATAACAGGATCTATTAAAACATTACCCATTATAGGTTGACTGTTAGCTTCATATCCTATAATTCTAGTTTCACATTGTTCTGGTAAAGTCAATTGTACAGTATCAGAAACAGCGG
>JBIKXY010000316.1:0-3086 GCA_044355515.1 Pirellulales bacterium
CGTGCGCCGCTCGCGGGATCGTGCCGGGCATAGAGCCCCACCGAGCCGCCGCCACGCACGTCCGCCAGCACCCGCAGGCTCTGATCGGCTGCGGCGGCGGCCGCGGGAGGGACGACCGCAGGCGGCACCACGATCGGCACCGTCGGCGCGGGGGGCGTCTGCGGCGCGACGCCCAGCGATCCCAGGGCCGCGAAGGCGTTGAGTCGTCCGGTCGCCACCTTGCCGGCCAGTGCCGCCAGCGGCGTCGCCGTGCCCAGGATCGCGCCGCGAATCTCGGCCACCGTGATCCCGGGCTTCGCCGCTGCCAAGAGCGCCACCACGCCCGTGACGTGGGGCGCCGCCATCGACGTGCCCGAGAGCGTCGCATAAGTGCCGTTTTTATAGGTGGACTGGATGACCGTGCCCGGGGCGGCCACATCCACGCTCATGGCCCCGTAGTTCGACGATGCCGCCAGCCCCCCCTGCGGCGTGAGCGAGGCGACGGTGATCACGTTGGAGAGTTCATAGCTGCCGGGATAGTGCGGTGTGACGTCCATGTCGGTGGCCCTGTTGCCCGCCGCGGCCACGAACGTGATGCCCGCCTCGCCGTGTTCGCGGATCGCCTGCTCGACCACGCCCGAATAGCCGGCCGGCGCGTCCCAGCTGTTGTTGCTGGCCACGATCATGATGCCGTGGTCGCGGCGCATCATCGTGGCGTAGCGGAGGGCCGCGAGCATGCCGCTCGTGCTGCCCGCGCCGCGGTCGTCCTGGATCCGCAGCGCCATGATCGACACCTGCCAGTTGACGCCCGTCACCCCGACGCCGTTGTTGCCCACGGCGCCGATGATCCCGGCCACGTGGGTGCCGTGGCCATAGCCGTCCTGCGGCACCGCGTCGTTGTCCACGAAGTCCCAGCCGTGGATGTCGTCGACGAAGCCGTTGGAGTCGTTGTCGATCCCGTCGCCGGCGATCTCGCCGGGATTCACCCAGAGGTTGGCCACGAGGTCGGGGTGCGTGAGGTCGATGCCGGAGTCGATCACCGCCACGACCACGCTCCGCGAGCCCGTGGTGTACTGCCAGGCTCCGGTCGCGTTGATGTCGTTGCCCGGCGTGCCGGCATACTGGCCGGTGTTCTGGAGCCCCCACTCGACGGCGAACGACGGATCGTTGGGGATGGCGGCGGGGAGGATTTCAGCCGCGGCCGGCGAAAGGCCGGCGTCCGACGGGGCCGAGAGTGCCACCACGTCGCCCGCCAGGAGTTGCCGCGGCTCGAGCGGCTCCGGGCCGGGAAGCGGCCGCGCGGCCCGGGAGCGGGCGGGGGGCCGAGCACGAAGCGAGGACGGTCGGGTCGGGAACGGGCCACGCCAGTCCATGGCGGGTGCCTCCTTGCAGTGAGCGGCCGCGGTTCCTGCGGCCGCTTATGGACTCAAGGTTTTTTCCTGTTGTTGGGGAACCTTGGCGGCATCCTTTTTCCCTGACAGCCTCGCCGGCCAGTCGCTCGGCCCACGGATCCGCGATTGCCGCATTTTCGGCGGCTGCGGCGGCGGCAACCCGACCGGACACCTCTCTGAACTGTCGGAATCCGAAAACCTCTCATGCTGCCGGCCCGCTCGTGCCGAACATTCCCTTGCACACAGACCCCCCCCTGGAGGGGATCCTGGTGCTCGCGTTCCGGCGAGTTCGGCGCCGGCGGCACAGGGCAGCCGCCGCCGGCGCCGGCTTGTCGCGACGCGGATTCAGGGAACGGCGACCCTCGAGTCGCCAGGAGCCAAGCATGCGGGCCATGAAATCGCAGGGGGAGATCGAGGCGGCCGTCTGCGATGCCGTGTCACGGTTTCAGCAGGAGTTTATGGGCCGCGGGCCTCGCACGATCCACGCGCATCTCGTGGAAAACCGGCTCTTCGTCCATCTGGAGGGCGTGCTCACCGCCGCCGAACAGCGGCTGATCAACGGCACTGGGGCGGGCAACGGCAAGGGCGCCGACCTTCTCAAGCAGCTCCGCAGCCACCTCGTTCTGGCCGGCCGCCCGCTGCTCGAACAGCTCGTCGGCGAGGCCGCCGGGGCGGCGCCCGTCACGCTCCACCACGACATTTCGGCGGTCACCGGCGAGGAGGTGCTGGTGATCACGCTCGCCGCCCCGCCCCCCTGCCGAGACCGCCGCCGGCGGTGACCTCGCCGCCGCTTGCAGGAAACCCCGCCGCCGCGTCGAATCGTGGCCACAGGTCGCGGACCGCGCGGCCCTTCTCAGCGGGAGCAACCAGCAGATGGCGAAGACGGCGTCCGGACGAAAGGGCATCCGCCAGCAGGCCGAGACCGACCTCGCCGCCGCGATCGAGGGACTCGGCGTCTTCTATCTCGGCACCGCCTGCGACGACACGGGCCGCTCCACGGCCGCCCCCCTGCTGGTCGATGCGCGGCGGTTCACCACCCACGCGATCTGCGTCGGCATGACCGGCAGCGGCAAGACGGGCCTGCTCGTGGGCCTGATCGAGGAGGCCGCCCTCGACGGCATCCCCACGCTCGTGATCGACCCCAAGGGGGATCTGGCCAACGTCCTGCTCGCGTTCCCCGATCTCGCCCCGACCGACTTCCTCCCCTGGGTCGATCCCGAGGCCGCCCGCCGGGAGAGCATCTCGCTCGAGGACCTGGCCGCCCGCACGGCCCAGAAATGGTCGGCCGGGCTCACCGCCTCCGGGCAGTCGGGCGACCGGATCCGCCGGCTCCAGGAGGCGGCCGAGTTCGCCGTCTACACGCCGGGAAGCCGCAGCGGACGGCCGCTGGCGATGCTCGGCAGCCTCGAGGCCCCGCCGCCCGAGGTGCTCGCCGATCCCGAGGCCCGTCGCGAGCGGATCGAGTCGCTCGTCTCGGGCATCCTGGCGCTGGTCGGCATCGACGCCGAGCCGGGCCAGAGCCGCGACCACGTGCTGCTGGCAACGATCGTCGAGAGCCTGTGGAAGAGCGGCCAAAAGGTCGATTTCGGCACGCTCGTGCGGACGATCCCCACGCCGCCGATCGACCGGGTCGGGTTCCTCGATCTGGAAAACTTTTATCCCGCCGGCGACCGCTTCCAGCTCGCCACGCGGCTCAACACCGTGGCCGCCGCCCCC
>JBIKXY010000382.1:0-3083 GCA_044355515.1 Pirellulales bacterium
GTGCCTATAAACGGCCTGCGGCTCCCATTGCGTATCCGCGAATATCACGTGGTCCAGTCGCGGCAACAACCCATCACACGATAACAGGAGCAGGGTCGTTGATTGGACGCCTGCTCCGAAACTCAATACGTGCTTCACTTGCGCGCCTCCAGTTTTGGGTGGCCTATTGCCGCTCCGTGCCGCTCGCGCTCGGCCATCGCCGCCGCCATCGCTTCGCCAACGCTCCGGCCGGTGGCGTGCGTCATCGGCCAGCCGTTCCGCAGGCGGTAGCTGCAAGTCCCGTCCATCTTTAGTGAGTGAGATTGCAGTTGCTCGCAGAAAAACAGGATCACTCGATCCTTCTCGACGGGCGTGAGTTGCTCGACCCACGCCCGAACATCGTTGCTCGCCATTACGTTCGCGCCTCCGGCTCTGGGATCGGCGCGGGCGGATACGGCCGCAGGGTGGCGACCTCGGCCATGCTGAGCACCCGCACCTCCCGCGTGTGCCAATCCTGGGCCACCATCACCGGCATCGCCGGTCGCGGCATCGGCAGCAGGTTGACCGCTCCGACGCGGTAGCCGCCGGTTCGCGCGTCGATCCACGAGTTGTGCTGCCGTCGCGGCAGGAGTGGACCAGGGTAAATATCCGTGTCGTCGTTCATCCATTCCATCGCTCAATCCTCCGAAATTCTTGTTGCTCGACTTAACCGACTTGCGACTGCGGGCCGCCCGCGATCGCACTGCCGCACGTACCTTGTCGCGGCCACCGACAGCGCCGCTGGCCTCGGCAACTCATCCAGCTTGACCCGCACACGGCGGGCGAGAATCTCCTTCGCGATCCGATCGACTTCGCGGCCGAACTTCGAGCCGCTCGTCGGCAGGTCGACGTAGTGCGGATTGGGCGACCCATCGAGGAAAAACTCGGCGTTGAGCAGCCGCAGGGCGAACTTGCGGGCCAAGGTCTCCCGCAGCCACTCGCGCCGCTCCCGCTGCGTCTCGCGGGGGAACGCCTGGACGCGCTCGCCCTTGACCCAGGGCAGCAAGCCCTTGATTCTCTTCGCCGCCGCCTCGTCGACGAACTCGAGCGCCTCCTCCTCGTCGTCGGTCCACGTCGGTTCGCGGCCGTCCCAATCGGCTAAATACTGCGTGCCGAGCCGCCGGATGATCCACGGTCTACCAGTTGCCATAAGTTGGTCCCTCCGCGTCCATGATGGTTAGCTGAACGCACGCCGCGCCGGCCACGCCCTTCGAGGCCGAGATGGCAACGACGTGCTTGTCGTTCGCGAGCACCCCGCCGCACTGGAGGGCGTCGAGGGTCTGCTTAATTAGGTTGTCGAGGTCGCCGTGATAACCGCGCGGCGGGTGGTAGGTGGCGACTATCCGCACCGGCCGGGCGATGCGCGGCGGGACGCCGATCTGCTGAAGGATGGCCGCGTAGGCATCCTCGCGGTATTGCCGCGTCGACTCCCGCAGGACCACCCGCCCGCGCACTTGGCGGTGCGAGTGGTTCGTGCTTGGCGGCCAGGGTAGGGTTAGGGTCACGTGGTTGGCACTCCGTGCTTTTGCAGAACGCGGGCCGCCGCGCCGTACGCTTTCGCACCCTCCGCGCTATCGGGTTCGGTCTCGGACCAGAGCCGCGCGAGCACGTCCAACGCCTCCGCCAAGTCGGCGGCTTGCGTCGGCGGTTCATGGGGCGGGTGGACTTGCCGATATTCGTTTTTTCCATCGTTGCAAATCCACACGCTTCCGTCTTCGCAAAGCATCCACGCCAAGTGTCCGCCTTGAACATATTTTTCCTCAACCTGCACAATCTTCGACGGCAATCTTGTCACTTGCTCAGCCACAATCAACTCTCCAAAAAATTGGGATAGTTCAACACTTCGACCACTTCACCCGCCGAGCAGCCGCACCAGCCGCTCGGCCAAATTGCGGGTCTTTCCCGCGTCCTTCTTCGCCTCGCCCTTGTGCGGCAATCGCCACAGGTAGGCCACCATATTCCCCCGCAGCCAGTACCCGAACCCCTCGGCGCCGAGCATCGCCTTCACCGCGTCGATGCATTCGATCTCGCCTTGGCGGTAGTGTTCCGGCGCGTCGACCGGATCGGCGGCGGGTTGCGGCTTCGGCTCTGTCTGCCTGACATACGCCGCGTTGAGGGCCTCCGCGATCAAATGCGCTCGGTCCGCATTAACGGCCGTCGCCCACATGTTGCCCTTCCGCTCGTCCCAAATTTCGACCGACTCGCGGACCGCAAACCTTTGCTTCTCACTCACGATATAACTCCTTACTTCCAATCCGGCCCGAAATCCACCGCTTTCGCCGCGGCGGCCAGTTCCGCGGCGGTGGGTTGTCGCTCGATAAAAGTCGTCGTCCTACCGATCCAGGTCAGCGGCACCACGGCCGCCGCCCCGCATCGTTGTTTGGCGATCATGCAATCGACATTGTGTTTCTGCTGGTCGTCTTCGCGATGCAAAAAAATCACCACGTCGGCGTCTTGCTCGATTGCCCCGGACTCCCGCAGGTCCGACAGTCGCGGCTTGCGGGCCTGCTTTTCCACGTCGCGGTTCAATTGGCATAAGAGCACAATCGGCACCTGAAGGTCTTTGGCGAGCAGCTTTAACTGCCGCGTCATCGTCGCGACTTGCTGCTCGCGCATTAGCTTTGGGTTGTCGGGTTCGATCAGTTGGAGGTAATCAATGACCACGAGGGCCAGCTTGTCGCGCCGAGCGTATCGGCGGGCCGTGGCCGCGATCGACCGAATACCCTGCTTGGCCTTGTCGCAGACCCACAGGGGCGCCTCGGACGTGCGGCTCATTGCCTCGACGATTTTCTCCCGCGTCTCTCGCGGATTGTCGCCGCTCAGCATGTCCGCGAGCGGGATCTGGGCGGCCTGGGCCACGATTCGCTCGGCGAGTTCCTGGGCGCTCATCTCCAGCGACACGAGCAGCGTCGGCGTGTCACGCTCGACGGCGGCGGAGAAGGCCATTTGCGTCGCGAGCGACGACTTGCCCACGCTCGGCCGCGCCGCCAGGACGATGAGCTGCCCCGCGCGAAATCCGCCCGCCAAGGCGTAGTCCAGCGACTCCAGGCCGGTCCGCGCCTTCA
>JBIKXY010000106.1:0-9667 GCA_044355515.1 Pirellulales bacterium
ACCAGCCCGCCGTGGCCCTGAGGGCCGACGCGAACGGCCGGCGACATGGCACGGGCAACCCCGACCACCACCTCAGGCCGGCTGCCGAGTTCGCCCTAGCGTTTCGCCAGCGCGTCGCGGATCTCGCGGAGCAAGACGACGTCTTCCGGCGGGGCCGGCGGCGCGGCCGCCTGCTGGGCCTCGAACCGGGCCTTGGCCGTGTTGATGATCTTGATCACCAGGAACAGCGCCGCCGCCACGAGCAGGAAGTCGATCACCGACTGGATGAACGGCCCGTAGTTGAGGATCGGGTAGTTCTGAAACACCATCTCCGGCTTGCCGTCGGCCATCACCATCGTGCCGTCGGGGTTGAGCCTGGGCGACTCGGTCTTGATCTTGAACGCCAAGTCGTTGAAGTTCACGCCGTACTTGCTCGTCAGCAGGTTCAGCGGCGGCATGATGATGTTGGCCACCAGCGAGCCGATGATCTTGCCGAAGGCGGCCCCGATCACGACGCCGACCGCGAGGTCGATGACGTTGCCCCGCATCGCGAACTCGCGAAACTCCTTGATCAGACTCATGACGCACTCGCTCCGGGAAGGGGGAAGGGGCTGGCCCACAGAACGGCCCTGGATAGAACCGCCCTGGCCGGGGCGACAGCGTACCCCCGAGCCGAGGCCGGCGGCAATCGGCCGGCCTCCGCCGCTTGTCCGGTTCGGCCGAGCCGGGTGAAGATAGGGCCCCGCACCAGAGGACGCCGATGGCCGAACCCCCGCCCAGGATCGTGATCGATCTGGAAAAACTGCGGCACATCAACTGCGGCCTGGGCCGGTTTTCGCTCCACCTCGCCCAGGAACTGCTCGCGATCGCCCCGGGGCGGTTCCAGCCGGTCTTCTTCCTTCCGGCCGGCGCCGAGCGGCACTTCCCCGGCGGCGGCTTCGAGCGGATCGCGGTCGCCCCGTGGAAGAAGGAGACCTTGCGGCAGGTGCTCCGGCCGCTGGCCGCGCCGCTCCTGCCCCCGTCGGGGGTTGCCCTCTGGCATGTCACCAACCAGATGTCGAAGTATCTGCCGCTCGACCCCCGGGTGCCGGTGCTGCTCACGATCCACGACCTCAACTTCCTCCACGAGGCCCCGCACGACGAGCAGGTGGGCAAGATCGCCCGCAAGCTGGCCGACATCCAGGCCAAGATCGACCGCTCGACGGCGGTCGTCACCGACTCCCGGTTCGTGGCCGACGACGTGACCAGCCGGCTGCGGCTCGGCGGCCGCCCGATCCACGTCGTGCCCCTGGGCCTCTCGCCCCCGCCGGCCGCGGCCGCCGCGCGGCCGGCCTGGCTCGCTCCCGGCCCCTTCATCCTCACGGTCGGCAACTGCCTGGCCCATAAAAACTTCCACGTTCTGCTCGACCTGCTGGAGCGGCTGCCGGGCCGGCGGCTGGTGATCGCGGGGAAGAAGGCCACACCCTACGGCGAGTTTCTCGGTCGCGAGGTCTCGCGGCGGCGGCTGGAGGGGCGGGCGATCCTGCCGGGCGAGGTGAGCGACGCCGACCGCCAGTGGCTCTACGCGCAGTGCGAGGCGTTTTTGTTTCCCTCGCTCACCGAGGGCTTCGGCTTTCCGGTGCTCGAGGCGATGCAGGCCGGCCGGCCGGTGTTCCTGGCCCGCACCACGTGCCTGCCGGAGATCGCCGGCGACCACGGCTTCTATCTCGACTCCTTCGACCCGACGGCGATGGAGGGGGTGTATGCGGCGGGGATGGCCGCCTTCGAAGCCGACCCCGGCTTCGCGGCCCGGGCCCGATCCCATGCCGCCACCTTCTCCTGGGGGGCCACGGCCCGGGGCTACGCCCGGGTCTATGAGTCGGTCCTCGGCTGAAAGCGGCTGAAAAAATGAGGTTTCGGCGGCGGGGGGCGGTTGCTACTGTCCCCCCCACTTCGGCGTCGGCCCGGCCCCCGCGGGTCCCCGCGGCCCCGCCGTCGTCCCGTTCACCGTCATCGTTCCAGCAGGGAGGCATCCATGCCCAAGCGTGCTCTGATCACCGGCGTCACCGGCCAAGACGGTTCCTACCTCGCCGAATTGCTGCTCGAAAAGGGCTACGAGGTGCACGGCCTCCGCCGCCGCTCGAGCACCTTCGGCACCGAGCGAATCGAGCACCTGATCTTCGGCGACCGGCCGAGTCTGCAGCTTCACTACGGCGACCTTTCCGACGGCAACGGCCTGGTCCGCCTGATCCGCGAGATCAGGCCCCACGAGGTCTACAACCTCGCCGCCCAGAGCCACGTCCGCGTCAGCTTCGACCAACCGGCCTACACCGCCGACACCACGGCCGTGGGCGTGCTCCGGCTCTTGGAGGCGATCCGCGACGTGCAGGACGACACGGGCGAGCAGATCCGCTTCTATCAGGCTTCCTCGTCCGAGATGTTCGGCAAGGTGGTGGAGACGCCCCAGAAGGAGACCACCCCCTTCTATCCACGCTCCCCCTACGGCGTGGCCAAGGTCTACGGCCATTGGATCACGGTCAACTACCGGGAGAGCTACGGGCTGCACGCCTCCTGCGGGATCCTGTTCAACCACGAGAGCCCGCGGCGGGGCGAGACCTTCGTCACCCGGAAGATCACCCGGGCCGCCACCCGGATCAAGCTTGGCCTCCAGGAGAGGCTCTATCTCGGCAACCTCGACGCCCAGCGGGACTGGGGCTTCGCCGGCGACTACGTCGAGGCGATGTGGCTGATGCTCCAGCAGGACGAGCCCGACGACTACGTGATCGCCATGAACGAGCTTTATTCCGTGCGCGACTTCTGCGAGCACTCCTTCGGCCGCCTCGGCCTCGACTACCGCGACTTCGTGGAGATCGACCCTCGCTACTACCGGCCCGCCGAGGTCGACCTGCTGCTCGGCGACTCGACCAAGGCCCGCACCCGGCTGGGCTGGGAGCCGCGGACGAGCTTCGCGCAGCTGGTGGACATGATGGTCGAGGGAGACCTCGAGCTCGCCCGCCGCGAGGCCGTGCTCAAGGGCCTTCCGGCCGCCGGGCGGAAGGCGGCCTGAGACAGGCCACGACGCAGGGAGGGCGAACCCGAGATGAAGTCACTGACCAGGAGGGTCAAGCGGTGGTTCCGGCGGCTGGCCGGCCCGCCTCCGGTGCGGCCCCACCTGCTTCGTCGCGACCGCCCCGATCTCCACCTCCGCGGCCCGCGGCGGGATGACTCCAGCCAGCTCGTCTCCCAGCTGTGCCGCTATGGCACGCTCGACTCCGCCACCTTCCGCGGCTGGGCCGCGGCCCTCGGCGAGCCCTGGCGGCCCCATCGCAAACTCTGGGAACTGGCCTTCATCTGCCAGGCCTTGGAAGAGCGGCAGATGCTCCGCCCGGGCCGCCGCGGGCTGGGCTTCGCCGTCGGGGCCGAGAAGCTGCCCGCCCTGTTCGCCGCCCGGGGCTGCCAGATCACCGCCACCGACCTGCCCGCCGACGACGACCGTCGCACCCCCTGGGCCCAATCGGGTCAGTGGGTCGGCGAACGCGACGCCCTCAACGCCGCCGGCCTCTGCGACCCGGCCGCCTTCCGGCAGCGGGTCTCGTTCCGGCCGGTCGATATGAACCACCTGCCCGCCGACCTCACGGGCTACGACTTCGCCTGGTCCACCTGCTCGTTCGAGCACTGCGGCTCGCTCCAGCTCGGCCTCGACTTCCTGGAGCGGCAGATGGAGTGCCTCGCCCCCGGCGGCCTGGCCGTGCACACGACCGAGTTCAACCTCTCGAGCAACGAGGCCACGCTGGCCGACGGGCCCTGCGTGATCTACCGCCTCCGAGACCTGGAGGCGGTCTGCGGACGGCTCGCCGCGAGCGGCCACCAGGTCGAGCCACTCGACGTCGATCCCGGCAGCCATCGGCTCGACCGGTTCGTCGACGAGCCCCCCTACTGCGACTGGGGCTCCACGCCTCCGCCGAAGGTCAAGCACCTGCGGCTCAACCTCGCCGGCCATGCCTCCACCTCGATCGCCCTGGTGATCCGCAAGGCCGGCTGACGGCCGCCCGCCCCGCACTGAATCCCGGCACTCGCTTCCTGCTTTACTTCCCCATCCCAGAGCCGCCACCGCCATGATGATCTCCTACTCCCAGAACTTCGAGGACGTGATCCTGCAGCGGGTGTTCCACGCCTGCGACCGGGGCCGCTATGTCGACATCGGAGCCTACGACCCGACCGTCGACTCGGTCACGAAGCACTTTTACGACCGAGGCTGGTCGGGGGTGAACGTCGAGCCGGTCGAGCGGTTCCACCGCAAGTTCGAGAAGCACCGCCCGCGCGACTGGAACCTCAACATGGCCTGCGGTGCCGCGGTCGGCAGCATCGAGTTTCACGAATGGGGCGACTCCGGCCTCTCGACCTACGTCGAGACCTTCGACCCCGCCGCGGTGGTGCAGTTCGGCTTCGAGCGGAAGACCCACACCGTGCCGATGACGACGCTCGCGGAGATCGCCAAGCAACTGCCGCCGGGAGCGGTGGAGTTCCTGAAGATCGACGTCGAGGGCGCCGAGCGGGACGTGCTGCTCGGCAACGACTGGCGGTCGTTCCGGCCGCGGGTGGTGCTGCTCGAGGCGATCAAGCCGAAACTGCCGGGCTGCGATCCCTACTCCTACGAGCCGGCCTGGTTCGACTGGGAGGGAATCCTGTTCCAGCACGGCTACGAGTTCGCCCTGTTCGACGGCCTCAACCGTTACTACTACCGGCGGGAGGAGCCTGCCCTGCGGGCCCCCCTCTCCTATCCGGCCAACATCACCGACGGCTTCACGCTCGTTCCTGGCCATTTCTTCTCCCAGCCGCCCAAGGCGGCCTGACCGCTCTGCCTGCCCGGTCACTCGCCCCCGCCTGAAGGAAACCACCGTGACGATCTGGTACGACGTCTCCGACCTCATGAGTTGGACGCTGCCCCATCTGACGGGCATCCAGCGGACGACCGTCGGGATTCTCAATGGGCTGGTCACCGCCGGTGCCGAGCCGCGGCTGGTGCGGTTCGAGGGCCACGGTCGGCGGTTCGAGCCGCTCGACGTCACGAGCCTGCCGGCGGCCATCCGCCGCCACCTGCCCTGGTCACAGACCGCAGCCGCGACCGCTCCGGCCGCGGTGGCCGCGCCCCCCACGGCCCGCCGCCGCCGCCGGAGCGGCCGCGAACTGGTCTTCGGCACGAGTCCGGCCGCGACCGAACTGCGAAACGCCTTCCGGGAGTTCCGGGTGGCGGCCCGGCAGCTCGGCAAACGGACCAGCCGCTGGGCGGCCGTGCGGTTTCGTGAGAAGGCGCCGCCAATCCGGATGCCAGTGGCATCACGGATCGGCGGTCGCACCCTGCCACAGCCTGCCGCGCCGCCAGTCCCGAGCGGTCCCTTCGCGGCCGGCGACGTGCTGCTCTCGCTGGGCGCGTCGTGGCCGATCGCCGGACACGCCGAGGCGGCCGCCGCCCTGAGGCGGCAAGGCGTCTGCGTGCTGCGGATGATCTACGACCTGATCCCCACGATCAAGCCGCAGTGGGTTGAAGAGCCGACGACGCGGGAGGTCACCGGCTGGGTCCGCAACGTGCTCGCCGAGTCGGACCACGTGCTGACGATCTCCGAGTTTTCCCGGAGCGAGATCGAGCGGTATTGCGGCGAGAGCCGGTTCGCGGTGCCGCCGCTCACCGTCGTGCGGCTGGGCGACGAGTTCGCGGCGGCCGCCGAGCCGCCGCCGCTGCCCCGGTTCGTGCCCGGCCGGCCGTTCTTCGTCTGCGTCTCCACGCTCGACGTCCGCAAGAACCACCGCCTGCTCTACGACACCTGGCAGCTGCTGGCCGACCGCGACCCGGAGCGGTGCCCTGATCTCGTCTGTCTCGGAGTGCCGCATGTCTACGTGACTGACCTGCTGCGTGAGATCCGCCAGGATCGCAGCGTCAACGGCCGGATCCACTTGCTGCACGGCGTCGAAGACGCCGAGCTTGCCTGGTACTACCGCCACTGTGCCGCCACGATCTACCCCTCGCGGTACGAGGGCTGGGGCCTGCCGGTCGCCGAAAGCCTCGGCCAGGGCCGGCTCTGCCTGGCCTCGAATGCCACGAGCATCCCCGAGATCAGCCCCGACCTGCCGGAGTTTTTCCATCCGCTCGACGCCCTGGGCTTGGCGGCGCTCGTCGAGCGGACGCTCCGTGACCCGGAGTGGGTGCGGGCCCGCGAGGCCGAGATCCGCAGCCGGTTCGTGCCCACCCCCTGGAGCCATACGGCCGGGCAGGTGCGGGCGGCGATCGAGGCCGCCAGCGGCAGCCGGCCCGCACGAGACGCGGCTTGACCGACCCCGGAGCGGCGGCCGCGTGGTCTGCCGCTCGCGACCCATCCCCGCCGAGCAGCACCACCGCCGGAGCCCGAGCCATGCTGATCCGAGCCTGGGCGCGTGCCTTCGAGCAGCGGTGCCTGCGGCCCTTGGGCCGGGCCCTGCGGCCGGGCGGCCGCCGCCGTGGCGCCGCCGGCAACCGGGTCGATGCGCTCGAGCGGCGGGTCGAGGAGCTCGAGGGCCTCATCCGCGAGCTCACGGGCCTGGTCTACCTGGGCCTCGACGACCAGCAGCCGGCAGTGGGCCGCCGGCTCGATCGGCCGCCGGTCGCCGGCGACGCGGCGGCCCGGGAGGCCGCATGACCCCCTGCACGATCCTCGTCGACCTCCGCGGCTGCCAGTTCAACGGCGATCGGGGCATCCCCGCCTACGCCCAGAGCCTGGCGCTCGAGCTCTCGCGGGGTCATCCCCGGCACCGCTGGCTGCTGCTCCGCGACGACCGCTGGCCCGAGCCGGGCCGGGCCAACGAGCTCGCGGCCCACGCGGCCTGGTGCACCGCCGCCGACCTCGACCGCCGCGGATCGCCCGCGATCGACGTGCTGCTGACCGGCTGCTTCTTCCTCCCGCATCATGGCTGCGGCGCCGACTATCTCCTGCCCGGCTGGCTCCGGCGGCAGGCGGCCCGCCGGCTGGGGATCGTCTACGACCTCGTGCCGCTCTTGTTTCCCGAGCGGTACCTGGCCCGCGACCGGACCCGCCGGCAGTATCTCGAGGCGCTCGGGGTGCTGCGGCAGAGCGACGAGCTGTTCGCCATCAGCCACGCGACGCGGCGGGACACGATCCGCCACGCGGCGGTCGATCCGTTGCGGGTGACCTGCATCTACGGCGACCTCGACCATGCCAAGCGCGGCCTCGCGGCCCGGCCCGCCGCGGTCACGGCCGACGTGCCCGCGCGACACGGCCTCACGGGCCCGTACTGCGTCTACGTGGGCGGCGACGACTGGCGGAAGAACATGGAGACGGCCGTGCGGGCCTTCGCGGTGTTCTGGCAGCAGCACGCCGACCACCAGCTGGCGGTGGTGTGCAAGCTCTCCGCGGCCAGGATCACGGAGCTGCGCCAGGTGGCGACGGCGGCCGGCCTGCCCGAGGCCGCCGTCGTGTTCAGCGGCTTCGTCTCCGACGAGGATCTCGTGGGCCTCGTGCGGCATGCCACGCTGCTGGTCTATCCCTCGCTCTACGAGGGGCTCGGCCTGCCGGTGCTCGAAGCCTATGCCTGCGGCACGCCGGTGGTCGGCTCCGACACCTCGAGCATCGCGGAGCTCGTGCTGCCCGAGCTGGCCTGCGACCCCCGGGAGCCCGAGGCGATCGCCGGGGCGATGGGTCGGCTGGCGACCAGCCCCCTGCTCCGCGAACGGTCGCTCGCCTTCGGCCGCCGACTGCTCGCCGAGGAGTTCGGCTGGTCCCGGGCCGCGGAGCGGGTGATCGACCGGATCGAGCGGCCCCGGGCCGACGGCGGGCTCGGGCCAACGCGCGGTCCCCGCCCGGCCGAGGCCGGCCCCGCCCCAAAAACCCGCCTGGCGGTCGTGGCCGCCCTGCCGCCGGCCCGCACCGGCATCGCCCCCTACACGCTCGCCTACCTCCAGGCCGACCGCTGGCAGACGACCTTTTATGAGGCGAGCCCCGCGGCCCGGGTCGCGCCGCAGCAGGGCCTGCGGGCCGACAGTCGGGTCTTGCCCGCCGAGGTCTTTCCCGCGGCGGCCGCCCGCGGCCGGCACGACACGGCGGTGTTCGTGCTCGGCAACTCGCCCCACCATGCGAAGGTGCTCGACGCGCTCATGGCGTCGCGGGGCTGTGGCCCGAAGCGGCTCGCCTACCTGCATGAAGCGGCCCTCGACTCGCTCTTCAAGGCCTGGCTGGGCCCGGAGACGACGGGCCTGCCCGAGCCCCCGGCCGGTCCGCCGCTGCCCGCCTGGATGGCCCGGGCCATGGCCGCCAAGCCGGCGCTCGGCCGCTGCCTGCGGCTGCTCGTGGAGCGGGGCGAGCTCGACGGCATCCTCGTCAACTCGACCGCCTGCCGGGACCTGATCCGGGGCGTCCTGGGCCCGCTCGCCGCAGCGCTGCCAATCGACGTGGTGCACCTGCCGATCGAGGCAGCGATTGAATCATCCCTGGCCGTTGCGGCCAGGCCGAGCGGAGGCGGCGGCCCGCTGCGGATCGGCAGCTTTGGCATGGCGGGCGACACCAAGCGGCTCGACGTGCTGGCCCGGGCGGCGCAGATCCTCGGGCGGAAGCGGCCTGTGCGGCTCGTGATCGCCGGCTGGGAAGCGAGTTCCTACTGCCGCCGCACCGGCATCGCCGCGATTCCGGGCGTGGAGGTGAGCGACGCGCCCGACGACCTCTCGCTGCTGGACACGATGCGGGGCGTCGACGTGGCGGTCCAGCTCCGCACCCCGACCTTCGGCGAGTCATCGGGCGTGGTCAACCAGGTGCTGGCGCTGGGAACGCCCCTGGTGGTCACCGGCGAGGGCAGCTTCGCCGACCTGCCCGCCGACGCGACCTTGTTCGTGGCCGCCGACTGCCCGCCCGCCGACCTCGCGGCGGCGATCGAACGGGCCGCCGACCGCCGGGTCGCCCCCGACCGACACCGCACGATTCTCGCCGACCGCTCGCCGGAGGCCTTCGCCGCCCGGCTGGCCCCCCTCGTCGCCTGAAGGTCACTGCCCGTCATTTCCCCCGAACCGATCGCTTGCCGCCCATGCTCACTCCTCGCCTGTTGCTCGCCCCGGACCACGAGCCTCCCACCTGGCTCGAGCCGCCGTCGTTCGCCGCCCTGCCCGCCGCCGTCCAGACCCGGATCGCGATCACGTTGGCCTGTCGCGACAGCGACTCGATTCCCAAGGTCCGCGACGCCGGCCGGATTTTCGAACTCGACGGCGAGCGGGTGCAGGTGATGCACGAGGGCACGCTGGTGCGGGCCGACGGCTATTACGGCGAGTGGATGGCGCGGATCATCGCGGGGCTGCACGGCCATCATGAGCCGCAGGAGGAGGCGATCTTCCACTCGCTCGTGGGCTTCGCCCGGCCGGGCACGCTGTTCGTGGAGCTGGGCGCCTACTGGGCCTTCTACACCAACTGGTACCTGGGGGCCGTGCCCGGCGCGCGGGCCGTCTGCGTGGAGCCCGCCGCGGCCCACCTGGAGATCGGCCGCCGCAACCTGGCCCGGAACGGCCGGACGGCCCTGATGCTTCACGCGGCCGTGGGGGAGACCCACCGTCCGGCTGCCAAGCCGGCCGCCGACCATATCGATGCCGTCGAGCGGCTCGACATGGCCGCCCTGCTGGACCGGATCGGCCACCAGCCGATCGAGGTGCTCCACCTGGACGTGCAGGGGGCCGAGACGG
>JBIKXY010000107.1:0-9646 GCA_044355515.1 Pirellulales bacterium
ACCCGGGCGGTCGAACTGGCGGCCAGGCTCGGGGCCAGGCCCGGCGACTTCGCCGCCCTGGTGGCGGAGCTCACGGCGGCCGATCTCGTGGTCAGCACCACCGGGGCGGAGTCGCACGTCGTTTCCTTCGGGCTCTTCGAGCGGGTTGCCCGCGGCCGCACGGGGCGGCCGCTGGTGGTGCTCGACCTGGCCGTGCCCCGCGACTTCGATCCGCGGATCGGCGGGCTGCCCGGCGTCTGGCTCTACTCCGTCGACGACCTGGCCGCCGCCTGCGACGCCAACCGCAAGAGCCGGCGGCAGGAGCTGCCGGCGGCGGTGTCGATCGTGGAGGAGGAGACGCTTCGCTTCATGACCGACATCCACCACCGCACGACCGCGCCGGTCATCGAGCAGCTGAAGGCGGGCTGGAGCGAGACGGGCGAGGCGGAACTCGAGCGGCTCTTCCGCCGGCTGCCTGAACTGGGCGAGGCCGAGCGGACCGAGATCCGGCAGGCCTTCGAGCGGTACGCCGCCAAGCTGCTGCATCCGCCGCTGGTCTCGCTGCGGAGCGAGAGCCGGCAGGGCCCGCCCCACGGCCTCGTGGATGCGCTCAAGCGGCTGTTTCAACTCGGGGAGTGACCCGCCCGACCCTTAGCGGCCGTCGCGGCGGGCCTGCTTCCGCTTGCCGGAGGCGAGCGTGTGACCACGACGGCGAGTCGAAAGGCCGTCGAGCTTGATCTGCTTGACCGTCGCCGAAGCCTTGGCCGACCGCTGCTGCTTCGGATCGAAGTGAATCGCCTGGCCGGTGCCGGCCGCGGTCAGCGCGCGCCGCTTGCCGGCCTGCCGGGCCTTCTTCGAGGTGGCGGCCTTCACGGGACGGGCGGCGGCGGGCTTCCCGGTCTTGGCTGCGGGCCGGGCTGCCGCCGCCGGAGTCGCTGCCTTGCGGCCCGTCGCGGGCTGGCCGGCCTTCGGCTGCCGAGCCGCGGGCTCGGCCACTCCCAGCAGCCGTCGGCCGGCCGCGTTGATCCCGGCGACCGCCTCCGAGAGGGTCTCGCGAATGCTCGACCGCGTGGCTCGATGCCCGGCCTTCCGCACCGCCTTGCCCGCGGGTTTGGCCGCCGCCGTGCGGGACGGCTTCCCGGTGCCGCGCGTGCCGCCGACGGCAGCCGAGATGCCCTCGGCCAGTTCCTCGATCCGGGCCTCGAGCCGCTTCACGGCGGCAGCGAAGAGTTCGGCCTTCTCCAACGACCGCGTGTTGGCCGGGTCGTTCGTCCGCGCCGCGCCCTTCTTGGTCGTGAGCGATTGCCGGTTGAACAGATCCCGCCACTTGTCGCGGAGCGTACGGGTCTGTTTGATCGCGGCCTGGAGCTGGTTCCGCGTGGCGGTCGCCAGCGAGGAGCCGACCGAGCTGTCGAGCACCCGCTGCTCCGCGGCGGTGAGCCAGGCGGTGGAGGAACTGCCGGTGCGGCGGGAAGAATTGGCCATGATGGTGTCGGGTTTCCAGGTGAGGGTGAGGCGGGTGAATCCCGCGTCGCGAGTCAAATCGTCGCCGAATCCCGTCGGCGTGCAAGCGGCCGGACGAGTTTTCGCCTAGTCGAGAGCGAAAATCAAAGGCCCCCGCCGGCGCGGAACTCCGCCCGCAAGGAAGGCTCACCGCCGGTCGGCGGCTTGCCAGCCAGGGCGCGAATTTCTATCGTACCCCTTGTGAGCGGCGTCCAGGTGACGCCCGCGGGCTCGCTCATGGCCGCTGCCCGCCCTGGTTCTTCCCCGCTGTCGTTTCCCGTTGGAACGTGCCGCCATGGCCCGCCACCCTGCCCGGCCCGCGTTCCCGGCCGGGCTCATGCTCGCGGCCTTATCAATAGCCGGCTGCTCTCGCCTGCCCGACTCGACCTACACGCTGCGGGCCGACGCCGAGAAGCTCGAACTCCCGGCCCGGCACGCGGCGCAGGTCGCGGCCTATCTGGCGATGTTTCACGGCACGCCGGCCAACCCGCGGATGGCCGAGCCCGATGACGACGCGGTCGAACGCGCGGTGGAGGCCCGGGAGGCGGCCGACGACGAAGCCGGCGAGGAAGCAGCCGCGGCCGCCCCGCCCCGGCCGGCCACACCGGGCGGCGTGCCGGGCGTCGAACCGATCGCCGCAGGCGAGCAGCCGGGCTACGACCGGCTCCGCCTCCAGCTCGGCCGCCAGGTCTACTCGGCCCAGTGCGCCGGCTGCCACGGCACCACCGGCGACGGCCGGGGCCCGGCCGGGGCCCATCTCAACCCGCCCCCGCGGGACTATCGCAACGGCGTTTTCAAGTTCAGCTCCACGCCCCGGGGGTCGAAGCCCAGCCGGGACGACCTGCGGCGGATCCTCAAATACGGCGCCAAGGGCACGAGCATGCCGGCCTTCCGGTTCATGCCGGAAGAGGAGACCGAGGCCGTGATCGACTATGTGATGCTCTTGGCCTCGCGGGGCGAACTGGAACTGGCCCTGCTGCGGGAGGCCGAGACCGAGCTCGACGAGGAGGACGACTTCGATCCCGAGGTCGTCGCCGAATCCGTGACCGAGATCGCCGCCTCCTGGCAGCGGGCCCCCGAGGAGTTGGTCCGCCCGCTCACGGTCAATCCGCCGCGGACGGAGCAGACGATCCAGGCCGGGGCGGTTGCCTTCGCCGAGTTCGCCTGCGTCAAGTGTCACGGGGCCGACGCCCGGGGCAGCAAGTCGGCCGACGTCGGCCAGGACATCTGGGGCCGCACGGCCTATCCCGCCAATCTCGCCCTCGGGATGCTCCACGGCGGCCGCCGGCCGGTGGATGTCTACCGCCGGATCTACTCCGGGATCAACGGCACGCCGATGCCCTCCTCGAAGGACCCCAACACCGCCATCGGCGAGACGCCCGAACAGCGGAGCGACCGGATCTGGCACCTCGTGCACTTCGTGACCGCGGTGATCGAGGGGAACCGGGTGCCGCCCGACTGCCACGAGGCGATTCTCGACGTGCTGCAGAAGCAGGCCGAGTCCGCCGCCCGGGCGGGCGACGAGGAGTCGGAACCGCCGCCCGCGAACGAGGCCGCGGCGGCGGCCGTCCGGCACCGCCAACTGGCCGCCTCCGAGGCCGTGCCATGAGCACCGAATCGCCCCTCGACCGCGAGGCCCGCCTGGCCCGGCTCCGCGAGGAGGCCTCCCGGCTGGAGCTGGAGATCGACGCCGAGCGGTTCGGCCGGGCCGCGGGCGAATGGGCCCGCCGCGGCTACTACCTCACCTATTACGCCACCGCCGGCTTCTTTCTGGGCATGGTCGGAGCGCTCGCGAGCCTGGTCTTCAACATCGCCGGCGCCGCGATCGCCGGCAAGGATCCGCTCCAGCTGATCCGCGTGTATCTCACCTTCGGGCTGGGGGAGAAGGCACTCGATCCCGCCTTCGACAACGGCCTGGCCCTGGCGCTGGGCTGCGTGCTCTACATCGCCACGGGCATGCTCCTGGGCATCATCTTCCAGGTCGTGCTCTCCCGGTATGCGGCCGGCGCGGGGCTCTTCGGCCGCCTCGGCTGGGCGACGGCCCTGGCCGTGGCGATCTGGCTCGTCAACTTCTACTGTTTGCTTTCCTGGATCCAGCCGTTGCTCTTCGGCGGCAACTGGATCACGAGCGCCGATCCTGTCTACCTGCCCTGGTGGGTGGCCCTGGCGACCCATCTCGTGTTCGGCTGGACGATGGCCGTGATCTATCCCTGGGGCGAGTTTCACCCCTACCGCCTGCAGACGGAGACCCCATGAGCCGCTCGGCAGCCCCGGTCGCCGCCGCCCCGGTCCCCTCCCACGACGAGCTCGTGGACGAGAAGATCGTGCTCGCGCACTTCGTGGCCGGCCTCGTGTTTCTCACCGTCTCGATGCTGGCCGGGATCCTGATGGCCCTGCAGCTGGTCCACTGGAACCCGCTCCGGGGCATCGAGCTGTTCTCGCCGGGGCGGTGGCGGATGATCCACACCAACGCGATCGCCTACGGTTTTCTGGCCAACGCGTTTTTGGGGGCGCTCAACTGGGCGATTCCCCGGATGACCTTCCAGCCGGTCGCCAGCCGGGCGCTCAACTGGTTCATCTTCTGGGCCTGGCAGGTGATCGTGGGGGCGACGGCCGTGGGGATCATCGTCGGCCCGTCGCTCCAGGATCAGGCCTGGGTGATGGACCTGGCCAGGCAGTGGAAGCTGCCCATGAGCCTCGGCGCCCAGGGGCTCGAGTGGGGCGAGACGCCCTTCTGGATCGACCCCCTCGCGCTCCTGGGCCTGGCGCTGGTCGCGGTCAACTTCATGGTGCCGATCGCGAAGAGCAGGGGGCCGATGTACGTGGCCCTCTGGTATTTCATGGCCGCCTTCGTCTGGACCTTCCTCACCTACGCGATGGGCAACCTGCTGCCGGAATACACCGTCGGGGGCACGAGCGCCGGGGCGATCGGCGGCCTGTTCATCCACGACCTCGTGGGCCTGTTCGTCACGCCGCTCGGCTGGGGGCTGATGTATTACTTCGTGCCGATCCTGCTCCAGAAGCCGATCTGGAGCCACGGCCTGTCGCTGGTCGGCTTCTGGGGGCTGGCCTTCTTCTATCCCCTCCAGGGCATCCACCACTTCCTCTACACGCCGATTCCGATGTTTCTCCAGTATGGCGCCGTGATCTCCACGATCGCCGTCGAGCTCGTGGTGGCGACGGTGGTGATCAACTTCTTCGGCACGCTGGCCGGCCGCGGCTCGGCGGTGGTCACCAACCTCCCGATCCGCTACTTCTACACGGGGATGGTCTTCTACTTCATCACCTGCTTCCAGTGCGCCCTGCAGGTGACGCTCACCTTCCAGAAGCTGATCCACTTCACCGACTGGGTTGTGGGCCACGCCCACCTCGTGATGTTCGGCGTGTTCAGCCTCTGGCTGTTCGGGATCATGACGGAGCTCTTCCCCCGGCTCCTGGGCCGCCCCTGGTGGAGCCACCAGCTCTGCGTCTGGCACTACTGGCTCTCGGCCGGCGGCCTGTTCGTGATGTTCCTCGACCTCACGCTGGCCGGTGTCTTCCAGGGCTACTACTGGGCGTCGCTCCAGCCCTGGGACGTCTCCACGGAAGGCTCGCAGCCCTTCTGGATCACCCGCGTGTTCGCCGGCCTGACGATGTTCGCGGGGCTGCTCTGCTTTCTGGCCAACCTGTGGATGACCTGGCGGGGCGGCGAGGCGGGCGAGCCGGCGGCCTGGAACGCCCCCGCGGCCCGGCCAGCGACCTAAGGATCCGAGACTCGGGAGGCGGGAATGTTCGAGAGCAAAGCGGGCGTGTTCTTCATCGCGGGGGTGGGCTTCTTCCTGCTCGCCTTCCTCGGCAACGGCGTGGTGCCGATGCTGATGTACAAGGACCGCCCGGAGCTTTCGGCCGAACAGCTGGTGGCGGGCGTGCCAGAGCCGGACGAGCCCGACTCCGACCAGTGGAAGGTGCCGCCCAACCGGCGGATCATGGCCCAGTTTCGCGATCTCGCCGAGCGGTACCCGGAGCAGTTCACGGCCGCCTTCGGCGCGCCGAGCGAGGAGAAGTGCGCCGAGGCCCTGCGGCTGGGCCGGCAGATCTACATCGGCGAGGCCTGCTGGCACTGCCACAGCCAGTTCGTCCGGCCGGTCTCCAACGAGTCGCGGCGGTACGGCCCGGTCTCGCAGAGCCACGAATATGACAACGAGCTGCAGCGGCCGGTGATGTTCGGCACCCGGCGGGTCGGGCCCGATCTCTCCCGCGAAGGGGGCCGCCGGGGCAACGACTGGCACGCCGTCCACTTCTACAAGCCGTCGGTCGTGTCCCACGCCTCCCCGATGCCCGAGTATCCCTGGTTCTTCGACGGCTCCCCCGACAAGCCCAACCGCCGGGGCCTGGCGCTCGTCACCTACATCCAGTGGCTCGGCTCCTGGCTGCCGGAGTATCCGTATTACGAGGAGCTCGCCGAGGTGACCGGTGACTAGCGGCACGATCGAGCGACCGGGCGTGCAGGCCGGCGGCCGGGGTCCGGCAATCCCGGACGATGGCGACGGCGATCCTGGCCGCGGGCCGCGGGGCGGGGACAGCCGCCGCAAGGCCTGGATCACGCTCGTGATGGCGGTCCTGATCCTGGTCCCCAGTCTCTACGGCTTCGCGGGCAAGTTCATCGAGTTCGTCCACATCTATCGCGGCACCGGCGGCGGCGAGTTCGCGGTGGCGCCGATCCTCAACTATCTGCTGGCCAGCGCCGGCTTCTTCTGCATGCTCCTCTGGGCCGCTTGGAACGGGATGTTTCGCGACGTCGAGCGGCCCAAGCAGGAGTTTCTCGAGAACGAGGCCCGGATCGACGCCGCCACGCGGGCCCGGGGCCGCTCCCCCGCCCCGTAACCCCCTTGCCCACGGCCCCCCCGCCCCCCTCCAGCCCGGAGCCCAGCCATGCCCGATGCCTCCCGCCCCTCCGTCTCCGAAGGCTCCGCCACCACCGAGCACCGCTTCCACGACTACGTGGGTAACGACATCCCCTGGTACGTGCGGGCGATCTGGATCGGCTTCTGGATTTTCGCCGTCGTGTACACGATCCGCTTCCTCCTGCCGGCGATGCAGGTCGAGCTGCTCGCGCGGCCGTGAGGGGGCCTTGCGCGCGCGGGCTCAGGGTTGCCCGTGCCGTCGCGCCGGACGCTCCCTCCGGGCATCCTGCCCTCCGGTCGCTCGATGGAAACCTCCCTTCGCCATCCTGGCTACGGGCGGTTTCCAACGCCGGCTCGACTGGCACGGGCAACCCCTCGCAGTCCTTTGGTGCGCCTTGTGGATAATCGATTCCCGCACCGTACCTTTCGGTATGCGATCATGGTTCGTGAAACGTGAGCAGCCATGACCCCTGCAGCCAACTCCTGCGACTACTGCGGCCTGCCGGTGGCTTCCGGGGCGGATGAGGGCCCGCGCTACTGCTGCTCCGGCTGCCGGTTCGCCGCCTCGATTACCTCAGCCGGCGGGGCCGATGCCCAGGCCCGCTGGATGATGACCCGGCTGGGGCTGGCCGTGTTCTTCTCGATGAACGTGATGGTGTTCACGTTTCTGCTCTGGTCGGAGGAGGCGGCCGCGGGCTCGGGCAGCAGGGCGGCCACGGCGTTCTATGATCTGTCGCGGTTCGCCTGCCTGCTCTTTTCAGCGCCCGTGCTCCTCCTGCTCGGCGGGCCGCTTCTCGAGGGGGCGGTGGCCGATCTCCGCCGGGGACGGCTCTCGATCGACCTGTTGCTCGTCGCGGGCGTGGCCGCGGCCTTTTGTCTCTCGGCCTGGGCGACCTGGCGGGGTACGGGCCACGTCTACTTCGAGGTGGGCTGCATGGTGCTCCTGGCGGTCACGCTCGGCCGCTGGCTCGAGGCCTCGGGCAAGCTCCAGACGACCGCGGCCCTCCGCGAACTCGAGTCGCTCCTGCCGGACCGTGTCCGCCTGGTGCGGCGGGGGGGCGACGTGATCGAGGAGGGCTCGCGCGTGGTCGGCGAGTCGCCCGAGCACGACGTACCACTGGCGGAGGTCGCCGTGGGCGACGTGCTGCGGATCCTGCCGGGCGAGCAGATGCCGGTGGACGCCGTGATCGAGTCGGGCCGGGCGGCCCTCGACGAGCGGACGGTGAGCGGCGAGAGCGAGCCGGTCGTCCGCGGGCCGGGCGAGGGCGTCAAGAGCGGCACCACGAACCTCGACGGCGAGTTGGTGGTGGTGGTCGCGGCGCCGCCGGGTGCCGGCACGCTCGAGCAGCTGATCGCGGCGGTCACCGCGGCGGTCCGCACGAGCGGGAGCCAGCGGACGGCTGACCGGGTGGCCGCCTGGTTTCTGCCGGCGGTGCTCGCCGTTGCGGTCGGAACGTGCGCCGCCCACTGGTGGCGGAGCGGGCCGGCGGCCGGCGTGCTCGCCGGGCTGGCGGTGGTGGTGGTGTCGTGCCCCTGCGCGCTTGGCCTCGCGACCCCCTTGGCGCTCTGGGCGGCGCTGGGCCGGTGCATGCGGCGGCGGGTGCTCGTCCGCGACGGCGACGCGTTCGAGCGGCTCGCCGGCGTCGCGACCTTCGGCCTCGACAAGACCGGCACGCTCACCAGCGGCTGCCGGGTCGAGCGGATGGAGGTGGCCGCGGGCCACGACCGGACAGCGGTGCTGGCGGCTGCCGCCGGCCTGGCCCGAGGCTCCACCCATGCCACGGCCGAGTCCATCGCCGCCCTGGCCGCGTCCGAGGGCGTGGTCGCCGCGGATGTCCACGAGCCGCGGAGCGTGGCCGGGCTGGGCGTGACGGGCGTTCTCGCCACCGGCGAGAACGCCGCGCTCGGCAGCCCGGCCTGGATCATCCAAGGCAAAAAAGGGGACATCCCCCGTTTCCCGCCGACTGAGGAGGGCACGGTCTCGGCTGGCTCAACGGTCCAAGGTGCTTCACGGAAACGGGGGATGTCCCCTTTTTTCGAGTCCCCTTTTTTTGAGCCGCGGTGCGTGCTGGCGATCGGAGGAGAGCCGGTGGCTGCCTTCTGGATGGCGGAGGAGATCCGGACTGCGGCCGCGGCGGCCGTGGCGGGGCTCGAGGCCCGGGGCCGCAGGGGGATGATCCTGTCGGGCGACCAGCCGGCCCGCGTGGCGGCCGTGGCCGACGCGCTCGGGCTCGCCTGGCGGGCGCCGCTCCTGCCGGCCGACAAGCTCACGGCCCTGGATGACCTGCGGCATGTCGGGAGCGTCGCGATGGTGGGCGACGGGATCAACGACGCGGCGGCGCTGGCGGCGGCCGACGTGGGGATCGCACTTGGCTGCGGGGCCGACGTGGCCCGGTGGAGCGCGGCGGTCTGCCTGCTCGACGACGACCTGGGCCACCTGCCCTGGCTCGTCGATCTCGCCGCGGAGACGCGGCGGACGATCCGCTGGAACCTGATCTGGGCCTTCGGCTACAACGCCGCCTGCATCCCGCTGGCCGCCGCAGGGCTCGTGCATCCGGCACTCGCCGCCGCCGCGATGGTGGCCTCGAGCCTGCTGGTCGTCGGCAACTCGCTGCGGCTGGGGCGGGAAGACGCGCCGGTCGCGCCGGCCACCGTCGAGCCGGTGGATCGCAGACCTGCTGAACGGTTCGCCCCCGTGGAGGCCGGCGCATGATCGAGTGGCCGCTGGTGTTCGGCTCGGGGCTCTTGGGCTCGGCCCATTGCCTGGGCATGTGCGGGCCGTTCGCGCTCGCCCTGGGCGCCGCCGCCCCGTCGCCGCGGGCCAACCTCTGGCGGCAGGGCTGGTATTCCGCCGGGCGGATTTTTACGTATGCGGTGCTCGGGGCGTCGGCCGCGTTCTTGGGCAACTGGCTCACAGGCAGGCTGCCCGGCTGGACCAACGTGCCCGCGGTCTTGGCGCTCGTCGCCGGCGGGTTCCTCGTGGTGCAGGGGCTGCTCGCGACCGGGATCCTGAAGAAGCGGGGCGTGGCGGGGGCGGTCTCGTGCCCTGGCGCCGCCGCCTTCAAGGCCCTGCTCGGGGGCCGTTCGACGGCCGACGTGTTCCTGGCCGGGCTGTTCACGGGGCTGTTGCCCTGCGGGCTGCTCTACGGGATGCTCGCGCTGGCGGGCAGCACGGGCGACGTGGTGGCGGGGCTCCTCACGATGGCGGTGTTCGGGCTGGGCACCGTGCCCGCGATGGTGGCGACGGGCCTGGGCGGATCTCTGCTGGGCGTCGCGGCCCG
>JBIKXY010000317.1:0-3062 GCA_044355515.1 Pirellulales bacterium
AGCGCGATCACCGCCGCCTCGAGCGCCGGAAAGCCGGTGCCGGCGAGCAGCGCCGCCGTGATCGCGACCGGAGCACCGAACCCTGCCGCCCCTTCGAGAAACGCTCCGAAGGCGAACGCGATCAACAGCGCCTGCACCCGGTGGTCGGGCGAGAGTCGTGTGACCGACCGCTTCATCACGTCGAGCGCGCCCGACTCGACCGAGAGGGCGTGGAGGAACATCACATTGATCACGATCCAGCCGATCGGAAACAGCCCGAAGGCGGCGCCGTAGCCCGCAGCCGCCCCGGCCGCGGCGGGGGGCATGCCGAACACGGCCGTCGCGAGCCCGATCGCGGCCAGGAGCGCCGCCAGCGCCGCCCGCAGGGCCGAGAATCCTCCCAACGCGAGCAGGCCCAGGAGCAGCACCAGGGGCACCGCCGCCACGGTCGTGGAGAGCACGGCCGCCCCGAGCGGATCGTAGACCTGCGACCAGATCGCGGCGTTCATGCGGGTCACGAGCGGGTGATGAATCGTCGGTGGCCATCACGGACCGACGAGGAAGCCCTCGCGGCCCGCGGCCTCGCGAAGCCGGTCGTCGAACGCCACAAACCCCGCCCCCGCCGGCCGGCCTCCGGCCATGACGGTCGCGGCCGCCAGTTGCAGCGCGTCGGCCGCCCGCAAGGGATGCACCCGGAGCAGCCGGCAGGCCGTCTCGCGCACCATTTCCGCGGGCAGGATCTCGTTCCAGCCCGCTGCGATGGCCCGCAACACCTCGATCGCCTGGGTCGCCTGGCGGGGCGTGAGGGCCGCGGCCCGTTCGAGCCTGGCAATGGCCGACGTGCATTCGACCCGCGTGCCCCACCAGGTGACGATGCCCTCGTCTTCCGCCAGCGCCGCCCGGGCATCCGCGGTCCGCGGTTCCTCGACGAGCAGCGGCACGATCGCCGAGGCGTCCCAGTAGCGCATCCGGGCTACTCCTCGCGGTCGGCCCGCAAGGCGGCGACGATGCTGGCGGGTTTCGCAGGCTTGACCGGCTTGGGCAGGCTTCGCAGCGAGAGCGGCTTCCGGGCCGGCGCGAGCAGTCCATCGCGAATCAAGCCCGGCAACCAGTCGTCGTCGGCCGAGGCAGCGCCGGGCCCGACCGGCTGCAGCCGCGCCACCGGTCGATTGCGGTCGCAGATCAGCACGGTCTCGCCCCGGCGCACGCGGTCGATCAGTCCGCTGAGGTTGTTCTTGGCCTCGGTGATGCTCGTGCGTTGCATGGCAGCGTCCTGACTCGGGGCGGCAATCCGACAAGGCTATTCTAGACTGAAGCAACGAGCCTTTCAATGCTTTTGGCTGCTGGGCTCCGCTCACCGCCGGGGAAACATCCGCTCGGCCTCGTGGAGCACTACCACCTGCTCGGCCCGGTTGGCGAGCCGCTCGACCACGGCTGAGTCGGCGGCGTGGCCGAAGCCGATCTCCTCGACCGCCGCCTCGTCGAGGCTCGAGAGCAGCACCACGCGGCGGTCGCCCAGGCAGCGGGCCAGCAGGCGGGCCTCGACCGCGTCGGCGATCAGGGCGGGATCGTCTGACGCGATCGCCTCGCGGACGAGCGGTCCGAGCGGTGTGCCCTGCCGGGAGCGGGTCAGCACGATGCCCGGGGTGGCGGCCGCGCCCGCCACCACGGCGATCGTGGCGGTCGGCAGCGTGACTCGCGCGGCGGCCGCGATCGCTCGCACCACCGCCCCGAAGCCAGTCGCGTTGCTCGCAAGCGTGGCGACGGCCAGATCGGCGGGCTCCTCGACGGTGGGCCGCCAGGCGGCGGCGGCCGCCCGGGCCGCCCGCGTCGCCTCCTCCGGCAGGCCGAAGCAGGCGGCGTGGAGCGTGTCGCCCCGGCCGGCCACCAGCCGCAGGCTCGCGCACACGCCCAGCTGCCAGGTGATGTCGTGCACCGCGCCCCGCCAATCGACGAGCGCCTCGCGACCGCGACGGGCGAGCTCGCGGGCCAGTGACTCACGGTTGTCCCGGCGGCCGAAGGCGGGCCAGAGCTCGCCCTCCGGCGAGCGGCCGCCGAGGGCGGCATCCCAGCAGAAGCGGCCGACGGCCACGACCACGTCGGCGTCCACGAGCACCCGCGAGAAGTAGAGCGGCCGGGCCTCGGCGTCGGCCGCGAGATACGCGGTCGCACTCTCGACGGAAGGATCGAACGACATGGCCCCGGCCGGCGGGCGAGGAGGGCTCGCGGGGTCGAGCGGGGCCGCCGCGAGCACGGTCACGTCGCCCTCGGCCACGCCACCGCTCGCCAGGCAGCCGCGGAGGGCCGCGAGCACGGCCTCGGACTGCGGGATCTCGCCGGCCAGGGCGATCGCGGCCCGGTCGCCCGGCACCACGTGGGCCGCGAGCGGCGGGCCATGCGGGGGAGAGCCCACGGCCTCGCTGACGAGTCGCGCGGCCGGCTCGCCGGCGACGCCATCCGGTCCGCGGAACTCCGTCACGAGCGTGCCTTCGGCGAGCTCGAGCTCGAGCGGCCCGGCGGCGGAAGCGAGGGTGATGGCGGGCACAGTGGACCGGCTCAGGGCTGGGATGAAAGGTCCACCATCCTACCGATTCCGGGGTTGGTCCGCGGGCCGCAGGGTTTGCCCGACCGGTGCGGCCGGAAGGCGCCGCACGGTCGTCATCCCGGCGGGGCCGACGGGCCGAAAACCTGGGATGTGGGCAGCGGATTTCCGCGAACCCGCCTCGAGGAGCAACACCGGTGCCAGCCATCCGCCTCGTCATCGCCGCCACGATCGCCGCCGCGATCCCGTCGATCCTCTCGATCCGGGACACGCAGGCCCAGGAGACGATCGTCATGGAGGGAGCCGCGATGCCCGGGCCTGGAATGTCCGCCGCCGATTGCAACTGTCGGGGCGGGCAGCGGCCGCCGTGGCATGGATCCGTGGCGAGCGAGGCATACGGCTGCGGGCCTGTGTGTCGCGCCCACGGCATGTTTCACGCGGATGCCTGCGGCCAGTTGCACGCCAAGCGGCACGTCCACCAGGGTTGCGTCACCCTGCCGCCGGCGTTTCCTCGGCTGCATGGGATGTGGGCGGACGGCAT
>JBIKXY010000318.1:0-3051 GCA_044355515.1 Pirellulales bacterium
GTGGGCGTCAGGGTCGAGACGCCTGCGAGCGAACGATTCCGGCCCGGCGACGAGATCGAGGCGGCCGGATTCATCGTGCGGCGCGGACGGCGGAGCGGCCTGGCCGACGCGGCCGTCCGCCGGATCGGGGCCACGGAGCCCCCCGCACCGCTCGACATCCGCCCGCCGATCGAGTCGGACTTCACCCGCAACGAGGGCCTGCTCGTGCGGCTCGCCGCCACGCTGCTCGACGCCCGACCGACCCGCGACGGCATGCTGCTCACCCTCACCTCGGGCACCGCCCAAGTCACCGCCCAAGTCACCGGGCTCGTCCCGGCCGAGGCCGCTCCGCCGCTCGGACGGCTGACGCCCGGTGCCGTGCTGTCGGTCACGGGCATCGGCGAGACGGCCTGGCGGTTTCGGGAGGATGCCTGGCCGCAGCAGGTGCCCGATCGCCTGCGGCTGATCGTGCGGTCGGCCGCCGATGTGCGGGTGGAGCGGGATGCCCCCTGGTGGACCCCCCGCCGGCTCGCCGCCCTGCTGGGGCTCGTCGTCGCGGCGCTTGTGGCGGCGATCGCCTGGACCGTCGCGCTCCGCCACCGGCTGCGGCTCCAAACGGCCAGGCTGGCAGCCGAGATGCGGTCGCGGCGGGATGCGGCCGTCGAGTTCCAGGCCACGCTCCAGGAACGCAACCGGCTGGCCGCCAACCTCCACGACACGCTCCTCCAGACCCTCGGCGGGATCGGGTTTCAGCTGGACGCCTGCGAAGGCTGCCGCAGCCGGGACGAGGCGGAGGCCCGGGAGCACTTCGCCGTGGCCCGGCGGATGGTCAACCATGCCGCCGGCGAGCTGCACGGCGCCGTCTGGGCGATGCGGAGCCTGCCGCTCGAGGAACGGTCTTTCCCCGAAGCGCTCAAGTCGCTGGTCGCCCGGGTGGGAGAGGGACACCCGGCCACGATCGACGTGCTCGCCCGCGGCCCGCTCGACGACCTGCCCGAGTTCGTGGCGGGCAACCTGATCCTGATCGTGCAGGAGGCGGTCTTCAACGCGCTGCGGCACGGCCGGCCGCGGCAGATCGGCGTGGAGGTGGACGCCGATTTGACCCGGATTCGGGCCACCGTCCGGGACGATGGCGCGGGATTCGCCGCCCCCGCGGGGCAAGGCCCCGAGGACCGCGGAGCCCAGGCCGGGCATTTCGGGCTCCTGGGGATGCGGGAGCGGGCCGAGCGGCTGGGGGGGAGCCTGCGGATCGAAAGCCGGCCGGGCCGGGGCACGACGGTCACGGCGGAGGTCCGCCGCAGCGAGTTCGACCGGAATCTGGCCGAGCCGCAGCCGGCCGTGGGCGGGTGAAAGGGCGGCCGGACCGGACCGGATTCCGGGGGGTATCGGAGGTTCCTCCAATGGTGACGACCGGCGGGGCCGCGAACAATGGCGGCATGGCGCTGAAAGACAATCCGTTGGGCATCCGCGTGATGCTCGTCGACGATCATCCCGTCATGCGGGTCGGGTTGGCGAACGTCCTGTCGCTCAACCACGGGTTCAACATCGTCGCCCAGGCCGACGACGGTCCGACCGCCCTGTCGCTCTGGCGGGCGCACCGCCCCGATGTGACCCTGCTCGACGTGTGCATGGAGCGGATGGACGGACTGGAGACGCTGCGGCGGCTGGTGGAGGAGTTTCCCGGGGCCCGGGTGCTGATGCTCACCTCCAGCAAGGATGGCGACGACATGAGTCTCGCCATGCAGCTGGGCGCCCGCGGCTACGTGATCAAAACCGTGCAGCATGGCGACCTCGCCCGGGCCATCCGCACGGTGCACGAGGGGGGAAGCGTCAGCCCGCAGTTCCCCGCGGCCTCCAGGCCCGCCGGAACCGGCCCGCTTTCGCAGCGGGAGCGGGAGGTGCTCGGGCTGGTGCGGCAGGGCTTCGGCAACGCGGAGATCGCCCGCCTGCTGGGGATCTCGGAGCGGACGGTGCGGGCCCACATGACCGCGATTCTGGCCCGGCTAAACGCCGCCGACCGCGCCCAGGCCGTGGCGATCGGCTATGATCTGGGTGTCTTCACACCGGGTCCCAATGCCCAGCGATTCTGACGCTCGCGTTCCGGTTCGCCGCCGCGGCCAGGCCGCGGCCCCGGTCGCGCTCTGGCTGGTGGCGGCGGCCGTCGGCGCGGGGGCGACGCGGGCCGAGGGCCCGCCGGCGGCCGGGGCCCGCCCGGCCTGGACGACCTCGGCAGTCGTCGGCACACCCGACCCGCCCCCCCCGTTCGCCACCCGCCGGGCCTTTCCGCACCTGGCGTTCGAGCAGCCCACGGCGCTGGTGGCCTCGCCGGCAGGCGACCGCTGGTTCGTGACGGAGATGTATGGGAAGGTCTATTCGTTTCCCAACGACCGCGAGTGCCGCCAGGCCGATCTGCTGATCGACGTCGGCACGCTCGTCAGCCGGCTGGGGCGGGAAAAAGGCGAGGAACTCGCCGTCGGCGCCGTCTACGGAATCGTGCCCGACCCCGACTATGCGACGAACGGCTTCATCTACCTCTGCTACTCCGCCTGCTACAAGGACTGGAACCGCACGCCCCCGCTGGCCGACGGCACGCGGCTGGTGCGGCTGACGGCTTCGCGGGAGTCCCCGCCGCGGTGCGACCCCGACTCCGCCGTGGAGCTGCTCTCCTGGCAGGCCGGCGGGCATCACTGCGGCTGCCTCGTCTTCGGCCCCGACGGCTGCCTCTATGTCTCGACCGGCGACGGCGGCTTTCACGAGCCCGCCGACGGCCTGCGGACCGGCCAGGATGTGAGCGATTTGCTCGCCTCGATCCTGCGGATCGACGTTCACCGCCGCGACGAAGGGCTGCCCTACGCGATCCCGCCCGACAACCCGCTGCTCGCCGTGCCGGGGGCCCGCGGCGAGATCTTCGCCTTCGGCCTGCGAAACCCCTGGAAGATCAGCTTCGACCGGCAGACGGGCGACCTCTGGGTGGGCGACGTGGGCCTCGAGCGCACGGAGTGGATCCGCCGGGTGCGGGCCGGCGACAACTGCGGCTGGAGCCTCGTGGACGGCCACGAGCCGCTCCACTCC
>JBIKXY010000108.1:0-9613 GCA_044355515.1 Pirellulales bacterium
TCTGACCGCGCATGCTGGAGCGCTCACCGGTGGGAGGCGGCCAACGGATGCGGATCCTGCTGATCGACCATGGCTGCTGCGACCATCCGCACACCCGTGTGCATCGCTTGCACACGGGCCTCGAGACCGCCGGCGCCACCGCGGCCGTCTGCGGGCCGTCGAGCCTGCACGGCCTCGATGACCAGCCCCCCGGGATGCATGGCATCCACCTCCACGACGTGGCCGCCGCCAACCGGCGGTTTCTGGCGGCCGTGCAGGATGGCGGGCCGGAGGCCTTTCTCGCGGCCGTGGCCGACGTTCCCTCGCGGCTTCTGGGCCTGGCCCGGGAGACGGCCCGGCAGGTGATCGCCGAGGCGGCCGACGCGGTGTATCCGGACGTGATCTTCGTGCTGCATGCGGGGATCCTCACCGATCTGGCCGTCGAGACCGGCGCGCCGGTGGTGGTGCACGTTTCGGCGGCCGACCTCCGGGCCGCGGCCGGGCGACCTTCGCTGCGGCGGCTGGTGCGTTCGGTGCTCGGGTCGTGCGACGGGATCGTGGCTGCCGACGCGGCCGTGGCCGAGCGGCTGCGGACCGACTGGCTCGACAACGACCCCGAGCAGTGCCTGCGCTGCGAGACCTGGCCGATCGACGAGACCGACGCGGCCGTCCGCGTGGCCGGGGCCTGCGCGGCGGCGCTCGCCCGCCGCCGCGGCGAGTGACGCCGCATGGGCCGGCAGTTCGCCGGCCGCCCCCGCGCCGACCACTCCGCATCCCCTGGCGTAAGATGACCCGGGACTTCCCCCCGGACCCCGGAGCCGCTCGATGACTCGTGCCGCCTTGCCTGCCCCCGACCTGGCCCGTGCCCGACGGACCGTGCTCGACCTGCTGGCCATTCCCGGGCTTTCCGGTGAGGAGCGGGCCGTGGCCGATCACGTCGTGAAGACGCTCCGGGCCGCCGGCTGCCCACCGGCGGCGATCATGTTCGACCGGGCGCACGAGAAGACGCCGCTCCGGGGCAACTGCGGCAACCTGATCGTGAAGCTCCCGGGCGTCCTCAAGGGGCCACGGCGGCTGTTCATGGCCCACATGGACACGGTGCCCGTGTGCAAGGGGGCCAAACCGGTGGTGGCCGGCCGGTTCGTGAAAAGCGCCGACCCGGCGACCGGGCTCGGCGGCGACGATCGGGCGGGCGTGGGCGTGGTGCTCACGACGGCGCTCGAGATCCTGCGGCAGAAGCCGCCCCATCCGCCGCTGACGTTTCTGTTCGCGATCCAGGAGGAGGTGGGCCTCTACGGCGCGCGGTTCGTGAAGGCCGCCGATCTGGGCCGGCCGAAGCTGGCCTTCAACTTCGACGGCGGTGCAGTCGAGAAGCTCACCGTCGGGGCCACCAGCGGCCACCGGCTCGACATCGACATCGAGGGCGTCCCCAGCCATGCCGGCGTGGCGCCCGAGAAGGGCGTGTCGGCGATCGCGATCGCGTCGCTGGCGATCGCGTCGCTCGTGGAAGACGGCTGGCACGGCCTGGTGGAGAAGGGGGGCAAGCGGGGCACGAGCAACGTGGGTGTGATCCATGCGGGCGAGGCGACCAACGTGGTGGCCGAGCGGGCCAGGTTGCGGGCCGAGGCCCGCAGCCACGAGGCCGCTTTTCGGGAACGGATCGTGAAGGCGATCGAGAAGGCGTTTGCGGCGGCCGCGAAGCGGGTCAAGAGCAGCGACGGGCGGACGGGCAGGGTGTCGATCGCGGGCCGGCTCGACTACGAGGCCTTCCGGCTGGCCGACGACGAGGCCTGCGTGGCCGCGGCCCGCGCAGCGGTCCAGATGCTCGGCCTCGAGCCACGGCTCGACATCTCGAACGGCGGCCTCGACGCCAACTGGATGGCGGCCAACGGCATCCCCACGGTCACGCTCGGCTGCGGCCAGCTGAACATCCACACCACCGACGAGCGGCTCGACCTGACCGCCTACGAGCAGGCCTGCCGGGCCGCCCTGCTGCTGGCGACGGCCGCGGCGTGAGTGTTTTCTGGACGACGGATCGACGCGGTTTTTGGCTTTTCGTACAACCGCACCATGCTGCTCTTCCCCGACCCCCCTCCTGAACTCGATCAGGTTCACCAGGGCGACTGCCTGGAGATCCTCGGCCGCGTGCCTGCCGGCAGCGTGCACCTCGCGTTCGCGGATCCCCCGTTCAACATCGGCTACGACTACGACGCCTACGACGACCGCCGCACTGCCGCCGACTATCTCGCCTGGTCGCGGCAGTGGATGGAGGCCGTCAAGCGGGTGCTCAGTCCGGACGGCACGTTCTGGCTGGCGATCGGCGACGAGTACGCCGCGGAGTTGAAGGTCGCCGCGACCCGGGAGTTGGGCTTCAGCTGCCGCAGCTGGGTGGTCTGGTACTACACCTTCGGCGTCAACTGCCGCACCAAGTTCAGCCGCTCGCATGCCCACCTGTTTCACTTCGTGAAGGATCCCAAGGCCTTCACCTTCAACACCGACGCGATCCGCGTGCCCAGCGCCCGCGAGCTTGTGTATGCCGACAAGCGGGCCAACTCGGCCGGCCGCCTCCCCGACGACACCTGGATCCTCCGGCCGCAGGATCTGCCCGAGGGCTTCGCCGCCGATGGCGACACCTGGTACTTCCCCCGGGTCTGCGGCACCTTCAAGGAGCGGTCCGGCTGGCACGGCTGCCAGATGCCCGAGCAGCTGCTCGGCCGGATCATCCGCGCCTCGAGCAATCCCGGCGACACCGTCCTCGATCCCTTCGGCGGCAGCGGCACCACGCTCGCCGTGGCCAAGAAGCTCGACCGCCGCTTTCTGGGCTGCGAGCTCTCGGAGGCCTATGCGGCCCGGATCCGCGAGCGGCTCGCCGCGGTTCACCCGGGCCAGCGGCTCGACGGGGCCGAAGAGCCGCTCAAGAGCGTGCCGACCACCGCCCAGGGCCGGCGGCGGCCCACGAGCGGCCGCTCGTCTGGTTGAGCCGCCGCCCTGCGGGGCGGATCAGGCCGCTCACGGGATCGCGAGCGTCGCCTCGACCGGCAGATGATCGGAGCCCACGTCGGGGCCGACCCGGCGGGAGATCACCCGCACCTCGGGCGAGATGACGACGTGGTCGATCGGGATCCGCGGGAGCCAGAGGCGGGCGTTCCAAGTCGCCTGCACGCCGTGCCCGGCCGCCGAATCCCGTAGCCCCCGGGGCCCGACCAGCCGCCGGAAGCCGTGGCACCAGGGCGTGGCGTTGAGGTCACCCGCCACCACCACCGGCCGCGACTCGGCGGCCGCGGCCTCGCCGATCGCGGCCAGTTGGGCGTCCCGGCGGGCCGACCAGGCGGCCGAGATCGGCGGCCGAGGGTGCGCGGCCACGAGCAGGCAGCCCGCTGTGCCCACGGGGAGGTCCACCAACACGACCGGCGGCCCCTCCGCCAGCGGCTCGACCCGTTGCCGCGCCAGCGGCAGTCGCGACAGCACGGCGATCCCAAACCGGTCGCTGCCCGGACGCACGACCTGGTGGGGATAGAGCGGCTCGAGGTCCGCGGCCGCCTCCGCCCAGGCGTCGTTGACCTCCAAGAGCACGACCACGTCGGCGGCGGACTGACGCAGATACGAGAGCGTCCGCCCCTTGTCGGGATTGTCGCTGAGCACGTTGAGCGACACGACGCGGAGCGTGTCGTCGCCGCTGGGAGCCTCGACAGCCACCGGCAGCCAGTACGGCGCGAGCGTCGCGAGATTGGCGGCCGCGGCGACCAGCAGGCAGGCCGTGGCCGGCCGGCTGCGGCGGCGGGGAACGATGGCGAACCAGACCAACGCCGCCAGCAGCCAATACCAGCGGAAGTGGCTCGTCAGGTCGAGCAGCCAGTGGCAGCCCCCGGCGAACCCGGCCAGCGTGGCGGCCGCCAGACCGTAGGCGGGCAGATCGACGATTCGCGGCGGCGGGCGGCGGGCGGGGGCGAGGGGGGCGGCGTTCATGCGGCGAGAGCCTACGCCCCGCGGGGCGGAGGCCTCAACGGGCCGATCCCGCGTTCCTGGCCCGCGGCCTACAATGTCGGCGTGCCTGAACTTTCCCCCCCGCCAGACCGCGTCCGGATCATCCGCTGGGTGGCGGCGGGGATCGTGGTCTGGGGTATTTTCCACGCGATCGGCGCCTGGCGGCTCAATCACAACCCGCTCCGGGCGGTGGTGGTGCTCGCCTGCGTCGGGGCCTTTCTCGGGTTCTGGATGACGATGCTCGCCGTCCGGCAGCGGCGGCTGTCCAAACAGAGGTGATGCGATGGCGATCGTCCTGGGGTCGAGCCTCGACAACGGTCTGGTGGCCCCGCCGGTGGTCCGGCCGGCCCCGCAGCGGCCCGAGAGCATGACCAGCCTCTCGATCGGGCGATACCTGATCCGGAGGCTCTCGGACTACGGCCTGCGGCACGTGTTCGGCCTGCCGGGCGACTACGTGCTCGGTTTCTACAGCATGCTCGAGCACTCGCCGCTCCAGGTCGTCAACTGCACCCGCGAGGACTGCGCCGGCTTCGCCGCCGATGCCTACGCCCGGGTGCACGGGATGGGCGCGGTCTGCGTCACCTACGGCGTGGGGGGGCTGAGCGTGGCCAACTCGATCGCCGGTGCCTACGCCGAAAAGAGTCCGGTGGTGATGATCTCCGGCGCGCCGGGCCTGGCCGAGCGCGGGGGGGATCCCCTGCTTCACCACCGGGTCCGCGAGTGGCGGACCCAGCTGGAGGTGTTCGACAAGCTCTGTGCCGCGAGCCTCGAGATCATCGATCCGGCCACGGCTTTCCGCGACATCGACTTCCTGCTCGACACGGCCCATCGGCTCAAGCGACCGGTGTACCTGGAGCTGCCGCGGGACATGGTCGCGGTCGTGCCCGAGCAGATCCGCCCCTACGTCCATCCGCCGCGGGCGAGCGACCCCCAGGCGCTGGCCGAGGCGGTCAAGGAGGCCGCGGCCCGGATCGCGGCAGCCAAGCGGCCGGTGATCATCGCCGGCATCGAGCTGCACCGCTACGGCCTCCAGGCCGACGCCGTGGCGCTCGCCGAGAAGGCGGGCATCCCGATCGCCGCCACGATGCTCTCCAAGAGCGTGGTCAGCGAGGTCCATCCGCTCTACATCGGCCTCTACGAGGGGGCCCTCGGCCGCCGCGAGGTGACCGAGTTCGTCGAGGAGAGCGACTGCCTGATCCTGCTGGGCGCCCTGCTCACCGACATCGACCTGGGCATCTTCACCGCCAAGCTCGACGCCGCCACCAGCATCTACGCGGCCAGCGACGACCTCCGGATCAGCCATCACCATTATCACGACGTCCTGCTCGACGACTTCATCCGCGGTCTGGCCGCAGCCGCGCCCCGGGCCGCCTCCCGCCCCCTGCCGCCCGGCCCGGCCGCGGCCCTCGAGCCGTTCGTGCTCGCCCCCGACGCCGCGATCACGACGACCAGGCTCGTCCGCCGGCTCGACGAGTCGCTCGACGACCGCACGATCGTGATCGCCGACGTGGGCGACGCGCTGTTCGCCTCGAGCGACCTCGTGATCCGCGGCCAGACCGAGTACATCGCCCCGGCCTACTACACCTCGATGGGCTTCGCCGTGCCGGCGGCGCTCGGCGCCAAGACGGCGCGGCCCGACCTCAAGGTGATCGCGCTGGTGGGCGACGGGGCCTTCCAGATGACGGGGATGGAGCTCTCGACGATCGTCCGCCGCGGCCTGGCCGTGACGGTGATCGTGCTCGACAACCAGGGCTACGGCACCGAGCGGCTGCTCCACGAGGGCTCGTTCAACGACATCAACCCCTGGCAGTATCAGCGGCTGCCGGAACTGCTCGGCGGCGGCACCGGCTGGGACGTGCGGACGGAGGGGGATTTCGACCAGGCGCTGCGGGCGGCCTTGGCCGACGAGCAGGCGATGAACATCATCCGGGTGCACATCGGGCTCGACGACCGCAGCCAGACGCTCGACCGGCTGGCCGCCAACCTGGCCCGCCGGGTCCGCTGACCCCGCGGGGAATCAGCCCGGGGCCCCTGGCCGCCGGATGAGCCTCGCGGCTCTCCCGCGAAGGCCGCCGCCCGTGGCGGGGCGGTGGCCGACGGAGTATCCTCCATGTGATGCCGTTGCCACCGCGATTCGTGCCGTCTTGTCGCCGCCTGGCCCCGCTGGTCGCCGTCTGGGCGTGCTCGACGGCCGCCGCCGCCAGGGGCTTCGACGGCTGGCAGGGCATGCGGGTGGTGCAGCTCGACGCCCGGGCCGAACGCACGCTCGTGGCCGATCTCGGTGCCGACGGCCGCGACGACCTGGTGGTGGTCAACCCCCGGCAGGCGCGGCTCGACCTCTACCGCTGGCTGCCGGCCGCGGAGCGGACCCGCGAGGATGTCACCGATGCCGACCGCCCCAACGAGCTGCCCTTGGCCATGGACTGGGCCCGGGGGGAGGTGGCGATCGACGAGCTGCCGCTCGACGCTGTGGCCCATGATGTCGATGGCGACGGCCGTCCCGAGCTGTTGGTGCTGACGAGCCCCTCGAATCGGATCTCGATTTACACCCAGGCCAAAGACAAACAGGTCGATGCCCGGGCCGCCTGGCAGAAGACCGGCGGCTGGAACCTGCTGGCCGGCAAGCCCACCGGCCGGCGCGGCAGCCTGCTCGTCCGCGACCTGCCCGGCGGCCGCCATGAACTGCTCGTCAGCTGCGAGGAGGGCATCCAGCGGCTGCCGCTGGACCGCAGCGGCCGGGCCGAATGGCTGGCCCCGCGGGAGGCCCGGGGGCGGATCGACTGGCAGCTCGCCGACCTCGACGGCGATGGCGATGCGGATCTCGTGGAGTGGTCGAACGTGGCCCGGCAGGTGATCCGCTGGCATCCCTGCGGCGATGCGGGCGACCTGCTGCCGGCCCAGACGCTCCACGACCGGCCGATCGACGGCTTCCAAGTGGCCGCCGGGCCGACCGGCGCGGCCGAGCTGATGCTGCTCGGCGGCAGCGACAAGGGCGTGGTTCGGCAATACCGCCTCGCCCGGGGCGAGGCCAGCGACGTGGGCAGGCAAGACGCGCTGCCGATGGCCGCCCCCGGCCGCCGGGGCTGGTGCGGGATCAGGCTCGACGGCGAGCCGGCGATCGTGGCGGTGGATGCGGCCCAACCGCGGCTCCGCGTGCACCGGCTCACGCCCGCCGGCTGGTCCACGGAAGAAACCTTCCCGGCCGTCGGGGGCATCAAGGCGGTGGTCGCGCCGCCGGCCGCCGCGGGTGAGGGGCTGCTGCTCATCTGGTCCAAGGACGCCGCCGACCTGCACCGCTGCACCTGGGAGAACGGGCGGCTCGGTTACCCGCAGCCCTGGGTTCAGGAAGGAAAAGACCGCCGCATCCTGGCGCTCGAGCTGGTCGGCACCACCGCCTGGTGGGCCCAGCGGGTCGGCGGCGACCTCGATCTGTATGTCTGGCCGGCCGATGCCGCCGAGCCGACCAGGACCCGGTTCGAGGGGCTCGGGCCCAAGGTGGAGAAGGTGGTCTGGCTGGGGGCCGACACCCTGCTCGTGCAGGATGCCTTCGCGACCGCGGCGCGGCTGGTACGGCTGGTCGAGGGCAAGCCGGTGGTGACGTCGCCCGCGCTTCTGGCGAAGGCCGATCTCGACGAATACCGGCTGCTCGCCGGGCCCGAAGGCCCGCGCCGGGCGCGGCTCACCGACGGCGTGATCCAGTGGCTCGGCGACGATCTCCATCCGGTCGATCAGGTGATGCTCGGCGACGGGCAGAAGATCGCCTCCTACCTTCCCGTCGCGGGCGCGGCCGGGCAGGCCTGGGCGCTCGAGCGGGACGGCGCGTTCCTCCACCGGCTCGCGGCCGACGAGGCGGGCGTGATGCGGCCGGTCGAGACGGTCAAGCCGCCGGCCGGCGCCGCCCTCGAGGGGGATCCCGTGCTCGGCGTGGTGCTCGTGGACAAGGAGCGGATCGTGCGGCTGTCGCGGGGCGAGCCGTGGGAACTCGAACTCGCGGAGAGCGTCGACGGGCGGATCGGCCGCCGCAGCGGCGTGAGCGAATCCACGATCCATCGGATCATGGCCACCGACCTTGACGGCGACGGCGGCGACGACCTCCTCTTGTGCGATGACCGGCGGCACCAGCTGACGGCGCTGCTCCGCCGCCCCTCCGGCTCGGCGAGCCCGGCCAAGCTCGAGCGGTCGGTGACCTGGAAGGTGTTCGACGACCGGAAGTATCCCTACGACGGCGGCGATTCCCAGGAACTGGTGAGCGAGCCGCGCTGGGTCGCCGGCCTCGAGGCCGACGGCGACGGGGTGCACGACCTGGCGGTCGTCAGCCAGGACAGGCTGATCATCTATCTGGGCCGGGACACCGCCGGGCAGGACGAGAAGACCAAGCAGGACGAGAAGCCAAACGAGAAGCAGGCCGAGGAGAACAGGCGATGAAGTCGCTCGCAGCTGCCCTGGCGGGTTGGATGGTCGGTCTGGCGGCCGCCGCTTCGGCCGGCGAACTCGTCACGGTGACGCTCGTCGGCGGGGGCAAGGTGACAGCCACCCTGCTGCGCCGGTCGGACGAGGGGCTGGTGCTCGATCTCGGCTACGAGGTGCTGCAGATCCCGGCCAAGCGGGTGCTCGACGTGCGGCGGGAGGACGAGGCCGATGAGCTGGACCAGGCGGCCGAGCGGGGCCTCTTCCGCACCGGCCGGCTCGAGGCCCGCGAGGTGCCCGAGCTCGTCAAGCGGTTCGGCGAGGCGGTCGTGATGATCCGCAATCCCGGCGGGCTGGGCACCGGCTTCCTGACGAGCCGGGAAGGCCACATCGTGACCAACTACCACGTGGTCGAGAAGCACACGCAGTTGCGGGCCACGATGTTTCGCCGCGTGGCGGCCGCCGCTGAAACCGGGGTCGGGAGCGGCTTCGAGAAGCTGGAGTTTCGCAAGGTCAGGATCCTGGCGCTCCAGCCGCTGCGGGATCTCGCGCTCCTCAAGCTCGACGCCGCGGAGGCCGACGGCCGGCTGCCGGAGCCGGTCGTGATCAACGACCGCGACGACCTGCGGGTGGGCGACATGGTGTTCGCGATCGGCAATCCGCTGGGCATGGAGCGGAGCGTGACCCAGGGAATCGTCAGCAGCACCACCCGCACGATCGACCAGCTGCGGCTGATCCAGACCGACGCCGCCATCAATCCGGGCAACAGCGGCGGCCCGATCTTCAACGCCCGGGGCGAGGTGGTGGCGGTGGCCTGCGCCGGGGCGGCGGTGTTCGACGGGCTGGCCTTCGGGATCCCGGCCTCGGAGCTGATCGACTTCCTCGTCCACCGCGACACGTATCTCTTCGACGAGTCGCAGCCGCAAAACGGCGTCACCTACCTGCCGCCCCCCTATCGGCCCGGGCAGCCGGCCGCCGCGGCGGCACCCTAGCCGGTTCGACCACGCACCCCGAGGGCATCATGCCGCTGGCACCACGACACTCGGCCGCCGGGATCACGATCGCTTCCCTGGTGGCCTGCTGGGCGTCGCTCTGGCTCCCCAGCCCGGCCTTGGCCGACGACCTGCGGCCGTCCTGGGAGTGCCTCCCGGCCGACACGGCCGTGATGATCCGGCTGCCGCGGGCGGCCGAGTTCGTCGAGACGCTCCGCACGAGCACCCGGTTCGGGGCGATCGCCCTGCGG
>JBIKXY010000109.1:0-9588 GCA_044355515.1 Pirellulales bacterium
ACGTAGATCAGCTTGCTGCGGCTCCGGAGCCGGCCCATCCAGAAGACCATCGCCGCCGCGGCCGCCGCCAGAGTGACGTATTCCCCCAGCCCGCGGCCCAGTCCCAGCACCACTACCAGCGCCACCTCCGCCGCCAACAGGAGCGCCAGATCCTCGTCGTAAGCGATCGCGATCGTCATCGCGAACAACAAGAGCGGCACCACGTGTGCCTGCCAGGCGTCGGCGGCGGCCAGCATGCAGGCCATGACCGTGACCGCCGAGAAGCCGACGAGCGTTGCGATCGTCCCGAAGTCGCCCAGCAGCTCGCGGTGGTTCAAGTGGAGGTAGAACCCCGAGAGCGCGAACAGTGCCGCGAACAGCCCCAGCATCGCCAACGCCCGCGCCACCCGCTGTGCCGGCTGCTGCTGTCCGAGAAACGCCTGGTGCTCCCGCTCCAACAGCTCGAGCGCCGCCGGCGTTACCGGCAGGCTCGCTTCGGCCAGCAGGCTTCCCTTTTGGAACGACACGAACTGCGGCGGTGTCTTCTCGCTGGCGTCCTGCTTGGCCCGGGCGGTGCCCTCGCGATCGATTTCGAGCGTGCCTGAGAGCCGCGGCTCGATCCAGGCGAAGACGCGGTCCACGAACGGTCCCTCGCCGAGTTCCTCGGTGAGCCGGGTTTTCAGCCTGGCCTTCGCCTCCACCAGCAGCACCTGCGGCACCTGAACGCGGACGGTCTCGGCCGGATTGCCCAGCGGGTGGACGTCGATCTCGTTTTGGCTGCCCTCGTCGAAGGTGTGCTGGATCTTCTCGAGCACGCCCGTCGCCTCCAGTTCTTGGAAGGCCAGATCGATACCTTTTTCGAACAGCAGGAGCTTCTCCTTGGTGTCGATCCGAGCCCGAAACCGCTGGAAGTCCTGCTCGGCCGCCGCGATCCGGGCGGCCATTTCGGGGTTGGGCGGCTCGTGGTCGGGGGGGGGCGGCTCGGCCGTCGGCTTGGCCACTGCCTGCGGCGGACCGCTCTTCCCGCCTTTGTCCCGCTCGGTTGTCTTTTCGCGAGCGGGCTTGGTGGCCTGGTCCGCCGCGAGGTCGGGGGGCTCGGGAGCCATGGGCGCGGGAGCCGGCGGGGGCAGATGCTCGAGCACTCCCGCGGCATCGGGCGCGAACTCCAGCCAGGCCTCACGCGGGACCGCCCGCAGCGAGTCGGCCGCGGTCAGTTCCGCCGCCCGGTTCTTGAGACCGTCCCGCAGCCGGACGACCGGCGCCTTGTCCTGCGCGTAGACGACGCGAACTTTGGCGGCGGCCCGCTCGCGGGCCACCCGGGTGGCATCGTCGTCTTGCTTCTCAAACGGCACCCGCGACACGATCCCGTGAACAGGCACAGAGCCCACACGATAGGCGAACGGCTCGGACCAGCCCTGGAGCGCCATCAGGAGCACCAGCGCCGCAGCCAGGCAAAGCCCGAGCCTCACGAGCACGTCGGGCCGCGACGCCTTGCCAGCCAGCAGACCCCAGAAACCGTGCGGCAAATCCACCGAGCCCGAGCGGCGGGGACGGCGGCGCGGTGAGGGGGAGGCGAAGGGCATGGGGGCTACCGGTCGTAGGCCTCGACGATCCGCTGCACCAGCGCGTGGCGGACGATGTCGGCCCCGCCGAGCGTCACCTGGCCGCAGCCGGGCACATCGCGGAGCCGCCGGAGCGCGTCGATCAGGCCGCTCTGCCGGTCGGGGGGCAGGTCGATCTGCGTGGTGTCGCCGGAGATCACCATCTTCGACCCGATTCCCAGCCGCGTCAGGAACATCTTCATCTGCGAGATGGTCGTGTTCTGCGCCTCGTCGAGGATGATGAAGGCGTGGTTGAGCGTCCGGCCGCGCATGTAGGCCAAGGGGATCATCTCCACGATGTCCTGCTCAGTGAGCCGCTTGAGCTGGTCGTAGTCCATCATCTCCCGGAGCGCGTCCATCAAGGGCCGGAGGTAGGGATTGATCTTGGCCTGGAGGTCGCCCGGCAGGTAGCCGAGGCTCTCTCCCGCCTCGACGGCCGGACGGACGAGCACGATCTTCTTGACCTGCTCAGCTCGCAGCGAGGCCACGGCCAGGGCCACTGCCAGAAAGGTCTTGCCGCTGCCGGCCGGGCCGGTGCAGAGCACCACGTCATGCTGCCGGATCGCCTGCACGTAGGCCGCCTGGCCCGGCGACTTGGGCACGAGCTGGCCGCCCGGGCGGTGGACTTCGATCGGCTCGGGCCGATGGAGCGCGAGTTCCTCGCCCGTGGCGATCCGCAGCAACCGGTCCACCTCGTCCCGCTCCACGCCGCCTTGCTCGCGGGCGAGCCGGTCGAGCTCCTCGAAGACCTCCGTGGCCCGGAGCACGGCGTGCTCCTCGCCGTCGATGTGGATGGCCTCACCGCGGGCTGCGATCCCGACGCCGAGCGCCTCGCGGATCCGACGGAGGTGGCTGTCCCGCGGACCGAAGATCGCGGTGAGGCGCTTGGTGTCGATGACCGCGATCGTGGAGCGAGGCATCGAAGCCCGCCACGGCTCGGTTCAGCCGGCGGTCTCGGGGGAACGGACGGTCAGCAACGCCGCCTTACTATACCTCAAGGTGGCCGCCCGGGCGATCACCCCAGCACCCACAACAGCCAGGCCACCGGCGCCGCCACGAGCGGGGCGTCGATCAGGTCCAGAAATCCCCCCAGACCAGCCAGCGAACGGCCCGAATCCTTGGCGGCGAGCTCTCGCTTCACGAGCGACTCGGAAAGATCGCCGAGCATCCCGGCGACGCCCACCGCCAGTCCATACACGGCCCAGCCGCCCCAGGGCTGCCGCCCGCCGCTCCAGCCCGACTGCTCGAGGATCAACCAGGCCACCGCCAGCGCGGCCACGAGCGATGCGGCGGCGCCTTCCCAGGTCTTGCCCGGGCTGACGACCGGCGCGAGCTTGCAGCGGCCGACCAGCGAGCCGATGACGTAGGCGGCGATGTCGCCCCCTTTCACCACCGCCACCATGCTCACCAGCGGCACGAGGCCGACCGGACCGCCCGCACCGCCCAACAGTCTCAAGCCCACCATGAACGCGACGGGCAGGCCGATCGCAGTCAGCGCCGTGGCCGCGACCGCGACGCGGGCCAGACTGCCCCGCCCCGGACGGTAGCGGCAGACCTCGATCACGAGCGCGAGACCGACTCCCGCGGCCAGGGCCACCGCGGCCCAGCCGATGATCGCCGCCGGCCCTCCTCCGGCCGCCGGCCGAGCGTGGGACGCGGCGACGGCCGCCAGCGGGACGGCCGCCGTCGCCGCGGGCACGAACGCTCCCGGGGCCGCGAGCCCGCGGTCGGCCGCCATCCGCACGGCCTCCGCCGCCGCCCCCGAGGCGAGCAGCACGGCCACCGGCATCAGCCACCAGGCGGGCGGGGCCGCGAGCAGGCCGGTGGCGTCGGCCCAGCACAGCCCGGCGAAGCCGCCGGCGGAGACCAGCGTCACGATCGCCCGCGAGACGAGCGTCCCGAAGCGCGACGGGGGAGCGGCGGCGGCGGTCACGACGGCCCGATCCCCCCGAACCGCCGGTCGCGGCGGGCGAACTCGGCCAGTGCCTCGTCGAACTGGGCCTCGGCGAAGTCGGGCCAGGCGACGGGCGTCACCCACAGCTCCGCGTAGCTGATCTGCCAGAGCAGGAAGTTGCTGATCCGCATCTCGCCGGCCGTCCGGATCAGGAGATCGGGATCGGGCATGCCGGCCGTGGTCAACCGGGCCGCGAAGGCCGCCTCGTCGATCGCCTCGGGATCGAGCCGGCCGGCGGCCGCGTCGCGGGCCAGCGCCCGCGCCGCCGCCGCGATCTCGCCGCGGGAGCCGTAGTTGATCGCCAGGCAGAGCCGCATCCCCTCGTTGCCGGCGCAGAGCTCGACGGTGCGATCGACGTCGGCGAGCGTGCCGGCGGGCAGTCCCTCGCGGCTGCCGATCATCGAGAGCCGGATCCGCTGCCGCATCAGGAGCTCCCGCTCCTCGATCATGTAGTGGCCGAGGAGCTGCATCAGAAACGAGAGCTCCGCCTCGGGCCGTCGCCAGTTCTCGCTCGACAGGCAGTAGAGCGTGAGCTGCTCGATCCCCAGCCGGGCCGCATGCTCCGTGATCCGCCGCACGCTCGCCACGCCCTGCCGGTGCCCCTCGACCCGGGGCAGCCCCCGCTTTTGCGCCCAGCGACCGTTGCCGTCCATGATGATGGCGACGTGGCGGGGCAGCGCCGCGCGGGCCGCGGGGGCCGCTGGCTCTGGACGCCGGTCGGGGGGGGCCGTCAGGCCCCCGCCACGGGGCTCGGTTGGGATGCTTGGCATGACGGTCGGCGGGAGGGCCCGCGGGGGCGGAGGATCGTCTGCTCGCGGTCGGGGCCGACGGACACGATCGAGACCGGGCGGCCGAGCAGGTCGGCGATCGCCTCGAGGTAGCCCCGGGCCTCGGCCGGCAGGTCGGCCTCGCGGCGGGCGTCGGCCAGCTCGCCGCTCCAGCCCGGCAGCGTCTCGTAGCTCGGCACCGCCCGCTCGAGGTCGGCGATCTGGCTGGGAAACTGCGTGACCCGCCGGCCGTCGATCTCGTAGGCAGAGCAGATCTTGAGTTCCTCGAGGCCGCCAAGCACGTCCAGGAGCATCACCGCGAGCTCGTCCACGCCCGAGAGCCGCGCGGTGTAGCGGGCGGCCACCGCGTCGAACCAGCCGCACCGCCGGGGCCGCCCGGTGACGGTGCCGTATTCGCGGCCCCGCTCCCGCAGGTGCAGGCCCACGGCGTTGTCCTGCTCGGTGGGCAGGGGGCCGCCTCCGACCCGCGTCGAGTAGGCCTTGACCACGCCGATCACGCGGTCGATCCAGCGCCCCGGCACGCCCGAGCCGCTGGCCACGCCCACCCCCGAGGAGTTGCTGCTGGTGACGAACGGGAAGGTGCCGTGGTCGATGTCGAGCAGCGCGCCTTGCGCGCCCTCGAACAGCACCCGGCGGCCGGCCTCCACGGCATCGAGCAGGAAGGCGGTCGTGTCGCCCACGAAGGGCCGGAGCCGCTCCGCATACGCGAGGTATTGCCCGTGGATGGCGGCCGCGTCGAGCGGCTCGGCCTGTTCCCCGCCCGGCGCCCACGACGCCAGCAGCCGGCTCTTGAAGGCGGCGACGTGCTCGATCCGGCTCCGCAAATCGTCGCGGTAGAGGTCGCCGAGCCGGATGGCCAGGGCCCGGCCGACCTTGTCGCGGTAGCAGGGGCCGATCCCGCGGCCGGTCGTGCCGATCGCCCCGCCCCCCGAGAGGCTCGCGTCGAGCAGCTTGTCTTCGGCGATGTGCCAGGGGAAGACGACGTGGGCCCGGTCGCTGATCCGCAGCTTGCCGGTCACGGGCACGCCCCGCGACTCGAGCATCTCGATCTCGCGGATGGCGCTGGCCGGGTCGAGCACGACCCCGCCGGTGACCACGCACTCGACGCCGTCGCGGAGGATGCCGCTGGGGATCAGCGAGAGCTTCCAGGTCTGGCCGCCGGAGACGACGGTGTGGCCGGCGTTGGCCCCGCCGGCGTAGCGGACGACCAGATCGTGCTCGCTGGTGAGAATGTCGACGAGCTTGCCCTTGGCCTCGTCACCCCACTGCAGACCGATGACACAGGTGCCGGGCACGGCGAAACGACCTCCAGACGCTCTAGGCTCGCGGAGGTTTCTTCTGCGTGACCTCCCCTCAGAGTGTAAAACCGCGGAAAAACCGGTCAAGCACGCCAGATGAAGCCCCAGCCAGGAACCGTCCACCACGTCGCCGCCGCCGATCGCGGCGTCACCCTGGCCGGGTTCCTGCGGGCCCGGCTCGGCGGCGCGAGCTGGTCGCGGGCCCAGAAGCTCGTGCGGAGCCGCCACGTGCTGATCCACGGCAACATCTGCACCGATCCGGCCCGGCGGCTCAAGGAGGGGGAGGTCGTGAAGATCCTCGAGGCCTCGGCCCCGCGGCTCCCGGGGGCGGGCGACGTGCGGATCGTGCACCTCGACGACGAGGTGGTCGTGGTGGACAAGCCGCCGGGCGTGACCACCACGCGGCACCACGAGGAGCGGTCGTGGCCGGCGCGGCGGCGGCAGATGCAGCCCACGCTCGAGGAGCTCGTGCCCGAGGCGATCCAGCGCCGGCTCGTGGCCCGCGGCGGCGCGAAGAAGCGACGGCTCGCCCCGGTGCGGGCCGTGCACCGGATCGACCGCGAGACGAGCGGCCTGGTGGCCTTCGCCCGCACCGTGCCGGCGGCCCGGATCCTGGCCGAGCAGTTTCGCCTCCACACGACCCACCGCCGCTATCTCGCGATCGTGGTCGGCCGCGCCCGTGGCGGCACGATCCGCTCGCAGCTCGTCCGCGATCGCGGCGACGGCCGCCGCGGCTCGGCCGAGGACGACGAGGAGGGCAAGCTGGCCGTGACCCACGTCACGCCGGTCGAGCACTTCGGCGACGCCTACACGCTGGTCGAGTGCCAGCTCGAGACCGGCCGCACCCACCAGATCCGGATCCACATGGCCGAGAGCGGCCACCCTGTGTGCGGTGAGCGGGTCTATCTTCAGCCACGCAGTGGCGGCGGCCATCAGCAACGCAGTGGCGGCGCGAAAGACGAGTCGCAGGCGCCGCGGGTGATGCTCCATGCGGCGGAGCTCGGGTTCGTGCATCCGGAGAGCGGGGCAGAACTGCAGTTCGAAAGCCCGCTGCCGGCCGACATCCGGCGGGTGCTCGCGGCACTGCGGAAGCGGTTCGGGTGAGGGCCGCGGGTCACGGCGGGCCCAACTGCGGCGCCGCCTCGCCGCCGGCCCGGGTGGCTGCGGCCTTCCAGACGGCCGGATCGACGTCGTCGGTGATGAATCGCACGGCCGCGTCGGCCAGGGCCACGTTCACGCCGCCGGGATGGCGGCTCCGGGCCGCCCGCCAGCCCCAGACCGCCAAGGTTTTGGCCACCTCGTTGCTGCTCGTGTCATTCGCAATGCAATCCATCTCGGCGGCATTGGGCGGCAGGGCGTGGTTGTAGACGGCACACCGATACTCGCCGTTGGCCCAGGAGAATCCCCGCTGGTTGAGGTAGTTCCAGGAGTTTGCCGAGCCGCAGACCTCGGCCGTCAGCGGCACCTCGGTCACGAAGGCATAGGATCCCTGGGACGACTGGGCCGCGGGGTCGTCCGAGGCGAGCGGACCGGTGCCGAGCATGCTCTCGGAGGCGAGCACCGTCAGGGACAGCCCGTCCGTCGCCTCGGCCGCCCGAATCCGCGAGTTCAGAAAGCAGAGCCCGTCGGCGGCGAACGGCGTGCCCCCCCCGGCCCCGCTACCCGCGCAGAGCGCGTAGTTCGTCGGCCCGAACCCGGCCGAGGCGATCGGGTGGGCGTCGCTCGGGCAGCGGAACAGCGGCACGATGCGGGCGACCGTCTCTCGATTCTGCGGCATCACCTGGAAGCCCGCGCCATACAGCGGCACCGACAGATCGAGGCCGCCGATCAGTTCGCTGGCCTCGAAGAAAGGGGAGGCGTGCGCGAGCCCCGACCACCGGTAGAACTGGTGCGGATGCTTGGGCCGGGCGGGCCACGGCCGCGACTCGGCCCCGACGGGAAACACTCCGCGGGCCGTCTCGAAGCCGCGGATCGCCAGCCCGACCTGCCGCAGGTTGTTCAGGCAGCTGACGCGGCGGGCCGACTCCCGAGCCGCCTGCACCGCCGGCAGGAGCGTCGCCACCAGTGCGGCCACGATCCCGCAGACGATCAACACCTCCACCAGCGTCAGGCCCCGACGGCTCATGCGGCCGGCCCGCGGGAGTCGCGGCCGCGCAGCCGCCGGGCGGCGACGGCCACGGCCGCCGCGGCCAAGACCGCCCATGTGCCCGGCTCCGGCACGGCGGCGATCCCCCCCACCTGGCCGAAGTTGGCGTTCACGATCGCGGCGAGATTGTCGCCGTTGGCGGCCACCCGGTAGATCGTGTTGTTCGAGGGCAGGGCGCTGCCGGCGAGAAACGAGCCGTCCGCCAACGCGATGAGCGACCCCGGCGACGAGAGATAATCGTCGGGCAGCAGCGAAAACCGTTCGGTTGCCGGCGTGCCGGCCAGGCCGGTGGTCTTGAAGATCTCCCCGCTCATCACGCTCGCGGTGTAGAGGCTGCCGCCGACGAGCGCCAGGCCGGTCGGGCCGGAGAGGCCGCCGCTCTGGGATCCGTCAGGCACGATCTCCCGATCGAATGCCCCCGCCGCGGTCAGCCGCACCACCGGGCCGGAGGCGACGTCGAAGAAACCCGACGGCGTGAGCGTCATGTCGCTGACGTACACGCCGCCGTCCGCGGCCACCGCGATCCCGGTCGAGCCGGCCAGGCTGGGGCCGAAATCCGCCACCGAGACGGTGCCCTGATTCCAGCCGGCGATGCCGTGCATCGACCCGGCCCCGGTGCGGCCGACGAGCATCGTGCCGCCGGGCGTGAAGGCCAGCGCCGAGGGCTTGCTGCCGGGCAGGGTCGTGACGAGCGAAAAGGCGGTCGTGGCCGGGTCATACCGCCGCACCTGCGGCGTGTTGCCGTTTCCCGAGTCACCCCACTCCGCGATGTAGAGCTTGCCGTTCGACCCGAAGGCCAGCGCCGCAGGCTGGTGCAGGGTTCCCGAGAGAACGGTCACGGCGGAGGGATTCGCCGTGTTGAACCGCATCAGTTGCCCGCTCGATTTGCTGGCCACGTAGACCATTTCGCCGCGGACACTGCCCGCGGCGAAGGCCAGGCCGACGGCGAGGCAGGCGGCCGTGAAGACGCTGCCCTGACGAAAAGACGACATGATCGACTCCGGGTGAAGAAGGATGGCGGCGGAACCAATGACCGCGCAGCCGGGGATCTCGCAGGCGATCAGCCATTCAAGCGGCGACGAAAGCCCGCCGCGAGGGGCGCGGGGCGGGGGAACGGTCGCCGAAAAGAAGGAGCCAACGTCCGAACCGAGACGGCGGCTACGCGTTCACGAGCGGTTCCAAAGAGGCGGGGTAGGGGCGGGGCTGCGGGCCAGTCCAACGATTCCCGATGGAAACTGCCGGAAGCCGAGAGGTTACCAGGGCCGTTCGGCCGCTCGCAAGCATCGCTCGGCCTGCTGGAAAAACTCGTGCTTGCGGCCACGCCTCAGACGCTGGCCCCGCAGGCCAGGCCGGCGTAGTCGGGCCGTTCAGCCGCCGTCTCGCACCGCCGGGCCGCCGTGACCCGGCCGTCCTGGATCACGAAGGCCCCGTGCATCTGAAAGCCGTCCCCCACGAGCGGGCCGATGCCGTGGCCGGCGAGCAGGGCCCGCCAGCCGGCGGCCCAGACGGTCGGCCCGAACAGTTGTGAAAGCGTGCCCCGGGGCAGGTCGAGCCCGCGATAGAGACGCTTCTGAGGGTCCGAGATCCGCTCCACGCGGTCGATCCCGTGCCGGGCAAGGAGCGGCCGGATGTCGTCGTCGCTGCCCTGGTGACCGACCACCAGCCGGAGGCCGGCCGCCTCGATCCGGGGCAGGGCGGCGGCCAGGTCGGCGATCGACTCGCGGCAAAAAATGCAGCCGGAGTGCCGCAGCAAGACGAGCAGCACGGGCGACTGGCGGGATAGGTCGTCGAGCGTCCGGCCGGTGTTCGTCGTCGCGTCGGC
>JBIKXY010000384.1:0-9575 GCA_044355515.1 Pirellulales bacterium
GCGATCGCCCTTATCGGTGTTTATCCTCTCCATTACTCCGAATTACGCTGTATCGAATATTTGCCTCTACCAGAACAAATTTTTATGAGTAATGCCAATCTTCAATTTACATTAGTACGATATTTTTATTTGATTTAATTATATCAAATAAAACATTTAAAATCAATCCCCACAACAAAATACTCCGTAGGTACGGAATACTTTGTTGTGGTTTTCAATTAAAAAGGTACGTCCTGTTCTTCCGTCATTAATTGTGCCTTGTACACATCCTCAGACAAATCTGGAGTCTTCATCATCAGAGCAAAATCAATATCTGGTGGTAAGTATTTTTTAGTTTTTTCACTTAAACTCATTCCCTTACCAATAGATTTGAGTTGTTGTTTTAGTAATTGGTGTGCGGCTATTTGTTCAGGCGATCGCGGGATAACCTCGTCAGAACATTCGGAAGCACTAAATTCCCGACGCTCTGGGGTAATAATTTCTGCCGGGGGTGTGAAATCATTGTCGGGATCTTTGCGAAAACTTGTCCAGTGGTTCGTAAAATCGTACCTCATGTCCTGAAGTTTGTTTATCGGCAACACCTCTAAAAAGGATGCGCCTCCAAGTCGTTTGATCGCATATTGGGAAGCCACATCTAAATCATTCAACGAGAGCTTCTTAGAGATGGCTTCAAGGGCTTTCGCCCAGGCATCGGCTACTAATTCCTTCTCCGATGCTTTAACCAGGTTTAAAACCTCTTTTCCGGTGGGGCATTGTTTGAACTCGAATACTGCCTTGCGAATTGCCATCTCAAATTCTTCAGATGTCAACTGGTTTCGCAATTCTTCAAACCAGACTTCGTACTTGAGCTTGGTAAAATTCGCATCTGGGAAATTTAGCTTGAGACTCTCAATCCCCGCTTTAAATGCTTCGCCTGTTAATTTCATGAGTCAACTCCTGGTGTTTTGTCTTCAATAGCTTTAAGAAGTGCATCCAACTCGTCTTCTGGGATTTCGTCAATGTTTTGCGTATCGGGATATTGGGCTGTGGTTGCCTTAGATTTTTGCCAATTTTCAATTTCGCCAAGTATTCGTAACGGATCATCCCGCCATAATTTACCTAAAGATGACTTGGCATGATGGGTTGTACATTCTCGACCCCGTTTTTTATAGGCATCACAACCATTCAGGAACAATCGGTAAAATTCCAGAAACCCAGGATCAATGCAACTAGATCCCTGCATTGCTCCTGTAGCTGCGATCGCTCCTCTGGCCTCCATATTTTCAGCAGTTGGGTCAGAAGCAACAAAACGAGAATCATTCTCAATCGCCGGAACATTGATCCTTTGAGGAGGGATTTCTGTTTGTACAAGAGGTTGGTTTTGAGTTTTCTGGGTAGGTAGGGGATTTGCGATCGCGTCTTCCTCTGGAGCATCCTGAATCTCAAAACTATTATCAACAAAATTTTTCCCCACCGCTTCCCCTTGGGGGGTAAGGGGGGATTTTATTTTGATCTCTGTAGTAGTCTCTGGAGTAGTCTCTGAATATATATAAGGATCGGTAAATCGGGAATCCCCATTTCTGTAAATCGGATCTTCCGATATGCTCATCTCGGAGATTCCTATTTCCCGTAAATTGGGATCTACGATTTCCCGTAAATTGGGATCTACCACATGGTCGAGATTTTGTGATTGAGGTTTGGTTGTTGTCTTCCGAGCTTTTTTACCTACTCCTTTATGTCGAGGTTCGATTTGTGAAATAAATTCATTTATTCGATCATGACATCGGTGGTAGTAGGTCAATCCTGTTTGGCGATCAAAGTAGGACAGGTAAAACTTGTCACTAAATTCTTGCCCTGATCGCTTCGCCTCCTCGTATTGAGTTTTAGAACTGAAGCGATTGCCGATTCGATCAAATGCAGATCGAAATTCTTCCTTTCCAAAAGCCAGTTCCTCAGTCCAGCTATCACCAGGCGTGTAGTCGGGGTGGTTCTTTTGTGGAGTCTCCAAGAATTTGTAGAAGCCTTCTGGATAACGATTGAACCAATATTCTAATTGCATCATCAATATTGCAGATGATGAACTCCCTGTTAATTCCCTTAATCCAGGGATGTAGGGAATTGATTCGGAAAAAGCAGCAAGGATGGAGTATTTCATACAGTACCCCTTGATTTAACACAGGGCATCTGCCATTCAGAGTTATTGGTTAATTCGTAATTGTTTGAATGAAAACCTCTGTCTGTTTTTATCTTTTCAACCTTAATCAAATTCCAATCAATGAGTTCTTTTGTGGCCCGAATTGCCTTGTTCCGTGCGCTATCTTCTTCCATTGAAGGGAAACAGTGAAGTCCAATTTCTCGATAGGAGGGTTGTGTCTTTTGTTCCCTCTCGATCAAGCAAAACAAGTGAAAATAAACTCGAAAGGCTTCTGGGGACAAAGGAATGTCGTTTATAGACCAACAACCAGAAAGGGCATGATAATCTTTTTGATGTAAACTCACGCTGCACCCCCTTGTTGTGTTTGGGGATATTGATTTTTAGATCCATTCCCAGATGGAACGATCTGCGATATGATTGTCATTGTAGCTCCTAGTTACTTAGGTGTTAACTTAAACCTCGCTTAGTGTTCAACGCACCGGGCGGGGTTATTTTTATTATAGCACCAAGCAACTCACCTAGCATTTATGAGCGATCGCACCACTTGACAAGATAAAATATAAAAGCGATCGCATTCAACACAAAAATATGAGTAACAGCAGATTTAATGATCATCCGTATCTGGGGCCAAAATACTTAAAACGGGGAATTGGGAACTACTGCATGAACTGTGGGGAAAAGATGGGTAATATTGGGCCAGACTTGAGAAGCGCAAACCCAACTTGGTGTCTCACGGACACTAATCAATACGCCTTTATTGGTTTCTCACATATTGTTTGTCCAGGGAAAGGTAGGGATAAAGAGAGTGTTTCTTGATGTTGCGATCGCATTTTTATTAAGTGCGATCGCAAGCCACAAAAAAAAGACCCACACAATTTGTGCAGGTCTTAGCCTAACCCCTCTATTCGTTTAAGAGGGTTGTTAATTTGTGATTAACATTGCTTAATATTTGATATGCCATATCTTGTGAAGTTTTGTACTTCCAGTCCTGGTAGGCTTTGTTCAAGTCATCCCAGGAAACTATGGTATCAAATGTCGTTTCTTCAGCATCTTTCAGTGCTTGAGCTTGTTCATTTGTTATTGGGTAGTTGAAACGATATGATTTTTTTATTCCAAATACTTCAAGATGTTCCCATGAGAACAGGATGTGTTGGTGTTCGTATTCCGAATACTTATCCATCCCCACGGAAAATCCAAAAAATACTTTTTCCCATCCCGAAACATAAAACTCTGATGCTTTCATTGGTATTTCTCCCTTTTGAATATAATTCAATTATACCCCATATAACCCCATGAGTCAATGGTTTGGAGGTTTCTAGTGTTGTATTAGTAGGAATCTTATCTTGATTGTGCTAATAATTTACTTCTGTGTTAAAGTGAATTTATATGATTCATACTAAGCATACCTGGTATTGCTCTCAACATTAGCAATGCCAGGTATTTTTGTGTTATTTTACAGGGGTTTCAACTCCGGCTGTGGCAGCAGGAATTTTATCTTGATTTTTCCGCATTATTTCCCAGAGTTGAATAGCTCGATTGCGATCGCTCTTTCCAATCACACTAACAAACTCCTCTTTACTTTTAAAAGGTTTCCCGTTATGACGTAATTTAGCAATTTCAGCAGGGTCGCTAACCTCAAATACCTTTTTTACATCCTCATCGGTTATTGTTGGCATGACCCCATTTAGTTTTTCCAGTAACTTAGCTTCCTGTTGAGCGAAGTTAGACCAAGCCACATAACTACTGATTCCGGCTTGATTCGGAGTAGCCCGATCTAAAAAATCCTGTTTATCCCTGAATGGGCGCGAGTTTAATAACTTGCGAATTACCGTTTCGGGGGTATCTGGTGGCAATCCAAATAATTCTATAACCTTTTCTCGACTGGGATTTTCAGCCAAAACTTTGTTGATACCATCGAGAATAACTGAATCCGATGGCGAGACAGTCCCGCCCACCAGTGCAGGAGTTCCGATCCTTTTTAACGATAAACCGCATTCTGCAATCTCAATAGTTCTCTTTGTCGCAGAAACATTCTCTGCTTCAAAGATTTTCTCTAAATTCCCAGATTTTATCCCCTCTAAGATTAAATTGTAATCCGTCATTATTTGATTAAATTCTGCTAATTCCAAAACTCGCTCTAATCCATTGTAATTATTAGTATAAATTCCATTACCTAAAGGTCTTCTGTAGACTGGGCTTGTACTAGGTCTTTTTTCTGCGATCGCAATTGCCAAATCCTGTTTCAACTTTTCCTGTACTTTGGGGTCATCCATAACATCTTTAGGAATTAGCCCGGACACTGCCAACTGAATAAAAGTTGAAGGGGATAATTTTAAAACCTCCTCAACTTGTTTGAATTTATCTCCCTCTAGCAAATTTTCTAATTCTTTGTTACCGTTCTCGCCTAAACATTTGGCGAGTTGTTGTTTCACAATTCGTCGCTCACCTTGCTTTTGACGCTCTAAGTCCGATTGTTTGTCCGCGATCGCTTTCACCGGAGTGTTGGTCAAGGGTTTTGCTAATTGGTGTTTAGTTCCCTTCCCCCCAATCATTTTGAACTTTAAATTAACAGCGCAATGCCTGAATCCCATTGCACCAGGCAAGGGTTCATCATACTGAGTATCAAAGCTTTCACACACGCAGGGGTCAATCATAGTTTTCCCTACGGTAATCATTACCAACGGCGGGGTGTGGGATGTATCTGTGATTTCGTGGAGGTGCGCGATCGCTTCTACCAATGGCCGAACATCTTCATTGATTGAGGAAAATTCAATTGATAGATCGAGCGATCGCGTCGAAATATTGCTAAAGTTCGCCCCGGCTCGAATAGCTTTACCCGGAGTATCTTCCCAGTTAGCTTGTTGGGATTCACTGAGTTGCACAGTATTCAATCCCAAATCTAAATCCATTCCCTTGTAGATCCCAGTTAAAATAGTGATCTTGATTGGGTCATAGAAAGGATCAAATTTCGCATCCCGCTTCTGACTCATGATTATTTTTTCAGAGTCGGGAGTTTGGAAGTCAATCTTTAAGGGTTTCTGTTCTGAAGCAAAACCCCTACTTGGAAAGTAATAATCATTCGGGTTTCCTGTTCCTTGAGGTGCGGGAGTAGCAGGAGTTGTTGGTGTTGTTATAGTGTTTTCCGTAGGCTTATTGCTATTTACCATAATTGAATGCTATGATTTGGCTACCATTGTTGATTTTGGTACGAGGATGCTCCTCATGGAAGTAAGCGAACTCGAAATCAGCACGATGGACGCGATCGCAAGATCTGTGATTCATTTGGTAACTCAACCTTCCATGGGATTTTTGCCGACCCCCGATTCATTCGTGAACCGGGGGTTTTGTCTATTAGTCTGAGTTGGCAATTTGTGTTTTGATGCGATCGCCAATTTGTTGAATCTCAAGAGCAGCGGCTTCAGCGATACCTGGAGGAAGTAAGTGATTATCGGAAAGAACTTTGACTGCTTCAAGAATATCCATTCTGGGTTCATCAACTGACTCTGTTCTTAACCGACTTGATAAATCAATAAACTTAACAGCATCTTCCATTTTCCATCTCGCTGCTTCAATGATGTTGCCATTCTCGTCCCGTTCTTTGCGTAGGGGAACTTTTATCATTTCAATGCCTTTATTTTCCAGTAAGTCAGCTAGTTCCCATTTATTTTGTAACATTTTAATTTTGCGTCTAATTCTTAAATTAGTCATCTCTTTTAAGACAACTGCCATACAGAATTTATCATAGTCTCTTGCTCTATCTACCCACTTATATTGAGCAGAGAAACCATAGATGGTACTTACGGATTTTCCACAGATATCGGCGGTTTTTTCTAAGGAACGAGCATCTTCCAAAACCAAATAAACGCAAAAGAAACGATAACAGTGAGATTGCTCATCTTCCCACTGCAAACAGCTTTTGACCGATTTTATTATATCAGGATCTAATTTAGACAAAACAATATCTATTTCTATATTTGAACAACTTTTATCATAGTCAGTTGCCCGTTTTATCCAATCAAAATCAGATGCTACTTTTTTGATATTTCTAATTGTTTTTTTATCTAAAGTCGCAACTTCCTCTAGTGTCCTACGACTTCCTAGGGCGAGATATAATAGACATGAATCATAAGTCCGTTGTCCTTCGTTGGTTTGTCTCTTGCAAGAAGGATTGCTGGCGATCGCATCTTTGTCCAAGAGGGACATTATTTCGGTTCTCGTATAAACTTGATTTTCCATAGTGAGTTTGTAAAAAATAAACTCAGAAAGATCGTGAAATCTCCTGAGTTTAGGGTAGTTATCCGTGTACTGTTAATTTAACATAATATTCTATCATGCGACAGGAAGCAGAAACTAGAGAATGTCTGGAGAAAGCGATCGCAGAATTTAAAATAATAAACAAAGCGACTAACCGCTTTCTTGAGAAAAACCCGATAAATAATGATCCTAGGGAATATCTGGATTTGATCAACTTACAAGTTCAGATACTAGAAAAGATTTGTACACTGACTTGGGTTCTTAATATCTCTCGGTGCGAAATTAATTATTCTGATTCTGTCGAGTCCTGATTAGACAACCAGATCGCATATTGTTGGGCTTGATATGCGATCGCTTTTTCAACTCGAATGGTGGTCAATTCCCCTTTATATGGAGATTTACCCCGTCCCCCAACTCTTGACCATGCCGTATTTTCCCAGGGAACTTGTATGGGAACGAATGACCAATCAACTGATTGAGGTAATTGTTTCATATCTTCAACCTCTTTTTCTGTGAATAATTGGTTAGCTATTGGATACTTCGATTGACCTAAAACAATATAGAAATTCATGGTTTTACACCTTTACAAACCGTATACAGTTATTGTATAATGGTAGGATACAAGAAGAAAAAGGAAAAAAATCATGTTAAGACTTGAAAAATGTAGCAAGCGTAACGCCATCTTTGGTTTTACCGAAGAAGCTACAAATTTAGAAGTTGCATTAGAAGCAATCAAAACATTAGACCTTCAAATGGGTCGGAGTTATTACATCGGTTCCGGCCGTTGTTTCTTCAATTATGAGTCGAAAAACTATGCAACGATGCACTGCCACCGAGAAAATTGGAACGGTTGGAATGACCTGTTTAAATTCAATCCCCAAACAGGGGAACGTTATGGTGAAGTTACCCGTGTAGCACCAGAACACGGTCAACACAGACAATCGTTCGTTTAATACACGAAGCACCGATAAGTTTAAATACTTGTCGGTGTATTTTTTTGTCTAAAATTGCGCGATCGCATCTTGCTTTTTTGTTACAAAAGTAGTAAAATTATCCCTGTTGAGTTAAACAAAAAGCATGAAAGATTCTAATACAATTGACAATGTTGTTGCTTTTACATCTGACGGTTACGATGTTGCTACGACGATTGACGATGTTGTTATATTGGGTTTCCAGAGAGGATGCGATTTCTATGCTGAGTGGGTTCGGTGGTATTTACCAAAATTACCTCTAATCCGTGAAGTAAAGCAACTGGAATTATCATTTCCAACTCCACGGTTAGCCCACGAATTTTATTTATACCTCCTAAAAGCTATCAAAGAAAAAGAACCAGGACTCCTGACTCTTGAAGGTATTGCCAAAGAAGTAACCGAAAAAACAAAAAACGGGAATTTTTTCTCACACCTGATTATCGAAGATGTCACTGGAAAAAGTAATTTTTCAACGAATTTTCAAGGAGAATTTGCGGATTTTGTCGTCAAATTCGAGTTAAGTTGGCGTTGTTATAATTTCATAGGGGAAACTCCCGAAGAATGCTATCGAGGTATAATCGAAGAATCCATAAAAAGAGGTATCACTCCTGAAGAATACATTGAATTGAAGTATAGAGGTATTACTCCTGAAGGATACATTGAATTGAATGAAGTATAAACTTTAATTCAAAATACACCGATAAGTTTAAATACTTGTCGGTGCTTTTTTGTCTGAAATTACGCGATCGCATTCTCTAAACTCCAAGCCCCACCAAAATATTTATTGGTGGGGTTTTTGTCTTTAAATGCGATCGCGTTTTACTTAAAAATATACTTTCGGTTATTGTCTTTATGTAGTATTTGTGTTACAATTGTCACACAAACAAGAAGGAGAACAAAAATGATTCTTAAAACATTTACCGAGTTTGTTGATGAAGTTTGTGATGAGTTCCCTGCTTTTACTAAAGAAATTCAGGAACGTGCTATAAACATCACCACCAAAGAACACGCTGGGCATAGTGACACTTTGTACATTGCAGAATTTAGTTGCTTTGTAGTAACTTATAGTTTGAACAAGAAATATGCAATTAGCTTTAATAGCTATAGTGGTGAAGGAGAAACACCTTCAACTGCTTATAGTGATTTCGCCGAGGCTCATGACGCATATTACAAGTCTCGTTAGGTAAAAAAGCACCGATAGGTATTAAATACTTATCGGTGTATTTTTTTGTCTAAAATTGCGCGATCGCATTCTCTAAACAACAAAAATCAATCAATTCCTTTTCTTGATTTTGCAAACTCACACAACTCAGTAATGGATTTAATTGCGATGTCAAATTCTTCTGGGAATTTTCCTCGTATTTCAGGTTCAATTAATTGTGATTCCTGAAGTGCTTTGATTATCAAGCCAAAAGATTCTACTGGATTTGTGACATCAAATGACATCTCTGACGAGAGATCGAGACACATTGTTCCATTTGGTCTGGTGGTCAAGTAGATATGATCATGAAAATCGGAAACAAAAGTTTGATATCCCAAATGTTTTGATAGTGAATTCGTTACTTCGGTAATCATCATTAAACAAACCCGTTTATACTAAACTCAACACCATTAGCTTACCATAAAAAGAACGCCGATAAGTTGTAAAACCTGTCGGTGTTCTTTTTATTGCGCGATCGCACACTTTCACATATTCAACAGACTAATTAATTGCTTTAACGAGGGAATTAGTTTTTCCCTCCAATCCGAACCAGAAATAGTTTTAACTGAACATCCCAATAACATTGCATTGAAGCCACCGGAATCCCCAGAGTTTCGGATATCAGTTCGCAACAGGATTATTGGCTTCTTGAGTGCGTAGGCATAACCACATTCCCAGCAAGTTCCCGAATCCGCATCAGCACCGTCCATAACAGCAAGGATTATATTTGAGGACGCAACTCCTTTTTGGCAATCCTCGAAGATTTGCTGAGAGTTTTTGTATGCAATTGCCTGGGGGAGAAACATCTTAACATCTGGACAATTTTCTAAGATGAGTTTTGCGATCGCTAAATTAAAATTCTTCTCGGCTTCTGAAAATAGTGGAGCAGCTAAATAGATTTGCATTTTGATTTCCGTTTGGTTTTGGGTGTTTCTGGTTGGGGAAAGACAATCATTTCCATCCCTTGTTTTTTGGAAGCGCGATCGCACCTAAAAGAAAACTCAGGAATCCGGGT
>JBIKXY010000319.1:0-3027 GCA_044355515.1 Pirellulales bacterium
GCATCTGCTCGGGCGGCCGCTACGACGACCTCGCCGGCCTGTACACCAAGCAGCCGCTGCCGGGGGTGGGGGCGTCGCTGGGCATCGACCGGCTCTTGGCCGGCCTCGAGGAACTGGGGCAGGGGGGCGGCCCCGAGACGCCGGCCGAGGTGTTTCTGGCCTACTTCGACGCCGCGCACCTCGCCGACTATCTGAGGATCGCCACGGCCCTCAGGCGGGCCGGGATCGCGGTCGAGTTTTTTCCCGAGCCCAAGAAGCTCGGGCAGCAGTTGAAGCTCGCGAGCAAACGGGGCATTCCGGCGGCGCTCGTGATCGGCGGCGACGAGTTTGCCGCGGGCACTGCCCAGCTGAAGGACATGGCCGCCGGGACGGCCACGACCGTCGCCTGGCAGGGCGACGAGCAGGTGCTCGTCACGGCCGTGCAGGCGGTGCTGGCGACTCGCGGCTGATTGCCGGCCGCTCGCATGCCGCCCGCCACGTCGTCGTTTTCGCCACCGAATCCGCTAGTCGGCCTCCGGCGGCTGGCAGATGCGGCGTCGATACACCGCCAGGCCATGGGCCGCGTGGTAAAGACCACCGCATTCCAGATCGAGGTCGCTGGTCCGCTCGAGCAGGGTCACGAGCCGCAGGGCGGCTCGCTCGATCCACGGCTCGGCCAGGCTCTCGTCATCGAGCGCGAGTGCCAAGACCTCGAACACGTGGCCCGTGGCGCTGAGCGTGGCCGAGACGTCGGGCGACGCGGCCGGCCGCTCGAACTGGTGCACCGAGAAGCTGCCGTCGGGCTGCTGGAACCGCCGGGCCCGATCGATGCACTCGGCCAGCACCTCCTCGGCCGCTGCCCAGCCGCTCTCGGGAGGCGGATCCTCGGGATGCGCCCCGCGGTAGGCCGTGACCGCGGCGGCCAGGCCGTAGAGCCGATGGGCCCCGCCGCAGGCCGCGCCGAAGATGTCGCTCTCGGCCTCCATCCGCACGACGTCCTCGGTGGTCCAGCGGCGGCCGTCGCCGCTCTCCCAGGCTGCGTCGGGCGGGAGGTAGGCCGCGAGGGCCATCAGTGTCCAGGAGGCTTCCTGGCCGGGGCGGAGGTCGTGCCGCGCCTGGGCGAAGAGGTCGCCGAGCGTGAACTCGCGGCCGGCGACGACCAGCCTGGTGTCCAGCGGCAGGCCGTCCATGATCCCCGGGCCGCTCGCGGCGACGCCGCACTGCGAGAGGTAGCCGAGCCACTGGTCGGGATGCCCCTGGCCCGTCGTGCTGCCCTCCTCGACCACCGCGACCACGCCCGGCGAGCCGGGCCTGAGCACCCAGCCGGTGATCGGCCCGCCGCCGAGCAGGTAGTCGAGCGCCGGCGAGACCCGCCCGTCGTGGGCCAGCGGCAGCTCGCGGCCGAAGGCCAGGATCCCGTGCACGGCCTGCCAGGCGCCGTTCACGGCCGCATCGAGCCGGCGGCCGTCGCGGGCCTGCGCGAGCACGGCGTCGATCCGGCGGCAGAGCTCGGCCCGGTCGGTCCCGTCGGCCGCCGCCGACGGCTCGTCCGGCGGCCCGCCGCAGCCGGCTGCCAGCGGGAGCAGGGCCGTCAACGCCCAAACAAAAGGCCGGGTGGATGCGTAGCACATGACTGCGTAGCGGGACCGGTGCCAAACTTGCCAAGCGGACTAGGATACTTCGGCTGAAACCGGCGGAGGCCCGGCCCTGAACGAGGAGGTTTACGAGCACGATGTTCTTCGACCCGATGTATTTCGTCTGGATCGCCCCGGCCATGCTCCTGGCGATGTGGGCCCAGTGGAAGGTGCAGTCGACCTTCGCGGCCGCCGCCCGCGAGCCCGCCCCGCTCTCCGGGGCCGCGGCCGCCCGGCACATCCTCGACTCGGCCGGGGCCACCGACGTGGTGATCGAGCCGGTGGCCGGCCACCTCACCGACCATTACGACCCGCGCTCCAAGGTGCTGCGGCTGTCGCACGACGTCTACAGCTCGCGGTCGCTGGCGGCCGTGGGGATCGCGGCCCACGAGGCGGGCCATGCCCTGCAGGACGCCGAGAACTATTCCTTGATGACGATCCGCAACGCCGCCGTTGGCGTGGCCAACTTCGGCAGCGGCCTGGGCCTGCTCGTGTTCATGATCGGCCTGGGCATGGCGCTCAAGCCGCTGGCCTGGCTGGGGATCGCGCTGTTCGCCGGCACGGTGTTCTTCCAGTTGGTGAACCTGCCGGTCGAGATCGACGCCAGCAACCGGGCCAAGGCCCAGCTCGTGAGCCTGGGGATCGTGCCGGCCGTCGAGATGCCGGCGGTCAACTCCGTGCTCAACGCGGCCGCCTGGACCTACGTGGCCGGTACGCTCCAGAGCGTGCTCACGCTGCTCTACTACGCGAGCTTCCTCTCCGGCTCGAGCGACGACCGCTGAGCGCTCGTTATTGATTGAGCGAGTAGAGCAGCACGTTGAGGGCGATCTTCTCGGCGTCGTCGCGGTCGTAGCCGGCGCACTCCATCGAGTTCTGCTTCTCGAGCGCGCAGGAGATGTCGTAAGGCGAGAAGATCACCGCCCAGCGGTCCTTGATCCGGATCCCTTCGAGCTGCGGCGGGCCTTTCACCTTGCGGGTCGCGAGCGGGCCGTCGCCGCCGGCCGGCTGGCGGAGCGTGACCTCGCGGATCTCGAAGCCGCCATGCCCGGCGGCGGTGAAGATCGGGTCGTCGGCCGGGATCTTCTCCAGCGGCCGGCCCGGCATGATCTCGGCGAGCTCCCGGCGGAAGGCGGCGGCGAAGGGGGGCGAGGCGCAGATCGCGTCGGCCAGGAGCGTGCCGCCGCGGTCGAGAAATGCGGCCAGTTTCTCCCGCCGCGGGGCGTCGAACGCAAAGCCCTTGCGGCCGTGCATGAACACGAGGTGGTAGTCGAAGAGCGCCGCGTCGCCCGGATCGATCAGGCTCGGCGTGTCATCGACCTCGATCCCCGTCTCGCGGGCGGCGGCCCGGAGGATGTTGGCCAGGGCGGCCGGCGCCGCGTCGCACATCCCGGCGTGCCGCAGCTTGCCGATCGCG
>JBIKXY010000110.1:0-9531 GCA_044355515.1 Pirellulales bacterium
GTTGCGTTTTTCGGGCGCTGGCGCGGAGTCTCTCCGAGTCCGGCCGCCCGGCGGCATCGTCGATGCTTCGTGTCACGCAGGGGTCAGAGGCTGTGAATATCGATCGCAGGCAGTTCGTCTAACCGTCGCTTGAAAGACGTCGCGATCGTCATGGATCTGCACGAGCTCGCCCCAGTCGGTCGGTGGGCCCCGGGCGGGAGAGACGGGAGGCGGTTCGAGCGGTTCGCCCAGGTGCGCGAGGATCTTGCGGAGGCCGGCAACGAACAGAAACTGCTGGCCAGCCTCACGCCCGAAGAGGCGCTCGAATATCAAGGGATCGCGGAGGAAGTAGTGTTAAAGGCTGAAGTGGCGCAATGAAGCGGGGTGGTGGATTGTGTCAGCCCGCTCAATCCTTGCCGGTCACTACGGGCGTGTAGAACTCCACCTCCCAGATCGCGGAAGTCTCCAGAGGCGAGGCGGTGATCAGCAGGCGCATCTGGCGGGTCTTGATCGCATCGAAGGTGCTCGCCCATGCGGCCTTTTCATTGCCTGTGACCGCCGGCAGGACGTCCTGCCATGACTTGCCGTCGAAGAACTGCAGTTTGAAATCGCGGATCGGAGCCATCACGCGGGTGCCGTCATGGCGGCCTGAAATGATCCGTGCCGCGCCGAATTCCACGGCTTGATCCCAGCGCCATTCAATCGTGTGGGGCAGCGAGCCTTTGGCGATCCAACGCGCGCTGTTGTCCTCGACCTTGCCGTTGCGGTCGTTGAGCAGCACCGAACGATCCACTCCATCGTCCTTGGGATTGGGGTTGGCGGAGACCGTGGCGGACAGGGCGAGATTGTCACCGGCGCGCTCCAGCCACTCGGGCGCAGCGAGATCGTTGCGATTGGGGCGTGTCGTCGGTTCGCCCTCGTTGGTGTAGGGGATGGTGGAGCCGTCGACCTTGCCCACACCCTTGCGCATGCGCTCGTGGAGTGCGGCAAGATGTTTTTCGTAGACGCCGCGTGGCGCGGTATTGAACTCCTTGCAGACACTGGCCGCCATGCCGACGATCTCGCCGCCCGTGCCGCAGGTGCGCATCACCCGCACCGCGCCCAGGGCATTGTGGTTCACGCTGACGCAGCGGCCGGCCATGAAGAGGTTTTCGATGTTGCGGGAATAGAGGCAGCGGTAGGGGATCCAGTAGGGGCGTCCCTGCTCGTGTGCCGGATAGACTTCGAATATGGCTTCGGAAATGAAGGCGTCTCCTTCGAAGCCCTTGTTGTATTTCGGGTCGGGCACGTGCAGGTCGTTGCTCCAGCCGGTGGGGTAGCAGCCATCAGGGAAGACCCGGTCCTGCTTCAAGTCCTCGATGTCGAGGATCACATCGCCGAGCAACCTGCGTGAATCGCGTTTGCCGAGAATGAAAGCCGCCCAATTGAGTTTGTGGTTCGGCAGCACCTTGTCGACGTTCTTGAGTGCGTCCCAGGCACCATACATCGCCCGGAAGTTCCAATCGCGCACCGCTTCCATCTCATCGATGGGGTGACGGTCGGCGCCGCTTTCCCAATACCAGCCGCCGAGCTGGTTGGGGTCGGGCTTGATTTTGCTGCGACCCGGGAAGGGCTTGTCGCTCAGGTCGAGAGCCCAGGGGCAGCGTGGAAACGCCACGGGTTTGTCAGCTTGCTCGGTGCCCGTGTTGAGCGCGTTCAAGTCCTTGCACTCGCAGACATTCCACAGGTTGCAGGGACCCATCTTGTTGTCGATCTTGATGTCGAAGTCCGCGCCGGCCAGCGCACCGATGCAGGCATCACCCGTGCAGTCGGCGAACCAGCGGCTGCTGAAGCGCAGGTTGCGGCCCGAGCGGATCTCGCGGGCCACCACGGCGCGGATCTTCCGTCCCTCCATTTCAACGCCAATGCCGCGATACTCGAGGAAGAGTGAGATGTTGGGTTCGGCGCGCACGACGGCGAGTTTCTTTTCATCCTCGTAGAGCTCCGCGGTGTTGGATGGACCGTAATGGGCGCGGCGGTCGGCCTCGAGTTCGGCGACCACATCGCCCACGCGGGGCCACGGCTGTTTGCTGCGAGCGCCTTGCAGCCAGACGCGCACTTCGGAACTGTTGTTGCCGCCCAAGACCGGACGATCCTGGATCAAGGCCACCTTCAAGCCAAGGCGGGCCGCGGTGACCGCCGCACAGGTGCCGGTGATGCCGCCGCCGGTCACCACCAGATCGAAGTCACCGGCGGCTTCCGGCTTCTCGGGCAGACCCAGACAGCGCAGGCGCCAGGCCGCCATCTCAGGAGTTTTGTCGGGCGGAATGAAGGTCGCATCGCTTGAGAACACGATGGCATCACATCGGCCTTCGAAACCGGTGAGGTCATGCAACGCCAGCTTCTGCACGCCGGCCTCAAGTTCGATCGTGCCGCCGTCCTGCCAGTGCCATTCGGCACCGACTGAGCCGAAGGTGGCGTCGAGTGGTTTGCCGTTCACCAGCACCTGGAAACGTCCCGGCGTGCCTGGCGCATTCCAGCGCGCGACCCAATCCTTGGTGCGCACCCAGACCCGGTATTTTGCCGTCTGCGGGATCCGCACCTCGGTCTGCGCGTCGGCCACGGGTTCGCCGAGGCCGTGGGCAAGCAGGTAGGGCGAGCCCATCTGATCCATGAACTGTGGATCGACGACCCAGCCGCCGGTATTCTGGAAGCCCTCGGCTTCGACAAGGACGGTGGAACTGGACTGGTGCTCTTGCGCGAGGACCGATCCTGTCACCGCGATGAGTGACAGGAGCAGGAGAAGCGGCCGCTTGATGAGAACGCGGCAGGAAAAATCGCGGGCTGGGGGGTGAACGTTGATCATGAATCCGAACGCTTTACGTCTCATCGGCTGAGATTCAAACATCTGAGGCTGTAAGAGCACGCATTTCACTTTCATTGGCGAAGGATAGCCCGGCCAATGGCACGTCCGCAACGGTCTTCCGGCTGATGAGCGACTCATGAGCCTCGGAAGGAGCGGCCCGAGCGTCCGGAGCGGGTTTCTCGAAACGCCCCGCACCCGCTTCGGCGGCGTTTTTCTCGCGTCTGCGCAGACCGCGTCCCAGTTCGCAGTTTCCCGACATGCGTGGGTCGCGTCCGGCACCGCTCAGAGGCTGTGGATGTCGATCACGGGCAGCTCGTCTAACCGTCGCTTGGAAGAATGCCGGGTCGTCGTGGGCTTGCACGATCTCGCCCCAGTCGGCCGGTGGGCCCCGGGCGGGTGCGAGCGGCGGCGGCTCGAGCGGTTCGCCCAGATGCGTGAGGATCTTCCGGATCGGCCCTGGTTCCGTGATGAACGCGATCAGCCGGATGTCACCCCCGCAGTTCGGGCACTCAAGCGGAAACTCCTCCCCCACCCGGGCCAGGGAAAACCCGCGGGGCTCCGCTCTCGGCCCCGCAGCCGAGATCCGCGTTTCCCTCCCCGCCGCGGCATCGACGCTCGACATCGACGCCGTCCCGCCGCATCGCTGATCGCGAACCCCCAAAAGCCCCTCGCGGCAGCGAGTGGGATGACGCGATCCATCACCACGCGGGCATTTGCTCAACCGCGCCGTTCGTGATCGCGACGCGTCATCCCGCCGGCTTCCGCCGGGGGCTTTTGGTGATATTCAGCCTCTATCGAGCCCGCTGTTCCATCAGTTCGTCGTCCACGAGCCGTTCGTCCGCAGGATTTGGCACGAGGAAATACGTGGCCTCGCCGTCCGGGTCGGGGAACTCGGTCAGCGTCAACTCCAGGGCCGGCGGATTATGCGGATAGAAAACCCCCGGCTGCCAGGCCTTCACGCGGCAGGCGACGCCGTCCGGCCGGATCGTGTCGTCCGGAATCGGTCCCTCGATCGACGAGGGATCGAGCACCAGTAGCCGCAGGTCGACGGTGTCGAGCCCCTTCACGTCTTTGTTGCGCGACCGGCTCAGGCAGAAGACCTGCGGGCCGCGGGCCACGGCCGCCCGGCCGGCCTGCGCGACGCGGCCCTTCACGAGCCGCCAGGGCATCGGCATCTCGAGCGTCACGCGGTCGCCCGCCCGCCACGTCCGCGTGATCGCGAAGAACCGGTCGGCGGCAGGCTCGGCCGCCGCGGCTCGTTCATCGTTGACCGCGACCGTCGCCCCCTGGCACCACCGCGGGATCCGCAGCCGCAACGGAAACTCGGCGGGCCGTGCGGGGTCGATCGTGAGCACGACGCGGCCCGACCGCGGATAGTCGGTCTCCTGCCGGATTTCGACCTTCACACCATCAAGCACGAGCGACGCCTGCGAGGGCGCGTAGAGATTGACGGCCACGCCCCCGTCGGTCTGGTAATAGACGAGGCTCGGCAGCTCGGCCACGATGCGGCGGTAGTTGCAGGGGCAGCAATAGGTGTCGGTGTGGTAGTACGCCCGCGGGCCGTCGAACGGCGTGTAGTAGCGGATGCGGCGGCCGTCGGGTGACTGGGCCGCGAAGAGCGCGTTGAAAATCGCCCGCTCCATGATGTCGCCAGAGCGGCCGTCACCATCCCGACGCAGGCAGTCGTCCATGAGCCGTAGAAGATACGCCGTCATGCAGGTCTCGCCCAGGTTGATCGTGCCCTGCTGCGTGTCGTGCCAGCACTCGTGATCGCCGCAGGCCCCGGTGATGACCAGACCGTTCTGCCGCGTGAGAAACTCGACAGCTGAGCGAAGCTGCGCGAGCAGCCTGTCGTCGGTCGCACGGTCGGGCTCGAGTCGCCGCAGGTGGGACTGCGCCATGGCGTGGTCGACGAAGGCGTAGGCATGCCCGTCGACCTTGCCCCACCGGCCGCGGATCAGCGGCAGGTTCCACTCGGGCAGCCGCCGGTGCTCCACGACGAACTCCCGATACTTCAGATCGCCCGAGGCCACCGACAGCCGCAGCAGGGCCAGGTCGAGCCCCGTGGTGGCGGTGTCGTTCGAGACCGTTTGATCGCCCATGTCCCGGTCGGGGTGGGCGAGAAACCGCTCCATGACGAGGTCGGCAATCTTTGTGGCCGCCGCCAGCGAGGGCTTCTCCTGGAAGAGGTTGAAATCGCTCGTGAGCGCATGGATCAGATACGCCATCTCGTGCGTATCCCAGAGCCTCCAGATGCGGCTCTCGGGCACCATGATGCCGAGGTAGCCGTCGGGCTCCTGCGTAGCGATCGCCGCGGCGACCGTCCGCTTTTTGAGGTCCAGCACGCGGGCGTCACCGGTGTGGGCGGCCATGTGGACGAGACTGTCGATCAGCATCCCTAAGCCGATAAAGCCCCCCCTCCGATTGCGGTCGATGAAGGGCTGCACGAAGTCACGCTCGATGTTGATCGCCAGCAGGTTGTTGTCGACGGTGGCACCGATTCGCCGACCGATCTCGCCCCCCAGCCTGACCGTGCCCGGCGCCAGAGGCGTGAACGGCTCGGCGGCACCGCCGTCGACGGCGACGAGGAACCCGACGGCACCGCAGCAGACGAGAGCCGCCAGGCAACGCCGCGGCAGCGTCCTCTGCCGCCGGCCAGGAGACAGGACACGCATCGAAGACACTCCTTCATAAAACCTCAAGCATCTGCGACCTCGCCCTGCCAGGAAATAGCCAAACGTGTTGGACGCATGGCATTTTCTGCACGGGCCGCCCGCGCGTCAGGGCCACTGTTTGGTGGTCATCGACTTGAAATAGGCGGTCGGCGACACGCCCTCGAACCGCTTGAAGGATCGGGAGAACTGGAACTCGCTCGAGTAGCCGAGCCGGCGAGCCTGCCGATCGCAAGGCTCGTCGGCAAGCAAACGAATCGGGGGCATGCCGAGGCTGCGGCCGGTCAGGCCGATGCCGCCGCGGGGGGCGCTGAGACGGTGGCGCCCCACGCCGACCGGGAGGCGCTCGGGCAGATGTTCGTCGACCAGATGGACGTCTACCGGGCCTACTGGCGGCCTCGGCGCTGACGGAACTGATCGAGGGTCGGGCCACGCTCGAGGCGCTCCGCGGCGGAGTGCTCGTGGAAGGTGACGAGGCCGGCCGCCGCGTCGCGCTCGACGTGCTCGGATCGCTCGCCCCGGCCCGCCGCGGGCTGGTCACGGCGTCGCCTGGTCGTCGTCGGCGAAGGGGAGCCGGCGCTCCGGATCGGGGGTGGATCGGCGGCCGGCCGGCGAGCCGTCCCGTGGCTCCCGCTCGAGGTTTCGTCGGACCGGATCCTGCTGCATCGCCCCGCGGCGGTCCCTGCGGCTGCCGAGGAGGTACTGGTGGAAGCACCAGATCCGCTCCTCGCGGGTGCCCAGGCAGCCCTTGAAGGGCGTGGCGGCGAGGCCCTGCTGCACGGCCGCAAACACACTCGCATCCTCCCGCTGGATTGCGGTGTTGGCGTGCACGCCGTGCCGGGCCACGAGCCTGGCCATCACGCGGGCGAACGGATTCCGCTTTGTGCCGTCGAGGCTGAACATCCAGGCCAGCGTGCGGCTCGTGGCCGGGCCGGTCGGCAGATAGACCTGGCAGTAGGTGTAGAGGTCGGCGAAGGTGAACACGAGGTTTGGAAACACGTGGTGGTGGACGTAGGCGGCGGTGTCGGTGCCCCCGCCGAGCCAGCCGGCGATCCGCCGCTGCCGCCGCATCAGCGGCGTGTCGCGGCCCATGTCGAACTCGAGCGTGGTGGAGCGGTTCTCGAGGTAGTGCTTCTGGGCCTCCTCGGGGATCATCCCGAAGCCGCCGAGCGTGGTGGGATGCACCGCGGGGAGGTGGTAGGTCTCGACCGTGTTCTCGACGGGGATCTTCCAGTTGCAGGGGAAGTCGGCGGCGTACCGCCAGTTGCAGCGGTAGGGCGGGGCGAACGAGCCGGCCACGCGGTCGAACCAGTCGCCCAGATGCTCGGTCAGCGACGGCCCATCCGCCGCGAGCCGCACGAACACGAGCTCCCCGCAGGTGGCGACGGAGAACGTGTCGAGCCGGGCGTTCTCGCGGTCAAAAGGCTTGAAGCAGCCGCCGTCGGGCACCTTGCTCACGCGACCGTCCACGCCGTACTCCCAGCCGTGGTACTGGCAGGCGATCCCGGCGGCATGGCCGCGGGCCGCGTCGGTCAGCAGGCAGTGGCGGTGGGAGCAGATGTTGAGGTAGGCCCGCAGGCCCTCGGGCGTGCGGCGGAGGAGCAGCGGGCGGCCCACGAGTTCGGTCGTGAGAAAGTCGCCCACCCGCGGCAGGTCGCCGGTGAGGCAGAGCGGATGCCAGGCGCGGAGAAAGCAGCGATCTACCTCGGTCCGGTGAACTTCGGGCGCGGAATAGTCCTGGGGCCGGAGGGCGTATTCAAGCTGTTCTTGATGGACGAACATGCTGCCGACGATAGTTGCGACCGGCCATGGGGCAAAGCGGTCCGCCGGTCAGCGGGCCCCCTTCGCGAAAGCATCACTCGTGCGAAAAAGAAAATAAAATCGTTGCAAACCAGTCTCCCCGTGCGTTGCAAAATGAAAAACAGCAGGCTAAGATTGGGGTGTGAAGCCCTACGTGCCCCGACTGATCGACGCCCTTATCGAGCGGAAACTGCAATCCGCCGGCGCTGTCGTTCTGCGGGGGCCAAGAGCCGTCGGCAAGACGACGTCGGCCCTGCACCATGCCGCCAGTTCTGTCCGCCTGGACCAGCGGAGGGAACTGATCGATGCCGCCGAGCTGACGCCCGCGACGCTCTTGGCGGGACCGGTTCCGCGGCTGATCGATGAATGGCAACTGGCCCCATCGATCTGGAATTCGATCCGGGCGGAGATCGACGCCCGCGGGCTGCCCGGCCAGTTCATCCTCGCCGGATCCGCCGCGCCGGCCGAGGACAAGACCCGGCATACCGGCGCGGGCCGCATGGCCAGGCTGACGCTGCGGCCAATGACCCTGTTCGAGCAGGGAAAGACCACCGGGCAGGTCCGATTCTCCGACCTCTTCACGAAGGCCGCGAGGGTGGAGGGCATGGGCGGGGCGGACATTCCGGCCTACGCGAGCCTGATCGTGAAGGGGGGCTGGCCGGCGTGGCACGGACTGGATAGCGCCGTCGCCAGGGAGGCGATCTGCGACTACGTGGACAACCTCGCGGATGTCGATCTCCGGTCGCTGGAGGGACGATCGGAGCCGGTCAGGATGGCCGCTCTGCTGAAAACGCTGGCCCGAAACATCTCCACGGAAGCGTCCCTGGAGAAGCTGGCGACGGAGTCGGAGATTCCCTCCGGCAGCCTCTCGACGCCGACCGTCAGGAAATACCTGGATCAGCTCACGCGGATCTTCGTGCTGGAAGAGCTGCCCGCCTGGAGGCCGCACATCCGCTCCAGCATCCGCGCGAGGGTCAAGCCGAAATGGCATTTCGTCGATCCGTCTCTCGCGACCGCAGTTCTCGGAGTGTCGCCCGACGGCCTGCTGGACGATCTGAACGCGCTGGGATTGATGTTCGAATCGCTGGCGGTGCGCGACCTGCGGGTGTATGCCGACTGCATGGACGCCGGCGTGTTTCATTACCGGGATTCCAGCGATCTCGAGATCGACGCGATCGTGGAACGCCGCGACGGTGCGTGGATCGGCCTCGAGGTGAAGCTCGGGGGAGAACGGGCGGTCGCGGAAGCCGTCGGCAACCTGAGCAAGCTCCGCGCGCGGCTGACGGCGGCAAAGCTCGGGCAACTCGCCTCCCTCTGTGTCATCACCGGTGGGCAGGCCAGCTTCACGCGGGCAGACGGCATCCACGTCATCGCCCTCGGGCATCTCCGTCCGTAAACGGGATCAGCGCGGGGGCACACGGCTCACCAGCCGCCCACCAACAGGCCAATCGTTGCGAAATTTGCACGGGCCGGACTAGCCTGGAGGGCGACAGCAAAAGGGCGATCGACTCCTGCGACGGTTGATTCGCAAAACGGGGGGTGATCCATGGAAGGCCAGACCGACACGCCACGGGCGGGCCGATTCACCGCGGTTCAGTTGCTCGTGGTGATCGGGTGCATCTACGCACTCGCGTCCTTGCTTTTGCCTGCCTGCCAAAGGGCGCTCATACAGTCATCCCGCAGGGACCGGTGCATGCGCACCATCAGCGACCTCGGCTGGGCCGCCTTGGCGTTCGAGCACACGCGCAACAAACTTCCGGCGGCGATGGACCGCGACTTCGGTGCCGCCCTCACGAAGGCCGGGGCGACGGGCAAGAACGGAGCCTACAGTTCGATCTTCATGCTCATGCCCTACTTGGAGGAGGCGGTGCTCTTCAACAACGTGCACACGAACACGGGGCGCTTGGTCCAGGGGCCCTTTTCCGTCGGCACCACGCCTGGTGCGACGGCGGGGGGAGCATGGGCCGGCCCGGATTGTGCAGCGCCGCACGCGGCCCATCTGGTCATGCCCCTGCTTCGGTGCCCGAGTGGTGGCGGTCTCTTTCACGTGAGCACGACCGTCTACGCTGGCGGCGTCAGGACCTCGGTCACGGCCACTGACGTGAGTTGCAGCGGCACGGCCTGTGGCGCCACGTCGTATCACGCCCTCGTCGGCGCGAACGTGTCCAGCGGCACGGTGGCCGAGGAGCATGCTGGAGCCATCGTGCTGAATCCCGTGTCGTCGCGTGGTGCCAC
>JBIKXY010000111.1:0-9529 GCA_044355515.1 Pirellulales bacterium
GCAGGTGCTCGACCTGTTCGCCACGCTCCATCGGGATCACGGCATGACCCTGATCGTGATCACCCACAGCGACGAGGTGGCGGCCCGGGCCGGGCGGGTCGTGTTTCTGCGAGACGGCCGGATCGAACGGGAAGTGGTCCCCGACCGGCCGGCGCCGGGCCACGGGGCCGCCGGCTTCGCGTCCGGCTAGCCCGGCTCAAGCGTCCGCCGCGGGCTCGCCGCCGCCGGCCATGAAGGTCTCGAAGGAGCTGAACGTCACCCGCGTCGGCGGCCCGATCGTGGCCAGCGCCGCATGGGCATCGCCGCCGACGTCGATGAGCCGGGCCGAGAGCGTCGTCGCCGGCTCGGCCCCGCCGAGGGTCGCGGAGAGCTGAATCGGGCTCGCCCCGGCCAGGGTTTCCCTCAGCCGCCGCCGGTCGCAGGGCAATGACAGCCGCGTGAGGCCGCCGGCGAGGCCGCAGCCGAGCGCCTTGAAGACCGCCTCCTTCACGACCCAGGTGTCGAGCAACGCCCGGGGCCGATCGGGTTCCGCCAACAGCCGCCAGGCGGCACGTTCGTCGGCGGCGAGGATCGAAGCCGCCATCCGTGCCGCCCACTCGGGCGTGAATGCGGCGGTGTGGAACTCCAGATCGATCCCGACCGGCTGCCCGCGGCAGAGGGCGACGAGGCCGCGGTTCCCCGAGTGCGTGAGATTGAAGTGCAGGGGCCGCGGGGCCGCGCAGGCGAGATCCGGCTTTCCCCAGCGGCCGGAGCGAAACTCGAGTTCCTCCGGAGGGGTCTCGAGCAGCCGGCCGAGCACCAGCCGGAGCCGGGCCCGGCCCACCACGAACCGCTCCCGGACGCCGGCCACCATCCGCTCGGCCCGCAGCCGCTCGTCGGGGGCCAGCAGGCTCTCGAGTTGGCGGTGTTCCTCCGGCGGCACGACGAGCGTCGTCGCCACCACGAGCACGCCGTCGCTGTCGTCGGCCTCTGGCCCTGCCATGATCGCTCGTGGTGCGGCTGCCCGGCGGTCCCGCGGCCCGGGCGACCGCCGCGGCGGGACCGGGCGGGACCTTTTGCAATCAGCATATCGGCTCTTCGCGGCCGGCTTTTTTCGTGGCCGCCGGGCCGCGTTAGGATGCTGGCACAGCGGTCGCGACAGAGAGCCGGCCGCGACAACCCCGTGGAGCAGCTGATGGATCTGTCATTCCTCTTGGAGCCGGCCCGGATGCAGTTCTGCGAGCAGACGCTGCCCGGGCCGATCGCGCATCCGGCTGACACCTGGACCAACATCGGGCCGCTGCTCGCCGGAGTCCGCATCACCGCGGTGGCCCGTCGGCCCCTGGAGCGGCTCCTGGGACTGGCCGCGATCTGGACCGGGCTGGCGTCGGCCTATTTCCACGCCAGCAACACGGTGCTCGGCGAGACGCTCGACCTGAGCGGGATGTTCCTGTTCATCCTCACGCTCGCGGCGCTCCAGCAGTATCGGGCCACCCCCTGGATCGGAACCGGCGCGACCATCGCCGTGGTCGTGCTCTTGAGCCTCGTGCTGACCGGCCTCTCGGCGGTCTCGGCGGTGTTCGCGACGCCGTCGTTCGCGCTGATCGTGGTGCTCGTGATCGTCCGCGGGATCCTTGATCGGAAGCTCGGCCCCTGGGCCTGGGCGATGGTGGGCACCTTCGCCGTCGCCTGGGCGTTTTGGTGGGCCGACATCACGGGCCACCTCTGCATTCGCGGCAATCACATCCTCACCGGCCACGGGGTCTGGCATCTGCTCAACGGGCTGGTGTTCTGGTTCGCGTTTCTGCACTTCGAATCCTCGATCGGAAGCGGGAGTCACACCGGGCGGCCTGGTGCGGCGGGGCAAGCGGCGTAGTCCCGGGCCCCGCAGCCGCCGACCCCATGCTGCCCGGCTTGCGCAGGCTCGCGGGGCCGCGGGGCAGTGTCTGGCGGCGGCAGTGGCCGCTGACTCGCGCCGGCCATCGGCCCTCAAGGCATCGTCTGGCGGGTGCCGATCCAGACAGCGTCCGGGGCGTCGCTTTCTCCGCCCCTTCGCCCCCCGCTGGTGGCCCGATGACGAGCGATTCGACACGGCGGTCGGGCGACCATCGGCGGACCTTCCGGTCCCGACGCTGCCTGGCCGCGTGGGCCTCGTGCATCGTCCTGGCAGCAGGCTGCCACCACGGGATCCGGGTGAACATGGTCGGCGACGTGACGACCAGGCTGCCCCCCGACCACTCGTCGTGCCCCGTTCACCAGCGGGTGGTGGCGGGCCATCCCTGCGAGTGCGGCAAGGTCGCGATCATCGACATCGACGGGATGCTGTTGAATCGCAACTTCCAGGGGCTGGGATCGGCGGGCGAGAACCCGGTCGCCCTGTTTCACGAGAAGCTGATGGCCGCGGGCCGGGATCCGAACGTGCGGGCGGTCGTGCTCCGGATCAACAGCCCCGGGGGGAGCGTGACCGCCAGCGATATGATGCGGCACCAGCTGACGCAGTTCCGGGCCCAGGCCGGCAAGCCCGTGATCGCCTCGATCCTCGACGTCGGGGCGGGCGGGGCCTACTACCTGGCCACCGCCTGCGACGCGATCACGGCCCACCCCACGTCGGTCGTGGGGGGCGTGGGCGTGATCATCAACATCTACAATCTCGCCGACACGATGGAGCAGCAGAACGTGGAGGCGACGCCGGTGCGGGCGGGCGATCACATCGATCTCGGCTCGCCGGTCGCCCGCCTCTCGGCCGATGGCCGGGCGATCCTCAAGGCGATCGCGACCGAGCTTCACGGGCGGTTCATCGACGCGGTCGTCGAGTCGCGGCCCGGCGTCGAGCGGACGAATCTCGACGGCCGGGTGTTCACCGCGACCGCCGCCCGGGATCGCGGCTTCATCGACGACGTGGCCTATCTCGACGACGCGATCGACCGGGCCCGGGCGCTGGGGGGGCTGGGCAGCCAGAGTCGCGTGGTGATGTTTCGGCGGGGCAACGACCGGGCCCTGACCGAGTTCGACATCACGCCCAACACCCCGGTGGCCGTGGCCTCCCTGCCCCTGAGCATTCCCGGCCTGGATCGGGCCAGCCTGCCGCACTTCCTCTACCTCTGGCAGCCCGAGCCAGGGCTGGAGTCGGCGGGCTACTGAGCCGCCGCGAACGGCGGAAGGCCCTCCAGGAGCCTTCCCCCGCCAGGCCGGGGCGAACTCCCGACACCATCGACCGCGGGCCGCGGTTTATGATCCGGGCTGCTTTCCGCGGGCGTGACTGCGGCGGAGCCTCCGGCCCCCGGGGACCAGGAGCGATGGGCGAGCAGACGGATGCCGTCACGTGCTGGATCGGGGCCCTGCGCCGGCAGTCGCCGCAGGCGCAGGCCCGGATCTTCAACCAGTACTTCGGGCGGGCCGTCCGGCTCGCCGGCCGCCGGCTCGGCACCGCCCGCCGCCGGGAGCAGGACGAAGAGGATGTCGCGCTCAGCGCGATGCAGAGTTTCTTCGCCGGCATCGCCGCGGACCGATTCGAGCGGCTCACCAGCCGCGGCGACCTGTGGGCGGTGATCGCGGTGATCACGTCGCGGAAGGCGATCCGCCAGCTGCGTCGGCTGACGAGCCGGAAGCGGGGCGGCGGGCGGGAGCGGGGCGAGTCGGTGTTCGCGGCCGACGGGCCCGGGCTGGCCGCCGCGCCGGGCGGGGGCGACCTCGAGGCCGAGGCGGATGCCCGCGAGCTGGGCAGCTGGCTGATCGAGCGGCTGCCGGAGCCGCTGCTCCGCAGCGTGGCGCTGATGCGGCTCGAAGGGCAATCCGTCGAGGAGATCGCCGCCGCGGTCGGCGTCGTGCCCCGGACGATCGAGCGGAAGCTCGCCCGGATCCGCGAACTGTGGTTGGAAGCGGAGGGGTCGGAGCCATGACCGACTTCCGATCCGCCGGGCCAGACACCCCCCTGGTCGGCCGCACGGCCGAGATCGACGGCATCTGCGATCGCTATGAGGCCGAGTGGCGGGCCGGCCGCCCGCCCGCCATCGAGGAACTGCTCCGGGGCGTGGCCGCCGACCTGCGGTCCGCGGTCGAGGCCGAGCTCCGCCTGGTCGCCGAGGAACTGCGGCAAGAACTGCCGCCGGCCGGCAACGCCGAGGCCGCCCGCACCGGGCAGGCGACGATCCTCCGGGCGGTGGCCGCCTGCCCCACGTTCGCCTTCCTGCAGCCGGCGTCGATTGCCGCGCTGGCAGGGCGGCTGGAGCGCTCCACCGTGCCTGCCGGGACGGCGGTGCTCGTCCAGGCGGCGGCCTGTCCGGGCTTGCAGCTCGTGCTCCGCGGCCGGCTGGCGATCGAACTGGAGGATGCCTCGGGCAGGCGCCGCCGGATCGACGAGGCCCTCCCCGGCAGCGTGGTCGGGGAGATCGGGTTGCTCACCGGTCGGCCTTGCACGGCCCACGTGCTGGCCGTCGAGGAGACCGATCTGTTGGTGCTGCCCGCGGCCGCCTTCGCCCAGTTGCGGACCGAGTTCCCCGAGTTGGAGCCCGCCCTGGCCCAGGTCGTCGGCGACCGGCTCGGCGAACGCGATTTCGACGGCCTGTGCGGCAAGCAGGTCGGCCCCTGTCGCCTGATTCGCTGCCTCGGCCGCGGGGGCATGGGCGTCGTGTACGAGGCCCGGATGATCGCCGGCGGGGACCAGGTCGCCGTCAAGATGCTCCGGCACGGGCTGGCCGACGATCCCCGGGCGGTGGAGCGGTTCCGGCAGGAAGCGGCAGTGCTCGGCGGCCTGCGACACCCGGGCATTGCCGGCGTCGCGGACTTGTTCGTCGATTGCCGGACGCTGTTTTTGATCATGGAACTCTGCCCCGGATCCGATCTCCGCCGGATCATCGCGGCGCGGGGCCCGCTGCCGCCCGCTGCAACCCGCCGGCTGCTCGGCCAGATCGCCGCCAGCCTGGCCCACGCCCACGGGCGGGGGATCGTGCACCTCGACATCAAGCCGTCGAATGTGATCGTGAATGACGCGGGACGTGTGAAGCTCGTCGACTTCGGGCTTGCCCGGATGCTCGGGGACGATTCGCGTGGCTCTTGGAGCGGGACCCCGAGATACATGCCTCCCGAGCAACTGGCGGCCGGGGAGGCGGGTCCGGCGGCCGACTGGTATGCCTGGGGATGTCTCGCCGCCGAACTGCTTGCGGGCCGCCCGTTGTTCGATGACGAGGATCTCGTGGCCATGGCGGCCGCCAAGGCATCCTGGCCGCCCCCCCTGGGAGACGGCTGGGCGGCTGCCGACCCCGAGCTGGCCGCGATCATTGCCGGGGCGCTCCACCCGCTGCCCGAACAACGGCGACTCGATGTGAAGGCGACCGCCCAGTGGGCGGGGGCGGTGCCGGAGTTGGCGAGCGAGGGTTCCCCACGACTGGATGCCGCTGCGGCCGGCTCGTAGGCCGAGCGTGTCGGGCTGCAAGACGTGGGCGATCGAGAAACCGAACCTTCGGCCGCGAGCGTGCCGAGCCGGTGCGCTTGCGAACCGAGGTCATCACCCGAACCGTCGGCAGCGCGAGGGTCGCACGTCACACGCGGCCAGTCAGGCAGGCGACGTGGGCGGCGCCACCGGCGGCGAACGTGGCTTGCGGACCGGCCGCGGCGGCGGATACCCTGCGGTTTTCCCGCGAAATCCCGTGGGAGCTTCCTCGGCTTTCCAACTGCTACCATGCCCTCTGTCCGCCTTCCCGACGGTTCGACCCGCGCCCTCCCAGCCACCGCCCGGGTGGCCGACTGCATCGGCGACGCCGCCACGAACGGCGGAAAACGGGGCACAAAAGCCCCCGTCGCCGCCCTGCTCGACGGGAGGGTCGTGGGGCTCGATGCGCCGCTGCCTGTCGAGGGCACGGCCACGGTCGAGCCGCTCTTTGCGGGCGACGCCCGCGCGCTTCCCGTGATGCGGCACTCGGCGGCCCACGTGATGGCCCGGGCGGTGATGCGGCTGTTCGACGGGGTGGAGCTCGCCTTCGGCCCCACGGTCGGGCACGGCTTCTACTACGACATGCGGGCGGCCCGGCCGATCACCGACGAGGACCTGCCGGCGATCGAGGCGGAGATGAAACGGATCATCGAGGCCGACGAGGCCTTCGAGCGGGTCGAGGTCTCGCGCGAGAAGGCCGTCGAGATCATCCGCGGTCTGAACCAGCCCCTCAAGGCCGAGCACATCGAGACGGGCCTGGCCGACCACCCGTCGCTCTCCTTCTATCGCCAGGGGGAGTTCGTCGATCTCTGCCGCGGGCCGCACGTGCCGAGCCCGAAGTGCATCGGCGCCTTCAAGCTCACGAACATCGCCGGCGCCTACTGGAAGGGCGACGCGAACAACGCCCAGCTGCAGCGGCTCTACGGCACCGCCTGGTTCACCCAGGAGGAGCTCGACGCGCATCTGGCGGCGCTCGAGGAAGCCCGTCGCCGCGACCATCGCGTGCTCGGCAAGCAGCTCGATCTGTTCACCACGAGCCCCTTGGTCGGCTCGGGGCTCGTGCTCTGGATGCCCAAGGGGGCGCGGCTCCGGGCCACGCTCGAGAGTTTCGTCCGCGACGAGCTCGCCGCCCGGGGCTACGAGCCGGTCTACACGCCCCACATCGGCAAGGTCGAGCTCTACAAGATCTCCGGCCACTATCCCTACTACGCCGACAGCCAGTTCAAGCCGATCGCGATGAGCGACGACGAGCAGTATCTCTTGAAGCCGATGAACTGCCCGCACCACACGATGATCTACAAGGCCCGGCCCCACAGCTACAAGGATCTGCCGCTGCGGTTGGCCGAGTTCGGCACCGTCTACCGCTACGAGCAGTCGGGCGAGCTCGGAGGGATGACGCGGGTCCGCGGGTTCACCCAGGACGACGCCCACATCTTCTGCACGCCCGAGCAGGTCGAGGAGGAGGTCGAGGGCTGCATCGCCTTCACGCTCAAGGTCCTCGAAAGCCTGGCCTTCGAGAACTTCCGCGTCCGGCTCGGGTTCCGCGATCCCGCGAGCGACAAATATGTGGGCCCGCCCGAGCGGTGGAACGAGGCCGAGGCGGCCATCGAACGCGTGGCCCGGCGGATGAACCTCCCGGGCTGCGAGCCCGAACCGGGCGAGGCGGCCTTCTACGGCCCCAAGATCGACTTCGTGGTCAACGACTCGCTCGGCCGGGAGTGGCAGCTCGGCACCGTGCAGCTCGATTACAACCTGCCGAGCGCCGAGCGGTTCGACCTCGAATACATCGGGGCCGACAACGCCAAGCACCGCCCCGTGATGATCCACCGGGCGCCCTTGGGGAGCATGGAGCGGTTCGTAGGCGTGTTGATCGAGCACTTCGCCGGGGCGTTTCCCCTGTGGCTCGCGCCCGAGCAGGTGCGGGTGATCCCCGTGAGCGAGAAGAGCGCGGCTTACGCCGAGGCCGTGAAGGCGAAGCTCGAGGCAGCGGGCCTGCGGGTGGGGGTCGACCTGGCCGCGGAAAAACTCGGGGCCAAGATCCGCACGGCGCAGCTCGACCTGATCCCGATGATGGCCGTGTGCGGCCCGCGGGACGAGGCGGCCGGCACCATCAGCCTCCGCGACCGGCTCGATGGTGACTTGGGCGCGATGAGCCTCGAGACCGCGATCGAGCGGCTCCGCGACGAGAACGCCCGCCGGGCCGTCCGCCACAAGCCGAAGCCGCTGGCCCTCGGCGGTGAGGCCGCGGCCGAAGCGGGCGACGGCGACGACTACTGAGTTTTTTCTCACGCTCCTGTCCCAAAAGAATCACCCGCCGCCCCGCGGCACAACCCCTGAGGAGATTTCGCCCCATGGCCGAAGCGACCGCCGTCATCAACGGAGCCGACACCGCCTGGATGATTGTCGCCACGGCGCTGGTGCTGCTCATGACGCTGCCGGGCCTCGCGCTCTTCTACGGCGGCTTGGTCCGCTCCAAGAACGTGCTCTCGGTGTTCGTGCAGTGCTTCGCCCTGACCGGGGTGATGACGCTGCTCTGGGTGGCCTACGGCTACAGCCTCGCCTTCGGCAACGGCGGGGCCCAGCAGTGGGCGATCGGCAATCTCGACAAGGCATTTCTCAAGGGAATCGCGGTCGATGCCGTTTCGGGCACGATCCCCGAGTCGCTGTTCGCCGCCTTCCAGATGACCTTCGCGATCATCACGCCGGCCCTGATCGTGGGCGCGTTCGCGGAGCGGATGCGGTTCAAGGGGATGCTCCTGTTCTCGATCCTCTGGTTCACCTTCTCCTACCTGCCGATCTGCCACATGGCCTGGGCGGGTGAAGGATCGCTGTTTCACGGCTGGGGCGTGCTCGACTTCGCCGGCGGCACGGTCGTGCACGTGAATGCCGGCATCGCAGGCCTCGTCACCTGCCTCTTGCTCGGCCGCCGCAGCGGCTATCCCAAGGAGGTGATGCGGCCCCACAACCTGCCCTTCGCCGTGATCGGAGCGGGGATGCTGTGGGTGGGCTGGTTCGGCTTCAACGCCGGTAGCGCCCTGGCCGCCAACGGCACCGCCGCGATGGCCCTGCTCGTCACCCACATCGCGGCGGCCACCGCCACGGTCGTCTGGATGGCGATCGAAATGGTCGCCCATGGCAAGGCCTCGGCGCTCGGCGTGGCGACTGGCGCCGTCGCGGGTCTGGTCGCGATCACGCCGGCCAGCGGCACGGCCGGTCCGCTGGGAGCCGTGGCGATCGGCGCGGCCTCGGCCCTGGCGGGCTACTACTTCGCCACGACCGTCAAGCACCGCTTCGGCTACGACGACTCGCTCGACGTGTTCGGCGTGCACGGCGTGGGGGGCATCGTCGGCGCGCTCCTGACCGGAGTCTTCGCGGCCACGCAGTTCGGCGGTTCTGGCCTCGCGGATGGCATGACCGTGGGCAGCCAGGTCTGGGCCCAGGCCAAGAGCGTGCTTGTCACGATTGCCTGGAGCGGCGTCGTCTCGGCCGCGGCCTTCTTCCTCGCCGACAAGCTCGTGGGGATGCGGGTGCCGCTCGAGGTGGAGCGGGGCGGCCTCGACCTGGCCGAGCACCAGGAGCAGGCCTACGAGATCGTGTAGGCACTTTCGCGATCCCCTCGCCATGCCACGGTTCGTCCTTCTCGAGCACACGGGCCACCCGGACGACCCGGCCGGGCGGCATTACGACCTCCTGCTCGAGGAGCCGGAGGCCTGCCGCACCTGGCGGCTGGCGGCGATCCCGGTAGCGGGGGGCGGCCCGGTAGACGCCCTGCCACTGCCGCCGCACCGGCTCGCCTGGCTCGACACCCTCGCCGGCGAGGTCTCCGGCAATCGCGGCTTCGCCCGCCGGGTGGATGCGGGCACATACGAGACCGCCGGCGACGAGATCCGCCTGCAGGGCTCGATCCTCGCCGGCCGGCTGCGGCTGCGAGAAACCACCGGCTGGCGGGCGACGCTCGACTGAGTCGACGTATCATGGGGGCTCCTCCAGGAGCGCCCCCCCGATGAAGCCCCGTGAAGTGCTCGCGATGTGTCGCGAGAAGGAAGTCAAGGCCGTCGATCTCCGGTTCGCCGACTTTTTCGGCGCCTGGCAGCACTTCACGATCCCCGTGGGCAAGCTCGA
>JBIKXY010000320.1:0-3017 GCA_044355515.1 Pirellulales bacterium
CCGCCTCGGCTCCCTCGAGTTCGGCCAGTTTCCGCTCGACCACCCGCTCGCCCGGATTGCCGTAGCGGCCGTATTCCTCGCGGGGCTGATCCTGCTCCAGGTAGTCGATCACCGCGGCGGTGTCGGCAAAGGTGTAGGTGCTCGCCGCGAAGATCGGGTCGGTGATCGACGAGCCAGGTTTCTGGCGGGCCTCGCCGGCGTGAACGGCCGCGGTGGAGGGCCCGGGAGCGGCGTCGCCCCCGGCGCGGCCGCGGCTCGCGGACGGCTCGGAAGCGGGTTTGGCGAGCATGCGCGATGATCCCTGGGCGGGCGATTGGCGGCTGGGCACGTCGAGTGTAGTCGTGCCTCGGAAGGGCGGCAATAATGGCCCTTTTGTCATCCGGAAGGCCCCATGCCCCGCTCCCGCTCGCCTGCTGCCCCCCCCGCTCCCCGCTCGCTCTGGCCTCCGCGCCGCGTGCTCGTGAGCGTCGCCTCGCTGCTCGCCGCCACGGTGCTCGTGCGGTCGGGGTTGCTCGAAGCCGTGGTGGGCAGCATCGTCGATCAGGCGGTGCGGAACATCATCACCCTGATCCTCTGCTTCGCGGCGCTGGTGTCGCTCCTGCTTTGGTTCCTGCGGGAGAGCGGGCATCAGGCGTGGCTCAAGCGGCTCCTCGGCTACGGGCTCGTGACCGCCGTGCTGGTGGCCGTGGCGAGCTTCCGCATCGAGCGGGTCAGCGGCGACCTCGTGCCCGAACTGCGGCCGCGGTGGCTGCCCGCCCGCGATCGGCTTTTGCCGCAGGTCGCGGCAGACCTCGCCGCGACCGGCTCTTGGGCGCCGACGCCCGACGACTTCCCGCGGTTTCTCGGGCCGACCGGCTCGGCGGCGGTAGAGACTCCGGCCCTCGATCCCGACTGGACGGCGCGGCCGCCACGGCTCGTCTGGCGGCAGCCGATCGGCGCCGGCTGGAGCGGCTTCGCCGTCTGCGGCGACCATGCCGTCACGCTCGAGCAGCGGGGCGACGAGGAGGTCGTCTCCTGCCGCTCGGTGGCGACGGGCGAGCCTGCCTGGGCGGTCGCCGTGCGGGCCCGGCACGAGACCGTGCTCGGGGGCGTGGGCCCGCGGTCCACACCCACGATCCGCGACGGCGTCGTGTATTCGACCGGCGCCACCGGCTGGCTGCACGCGATCGAGGGCGCGAGCGGCAAGGTCGCCTGGAAGAAAAATATCCTCGCCGATCTGGGGATCGACGCCGCAGCCCACGCGGTGGCCGTGACCTGGGGCCGGGCCGGATCGCCGCTGGTGACCGAGTCGCTCGTGATCGTGCCGGGGGGCGGGCCGCTCTTGAAGCCCGGAGCCGATGGCCGGGGGGCCGTGTCGCTTGCGGCCTATGACCGCCAGACGGGCGAGCGGCGGTGGACGGCCGGCAGCGACCAGATCAGCTATGTCACCCCCGAGCTCGCGACCGTCGCAGGCCGCGAGGTGCTGCTCGCGGTGAACGAGTCGCGGGTGGTCGGCTACGACCCGGCCGACGGTGCGGAGCGCTGGGGCTTTGATTGGCCCGGCCACTCCAACTCCGACGCCACCTGCTCCCAGGCCCGGGTGCTCGACGGCCGCCGGATCTTCATCTCCAAAGGCTATGGCATCGGGGCGGCGGTCTTTGCCACGCCGCCGGCCGCGGAGCCGCCGGCATTCGCGGCCGCCTGGCGGCAGCCGGGGCTGCTCAAGACGAAGTTCACCAACGTCGTGATCCACGCCGGGCATGCCTACGGCCTCTCCGACGGGATCCTGGAGTGCGTCCGCCTCGAGGACGGCAAGCGCCGCTGGAAGAAGGGCCGCTACGGCCAGGGGCAGGTGCTGCGGGTCGGCGACTTGCTCGTCGTGCAGGCGGAGAGCGGCGAGGTGGTGCTCGTCGAGTGTTCGCCCGAGCGGCACGTCGAGCGGGCCCGGTTCGCCGCCCTCGTCGGTCAGACCTGGAACAATCCGGCGATCTCCGGCGACCGGCTGCTCGTGCGAAACGCCGAGGAGGCCGCCTGCTACGAGCTGCCGCTGGTGACGGGGCCAGCAGAATGAGCGACGGCCCGGCGGAAGCATCGCCTTCAGGTCGGCACCCGGCGCCGCGCGAGCTCGTCGGCCGCACGGCGCTGGTTACCGGGGGCACCCGCGGCATCGGTCGGGTGATCGCGCTCGAGCTCGCCGCCGCGGGCGCCCGCGTGGCGATCCAGGGCCGCTCCGCCGCCGGGGCCGCGGAGGTGGCCGGCCTGCTCGGAGCCCAGGGGCTGTATGCGGGCACGTTCCTCACCGACTTGGCAGAGCCCGATGCCGCGGCGGGCCTCGCTGCGGAGGTGACCGCGGCACTGCCGGAGATCGACACGGTGGTACTCTTCGCGGGCGCCGATCTGCTCACCCGCGAGCCGGCCAAATGGCCCTTCGAGCGAAAGCTGGCCGAACTCTTGCAGGTGGATGTCACGGGGACGATGCTCGTGGCTCGGGCCCTGGGCCGGTGGATGAAGGATCGCGGCCGCGGTGTGGTGATCACCTGCGGCTGGGATCAGGCAGCCGTCGGCATGGAGGGCGACAGCGGCGAGCTGTTCGCCGCCGCCAAAGGGGCCGTGATGGCGTTCACGCGGAGCCTGGCGCGGTCGTTGGGACCAGAGGTGCGGGCCAACTGCGTGGCCCCCGGCTGGATCAAGACGGCCTGGGGCGAGCAGGCGAGCGAGCAGTGGCAACGGCGGGCGGTGCGAGAGAGCATGCTCCGCCGCTGGGGCACGCCGGAGGACGTGGCGGGCGTGGTGCGGTGGCTCGTGTCGCCGGCCGCGGGCTTCGTGACGGGCCAGGTGGTGCCGGTCAACGGCGGCTTCCGCCGCGGGTGAGGCACGCTCATGGCGTGCGTCGTGGGTGACGCAGGCTCGGGGTGGCCGGTCCCCGTCGCCCGGACGCTCCCTACGGGCATCCTGCCCTCCGGTCGCTCCATGCTGGCTGCGCTTCGGCATCCTGCCTGCGCTTGCCAGCAAGGCCGGCTCCGGGGACCGGCCACCCC
>JBIKXY010000321.1:0-3016 GCA_044355515.1 Pirellulales bacterium
AGATGGGCTCGGCGGCGATCGTGGTCACCCACGCCGACGCCGCGGCGGCCGCACGGCATGCCGACGCGCTCGGCGCGGGCCTGTGGACCGCCCGCGGCACGTTCGTGCCCGAACTGCTCGACGCCCGCAAGGCCCTCGACCGGGCCGCCACGCTGCCGGGGCCGATCTGCCTGCTCGACATGGGCGACAATGTCGGCGGCGGCTCGCCGGCCGACGGCACCGCACTCGCCCACGCGCTTCTCCGCCGCGGGATCGCCGGGGGCTTCGTCTGCCTCTGCGACCCCGAGGCTGCGCGGCTGGCGGCCGGGGCGGGCCCGGAAGCGACGCTCGACCTTGCCGTGGGGGGCAAGAGCCCCGACTGGGCCGGCATGGCCGATGCCGGACCGGTCACCGGCCGCTGGCTGGTGTGGGCGATCAGCGACGGCCGGTTCACGGAGTCCCGGCCGCGGCACGGCGGCTGGACGTCGTTCGACCAGGGGCTCACCGCCGTGCTCGGCCACGAATCGGGCCTCACGGTCATGGCGACGACGGCGCGGATGGCTCCCTTCAGTCTCGGCCAGCTCCGCCACGCGGGCCTCGACCCCGGCTCCTTCACCCATCTGGTCGCCAAGGGCGTGCATGCGCCGGTGGCGGCCTACGCGGAGGTCTGCCCGAGCTTCGTCCGGGTCGATACGCCGGGGGTCACGTCGGCCGACCCCTCCCGACTGGCCTATCGCCATCGCCGCCGCCCGCTGCATCCCTTCGAGGAGTGACCGCGGCCGCAGCCGCACGCGTTTTTTTTCGAGTCGCGAAACCCTATAGTCCACGACATGTCAGCCAGGAAGATCATGCGAAAAAAGGATTGCCCATGAAGCTCGTTCGTTTCGGAGACCGCGGCGCCGAGAAGCCGGGGCTCGTCGCCCCCGACGGCACGATCAAGGACTGCTCGGCCCACGTCGCCGACTACGACCACGCCTTCTTCGCCGGCGGCGGCCTCGACCGGCTTCGCGATCTGACGGCCAACCTTGCCGCGCTGCCCCCCGCCCCGGCCGGCGCGCGGATCGGCCCGCCGGTGGCCCGCCCCCGCAACGTGTTCGCGATCGGCCTCAACTACTCCGACCACGCCAAGGAGACCGGCGCGGCCATCCCGACCGAGCCGATCCTGTTCATGAAGGCGACAAGCGCCGTCTGCGGCCCGCACGACCCGATCCTGATTCCCCGCGGCAGCGAAAAGACCGACTGGGAGGTGGAACTCGGCGTCGTCATCGGCCGCGACGCCCATCTGCTCGCCTCGAAGGAGGCCGCCCGCGACCACATCGCCGGCTACTGCGTGGCCAACGACGTCTCCGAGCGGGCCTTCCAAATCGAACGGGGCGGCCAGTGGAGCAAGGGAAAGTCGTCTCCCAACTTCCTGCCGCTCGGCCCGTGGCTGGTGACGGCCGACGAGGTGGCCGACCCGCAGAACCTCTCCCTCACGCTCGACGTCAACGGCCGCCGCCGGCAGGACGGCACCACGGCGACGATGATCTTCGACGTGCTCCACGTCGTCCACTATCTCTCGCAGTTCCTCCGCCTCGAGGCCGGCGACGTGATCGTGACGGGCACGCCGCCGGGCGTCGGGATGGGGCAGAAGCCGCCGGAATACCTCGCGGCCGGAGACGTGGTGGAACTGGCGATCACCGGCCTGGGCGGCCAGCGGAGCGTGTGTCAGTCGGCCTGACCGCCAGCGGCTGCCGGGCCGACGATCGCGATCGACGACGGCGATGTGACTCGAAGCGGATCGCCCAGCGGCGTCAGGCGGCCCGTCGCCCGGTCGATCCGAAACACGGCGACCGAATCGCCCGGCATGTTGCCGCAGACGAGCAGCCCGCCGTCGGGCGAGATCGCGATGTTCTGCGGCCCCCTGCCCCGGCTCGGCACGATGTCGATGAGCCTGAGCCGGCCGTCGGCGGCGATCGCGTAGGCGGCGAGGCTGTCGTGGCCGCGGTTCGTGCCGTAGAGAAACCGGCCGTCGGGGGTGACCCGCACGTCGGCCGTCTTGCTCGTGCCGGCGAAACCCTCAGGCAGCGTGGAGATCATCTGCCGCTCCGTGAGCCTTCCGGAGTCGTCGTCGAAGTCGTACACGCCCACCGTGTTGGCGAGCTCGTTGATGGCATAGAGCCGCCGCCCGGCGGGGGAAAAAGTGAGGTGCCGCGGCCCGGCGCCGGCGGGCGTCTTCACCAGCGGCGGATCGGCGGCCGAGAGCCGGCCCGACACCGGGTCGAGCCGATAACAGAAGATCGCATCGCAGCCGAGGTCGGCCGCGTAGGCGAACCGCGGCCTTCCGGCGGCCGTCGGTGCGGGCACGAGCGAGTGTGGGTGTGGCGCCCCCTGCCGCTCCGGCACGGCGGCCGAGCCGTTGCATGCGTGGGGCACCGGTTCCGGCGGACCGGCAAGCCGGCCGTCCGCGGCAATGTTCAGCGTGGCGACGGTGCCGCCATCGTAGTGCGCGAGCAGGAGCGTGCGACCGCCGGCAGCGGTCGCGACGAAGCAGGTCGCGGCTCCTCCCGCCGGGGTGCGGCCCACGAGTTCAAGCCCGCCGTCGCGGCCGACGATTCGCCAGGCCGTCACCTCCTCGGTCGCGGCGTCGCCGAAGGTTCCCGCCGAGAGGGCGTAGACGTGCCGCCGATCGCAGGACGGCGTCAGGAAGAACGAATGGGGGAGTTCCTGCCGGGCGGCCAAGGGCGTGAGCGCCCCCGACAAGGGATCGAGGCGAAACGCCTGAATGCCCCCGTCGGGCGCGGCGGCGAACATCGAAACGAACACCAGCAGCGCCGGTGACGCGGCCACGGCCACGGCCACGGCCACGGTCGCGGTCGCGGGGTCAGCCATGCATGCGCTCCGTTGCGACGGCTCCCGTGCCCTGCTCCCGTCGAATCCGGACTCTCCTCGCGGCTTGGGTAGCCTACCCTTTCCCTCGGCGGATTCCATCCGGTGACCCACGAGCGCAAGCGGCACTCCGCCGCTGGAAAGAGGCTCCTTCGCGGATGTGCGTGGG
>JBIKXY010000322.1:0-3003 GCA_044355515.1 Pirellulales bacterium
CCTGCTCTGCATCCTGGCGGTGAACGTGCTGGGAACCTCGCGGACCCGCCTGGCGCCCACGCTCGGCGGCGCCGCCGGAACCGCCGCGTCGGCCGCTGGCGACGCAGCCGACACGGCCATGGAGCCGGCCGAGCCGGAGACGAAGCCCGCCGAGCCGGAGACGAAGCCCGCTGCCGGTGAGGCGGAGCCGGCCGCGTCGGCGGAGCCGGAGGCGAAGTCGGCTGCCCCGGAGGCAGCGGCGGAGCCGGAGGCGAAGTCGGCCGCCCCGGAGGCAGCGGCCTCCTCGGCCGAGACAGACCCCGCCGGGCCTGCGGCCGAGTAACCATGCCCACGAGCATGACCGGCTGCGGCGAGGGCGTGGCCTCGGCAGGCGACAGCAGCTGCCGGGTCGAGCTGCGGAGCGTCAACAATCGGGCCTTCAAGTTTTCGCTCCGGGCCCGCGAGGGGCTCGTGGGCCTGGAGCCCCGCGCCGAGGAGGTCGTCCGCCGCCGCGTCCGGCGGGGCACGATCCACATGGGGCTGGAGCTCGCCGGGGCGGCCGCGGTGGCCCCGCGGCGGATCGACCGCGGCCAGCTCGCCGCCTACCTCGACGAGCTCGAGGACTTCTGCGCGAGCCATGGTCTGGCGGTGCCGCGCACGGTCGATGCGTTGCTCGGTCTGCCGGGGGTGACCAGCGAGGCCGCGGCCGACTCCGCCGCGGTCGAGGCCGCCTGGCCGCTGGTGGCCGAGGCGCTGCGCACGGCGCTCGAATCGCTCGACGGGATGCGGCGGGCCGAGGGGCGGTCGCTGGCCGACGACATGCTGGCCGGGTGCGCCGAGATCGGCCGGCTGGTGGCGGCGATCCGGGAGCGGGTGCCGCAGGCGGTCGCCCGGCACCGGGAGCGGCTCCAGGAAAGAATCGCCACGCTGCTCGTGGAACGGGGCGTGACGCTCACCGAGGCCGACTTCGCCCGCGAGGTGGCCCTGCTCGCCGACCGGACCGACATCGCCGAGGAGTTGGTCCGGCTGGAGAGCCATCTGGGGCAGTTCCGGGCCCTGCTGGCCGAGGACTCGACCGGCCGGCAGCTCGACTTTCTCGCCCAGGAACTGGCCCGGGAGGCGAACACCGTGGCGGCCAAGAGCGCCGACGTCGGGATCGCCCACGCCGTGGTCGAGGTCAAGACCCTGGTGGATCGGCTCCGCGAGCAGGTGCAAAACCTCGAGTGAGCGCGGCGATTTTCCGAGCCCGCTCCTTCCGCTACAACATCGTGATGGCAGCCAGCCCCGGCAAACTCGTCGTCATTTCCGGCCCCTCCGGGGTGGGCAAGACCACGCTCCTGCGGCGGCTGCTGGCGGCGTTGCCGGCCCTGGTGCCCAGCGTTTCGGCCACCACCCGGCTCCCCCGCCAAGGGGAGCAGGAGGGGGTCGATTACCACTTTCTCTCGCCCGCGGCCTTCGAGCGGCGGCGGGAGGCGGGGGAGTTTCTCGAATGCTGCCGGGTCTACGGCCGGCAGCACTGGTATGGCACCCTGGTGGACGAGGTGGCCCCCCGGCTGGCCGCCGGAAAGTGGGTGGTGCTGGAGATCGACGTGGAGGGTACACTCTCCATTCTCCAAAAGTATCCCGAGGCGATCACGATCTTCGTCGAGCCGTCCCATCCCGACCAGTTGCTCGAGCGGCTTCGCGGCCGCGGCACCGAGTCGCCGGAGGCGATGGCCCGCCGGCTGGAGGTGGCCCGCCGGGAGCTTTTGGAGGCCCATCGCTACCGCCACCGCGTCGTCAACGAAAACGTGGACGACGCGCTCGAGCGGGTGCGGGGCATCCTCGCGGCCGAAGGCTTCGCCCCGGCCGCGGGCACCGCACACCAGGCATCCAATCCCCCGACCAATCAAGGAGTCAGCGCATGATCGACGACCTGCGGGAAGAGGCGATCGTCAACAAGGTGGGAGGGCGGTTCAAGCTCTCCACGCTCATCCAGAAGCGGCTGGTGGCGCTCAACGCCGGCGGCCGACCGCTGGTGGACGTCGCCACCGACGACAAGATGCAGATCGTGATCGAGGAGATCAAGCAGGACCGGATCTACCTCGACACCTCGATGAACCTGCGGATCACCGGCGAATCGACCGAGGCCGGCGGCCCCTTGGATTTCGACCCCACGCTGCTGTAGTGACGGCGGCTGACTCCCTGCGCGAGTTCACTGGCTGATGAGCGTCGCGGAGCGTGAGATCGTGCTGGGCGTGAGCGGCGGGATCGCGGCCTTCAAGGCGGCGGCCCTGGCCAGCATGCTCGTGCAGCGCGGAGCCGGGGTCACGGCCGTGCTCACCCGCCAGGCGCGGAAGTTCGTCGGGGCGGCCACGTTCGCGGCGCTGACCGGCCGCCCCGTGGCCGCGCGGAGCTTCGACCCCGGCCGCTATCCGCTCGGGGCCCACATCGAGCTGGCCGCGCGGGCCGACCTCGTGGTGGTGGCCCCGGCCACGGCCGACTTTCTGGCGCAGGCCGCCGCCGGCGCCGCCCCCGACCTGCTCGCGACGCTCGTGCTGTGCGCCGAGTGCCCCGTGTTGGTGGCCCCGGCGATGAACGCGGCGATGTGGGCCAAGCCCGCCGTGCAGCGGAACGCAGACCGGCTCGCGGCCGACGGATTTCACGTGATCCCGCCCGGGAGCGGTTGGCTCTCCTGCCGCACGGAGGGCACGGGCCGGATGGCCGAGCCCGAGCAGATCGCGGCCGTGATCGAGCAGTTGCTGGCGGCGCGGCCGCCGCGCCGGGCCTAGTGTCGCGGAGGGGGGCGAGATCGCGATGGCAAGGATCCTGCTCACGGCCGGCCCCACGCGGGCCTTCATCGACGACGTGCGATTTCTCAGCAATGCCTCCAGCGGCCGGATGGCGGCGGCCCTGGCAGCGGCGGCGCTGGCCCGCGGCCACGAGGTGACGATCGTCAGCGGGCCGGTGCAGGTCGCCTATCCCAAGGCGGCCCGCGTGATCCCGGTGGTGACCACCGCCGAGATGCTCGCCGCGGCGCTCGCG
>JBIKXY010000323.1:0-2994 GCA_044355515.1 Pirellulales bacterium
GCGGCCGCCGCGGCGATCAGGCGGGCCCGGGCCTTGCGGGTGGCCCAGGCGACGTGCGGGGTGATCACGCAGTTGGGCGCATGCAGGAGCGGGCTGCCGGCGCGGGGCGGCTCCTGCGTGAGCACGTCGAGGCCGGCGCCGGCGAGCCGGCCCGCGGCGAGGGCGTCGGCCAGCGCCTGCTCGTCCACGAGACCGCCGCGGGCGGTGTTCACGAGATACGCCGAGGGCTTCATCGAGGCGAGCCGCGCGGCGTTCACGAGCTGCGTCGTCTCGGGCGTGAGCGGGCAGTGAAGGCTGACGACGTCGGCCGTGCGGAACAGGTCGTCGAGCGACACGAACTCCACGCCCTCGTCGCTCGTGCCGGCCGCCCGGCTGCGGCTCGCCGCCACCACCCGCATCCCGAGCGCCCGGGCGATGTCCGCCACACGGCGGCCGATCGCGCCGTAGCCCACGATCCCGAGCGTGAGCCCGTCGAGCTCCACGAGTTCGCCATCCCAGTAGCAGAAGTCGTCGCAGGCCTGCCAGCGGCCGGCCCGGGCGCTGGCTGACAGTCTGCCGGTCTGATTCGTGAGCTCGAGCACCAGCGCGAACACCGCCTGGGCCACCCCCGGCGTGCTGTAGCCAGGCACGTTGGTGACGGTGATCCCGGCGGCGGTCGCGGCCGCAAGATCAACCACGTTCACGCCCGTCGCCAAGACCCCCACATACCGCAGCCCCGGCAAGGACGCGAGCGTGGCGGCGGCCAGCGGCGTCTTGTTGGTGAGCACGGCCTCGGCGCCGGCGGCGCGGGCGACGATCTCGTCATCGGGCGTGCGCTCGTGCACTGTGAGCTCGCCGAAAGCCGCGACCGGGCCCCAGTCGAGGTCGCCGGGGTTCGTCGTGAAGGCGTCGAGGATCACGATTCGCATGCGGGGGCCTCCGGGATTGCCCGGGCAATCTACCGGCTCTCCAGCGAAATAGCCTCGGCCGGCAGCCCGGCCCTGCCAGGCTATTCCAGGAGTGGGCCCAGGCCGCGGAGCGTGCGGAGCATCTTGCCCCCGTCGGGCCCCGTCTCGGTCGTGAACATCTCGGCCTTCGTCGCGGCCCGAACGCCCGCCGCGGGCGGGATGGCCGCCGCGGCCGGCTCGCGATACCTGGGTGGTTTCACGAATGCCGGCAAGCCCGTGGCCCCGTCGGCCGCCGTCCCGGCGAACAGCTCCCGCGCCCGGCGCTCGCCGAACCGGGCCTCTTCGGAACCCGACAGGCCGCGGACCTCGATGTGACTCTCGAACTCGCGGTCGGGATTGATCTCCAGGTCGGCCCACCACTCGCTCCGCTGGGCCACCTCCTCGCAGTCGGCCAGCAGCCAGTTGGCCAGCAGTCGCCGCGCCACGAGCGGATTGTGCCGCCAGCCCGTGCCCAGCACGCGAATGCCCGGGAGCATCCGCCGCACGTCGTGCCCCGGCAAGGAGACGATGTAGCCGCCGTAGTAGACCCGGCGCCGCACGAGCGAATCGAGCGGGCCGTCCGCCGCTCGCACGCTCTCCGGCCGGGGATCCACCACGACGGGGAAGTAGGTCGGCTCGGAGGCCGAGGCGAGGATCGCCAGGGCCACGTCGGCCGCGTCGGTCATCAGCCGCAGGTCGGCGATCCGCTCCGCCGCCGGGATCTGCGACAACAGGTCATACATCGACTGGTCGACGAAGAACGTCACCGCCCGACCGATCACGCGGTCTTCCCGCAGGACCAGGTCGGGATGGTCCCGGCCAAATCGCTCCGGATGCCGGCGATACCAGGCATGCACCTCGGGCTTCCACGACACCTGCAGCGTGGCCAGGTCGATCTCCTTGAGCCGGCCGGGCGCGAAGCTGTCTTCGGGGTGCCGGTCCTCGAGCACCTCCTTGTTGCACGAGACGATCAGGCAGGAATGCCGGGGCCGCGCGGTGCTCCGCCGCACGATCGCGGCGATCTCCCGTGTGTCCTGCCAGCGGTCCACGCCCAGCGCGAAGGCCACGAACTCGATCAGGTCGGCGTGCTCGATCTCCGTGCTCTGGCCGCGGGAGAGCCTGGCAATCTTGTTGTTGACGTCTTCCATGTTGCGGACCGCGTCGCGGTTGCCGTTGATCAGCCGGTCCTCGCAGTGCCGGGCCGTCGCGTCGCTCCAGCCGTGACAGCAGAAGTAGGCCGCGGGGATCGAGCCGCTGCTGTTGCCCGCCACGATCACCCGCCCGGCGCGGAGGGCCGGGATTCGGGCCCAGGCCTCGCGGAGCACACCCGCGTCGTAGGGCAGGCACGAGCCCTTGCCCTGGAAGCAGAACAGCAGCTCGACCGGCGCGAAGCGGGCCACGAGCGCCTCGCGGGAGGCTTGCGTCGGCGGCTCGGCACGGGCCGCCATTGCCACCGCGAGCACGGCCGCGAGAGCGAAGCTCCACCGGGGAGCCATGGCCGGCGGATGGGCAGCTGCGGTCATCGGGCCGCCTCCCCGGCTCCGTGTTCGGAGCCATCCGCCCGCTCGGCCCCCACCACGAGCCAGCCGTCGCGGACATCGACGTAGCCGGCCTTCATGTGCTCGGCCAGCCCCGACGGGCGGTACCGCGGCAGCGGCCGGAGCGAGCGGCCCAGGAACAATCCCAGCGCCTCCTGCCACGCCGCCGCCTGCTCGGCCGGCGGCGGCGGGGTGAACTCCGCCTCGCCCCGCGTGAATCGCCAGCCATCGGCATCGCGATCGAGCCGGTAGCCGAGGCGGATCTCCCGCGGCTCCTGGTCGATGACCCGGCCGGCGAGCTCGCAGCCCGTCGCCCTGAGCGTCAGATCGATGCCGCCGGGCACGATCCGCACCGCGACGGGCCGCTCGGTCGCCAGCGTGATCACCGCCGGGATCCGGGCCGGGGGAAGCCGCCGCCACTCGTCGCTCGAAAGCTTGCACTGCACCTCCCACAGCCCGCGGACGGTCGCCTCGTCGAGCCGCAGCCCGGACAGCGCCTCCAGGCTGTTGTTGACCGCCGACTCGTGGAC
>JBIKXY010000112.1:0-9443 GCA_044355515.1 Pirellulales bacterium
CCGCCGCCGGCGCTCGAGCATGTGCTCACCGGCCCCGAGATCGTGGAGTCTCAGGATCTCGTCCGCCGCGTGCCGGTGCCCGACCACATCTACCAGTTCGCCGCCCGGCTGGTCCGCAAGACCAGGCCCCGCGGGGAGACGGCACCGGCCTGGCTCAAGCCGCTCGTCGCCTGGGGCGCCGGCCCCCGCGCCGTCCAGTATCTCGTGCTCGGGGCCAAGTCGCGGGCGGCGCTCTCGGGCAGCTACATGGCCAGGCTCGAGGACGTCGAGGCGGTGGCGGCCCCGGTGCTCACGCACCGCCTGATCACCACCTTCGCGGCGCAGGCGGAGGGGATCGACGCCAAGCAGATCGTCGCGCGGCTGGTGCAGGAGACGATCGCCGAGCAGGCCGGGTGAGGCGGCCATGCTCTCCGATCGCCAGCCCCGCAGCTTTCTCGAGCCGGCCGTGCTCGCCCGGCTCGCCGGCGTGCCGCTGCTCTCGCGGCGACCGATGGTGGGAAACGTCTCGGGCCGGCATGCCAGCCCCCACCGCGGCTCGAGCGTCGAGTTCGCCGAATATCGCAAGTACGTCCCCGGCGACGACCTCCGGCGGCTCGACTGGCGGGCCTTCGGCCGGTCCGACCGGTTTTACGTCAAGGAGTACGAGGCCGATACCAACCTCCGGCTCGTGCTGGTGCTCGACACCAGCGGCTCGATGGCCTTCCGGTCGCCGGCCCCGGCGGTCGGCGTCCAGCCGCTGGCCAAGATCGATTACGCCCGGCGGATCTGCGGGGCGCTGGGGTATCTGGCCAGCCAGCAGGGAGACGCCGTCGGCATCTCCTGTGCCGCCGAGGGGATCGTCCGCACGCTGCCGCCGCGGCGGAGCCCGGCCCACCTCCGGCTGGCGTTCGACGTGATCGAGGAGGCCCGGCCGCAGGGCACGACCGGCCTTCCGCAGGTGCTCCACGAACTGGCCGAGACGATCCGGCAGCGGGCGCTGGTGGTGATCGTCTCCGATTTGTTCGTCGATCCGGCCGTGCTGGCCGGGGCTTTTGGGCACCTCCGGTTTCGGCGGCACGACATCGCGGCCTTCCATCTGCTCGACCCGCAGGAACTGGCCTTCACGTTCCAGCGGCCGACGCGGTTCCTCGATCTCGAAGGGGGCGGGGCGATCTTCGCCGATCCCGTGGAGATCGCCGACCGTTACCAGACCGCGCTCACGACGTATCTGGACGAGCTGCGGCGGATCGTGCTCGAGAACGGCATCGACTACCACCGCGTGCTGACCGACGAGCCCTATGAGCAGGTGCTGGCCCGGTTTCTCGTGGGCCGGGCGGCGGCGCGGGGGTTGCGATGACATTTCTCCAGCCCTGGATCCTCGCCGCGCTGCCTCTGGTGGCGTTGCCGATCATCATCCACCTGATCAATCAGCGGCGGTTCCAGACGGTGCAGTGGGCCGCGATGCAGTTTCTGCTGGCGGCCAAGGCGCTCTCGAGCGGCTACTCGAAGCTGCGGCACTGGCTGATCATGCTCCTGCGGATGCTGGCGGTGGCGGCGGTGATCCTGGCGATCGGCCGGCCCTTGTCGCGGGGCTGGCTGGCCCTGGCGGGCGGGGCCCGGCCCGACACGGCCGTCGTGCTGCTCGACCGCAGCCCGTCGATGCAGGCCCGCGATCCGGCCGCTCCCGGCACCAAGCTCGCCACCGGCCGGCAGCAGCTGGCCGAGTCGCTCGCCACGCTCGGGCCTCAGCGGTGCCTGGTGGTGGACGGGGAGAAGCTCGTCGAGGTCCCGCCGGCCGCGCTCGCCGACCTGCCGGCCGCCGGGCCGGTGGCCGCCGCCGCCGACATCCCCGGCATGCTCCGGGCCGCCTACGACCACATCCGCGAGAACGCCGCCGGCACGGCCGAGGTCTGGATCTGCTCCGACGACCGGGCCAACGACTGGGCGATCGACGAGGGGGGCTGGGCCGGGCTGCGAGACGCGTTCGCCAAGCTGCCGCAACAGGTCCGCTTCCAGCTGCTCGCCTACGACGACGCCCCCGCCGGCAATCTGGCGGTCCGGGTCACCGAGGCCCGGCTCGAGCGCCGGGGCGAGGAGCGGGAACTGCTCGTGAGCGTGTCGCTCGAGCGGCAGCGGGACGGGGAGCGGACGACAGTGCCGGTGAAGTTCGAGATCGACGGGGTTTCGACCACGGTCGACGTCGAGCTGGCCGGCCGTGAGGCGGTGCTCGCGGATCATGCCCTGCCCCTGGGGCGGGGCGAGGCGGGCGGTGGCTGGGGGCGGGTCTCGATCCCCGCCGACACCTGCGCGGCCGACAACGAGTTTTACTTCGTGTTCGACGAGCCCCCTCCCCGGCTGGCCCTGGTGGTGGCCGAGGAGGCCGCGGCCGGCCGGGTGCTCGAACTGGCGGCCTCGATTCCGCCGAGCAAAGACCTCGAGGCCCGGGCCGAGCGGGTGCCCCGGGCCGGTCTGGCGACCGCCCCCTGGGCCGAGGCCGCGGCGGTGATCTGGCAAGGATCGCTGCCCGAGGGCGAAGACGCGAAGCTGATCGAGGAGTTCGTGGCCCGCGGCGGCCAGGTGGTCTTCTTCCCGCCTGAGGCGGCCGACGCCGCCTCGTTCGCCGGCGTGGCATGGAGCGACTGGACGGCGCATCCCCAGCCGCTCAAGCCGGAGCGGTGGCGGAGCGACGAAGACATCCTCTCCAACACGCTCGCCGGCGGCGCCCTCTCGGTGGGCGAGCTGGAGGTGCGGCGGTCGTGCGGCCTGGCCGGGGAGATCGTGCCGCTGGCGGCGCTGGCCGACGGCCTGCCGCTCGTGGCGCGGGTGGCCGATGGCCGCGGCATCTATTTCTGTGCCACGCTGCCGCGACCGCGTGATTCGTCGCTCGCCGGCGAGGGCATCGTCCTGTACGCGGTCCTGCAACGGCTGATCGAACGGGGTCTCGAGCCCTTGGCTGGAGCCCGGCAGATCGATGCGGGCCCGACGGCCGCCTCACTTCTGGCGGAATCGGGCGGAGCCGCGGCCCGCCCGCGCTGGGAGCGGCTGGCCGGGGCGGCGGACGCTGTCTCGACCGAGGCCGGCCGGCAGGCCGGGGTGTTTGCGGCGGCCGGCCGACTCGTCGCGGTCAATCGCCCCGCGGCGGAGGATACGACGGGCATCGTCGCCGCCGAGCGGATCGACAGCCTGTTTCGCGGCCTCGCGTTCAACCGGATCACGGGCACCGCCGGCCGCACCGACAGCCTCGTGCAGGAGATCTGGCGGGCCTTCCTGATCGCGATGCTTCTGGCCCTGGTGGCCGAGGGACTCCTGAGCCTGCCCCGGCGCCGGCCGGCGGCGGCTCTCGCGGCCTTGGAGGCAGCCGCATGATCGCCGCGACCGGCTTCGAGGGCCTGCGATTTTTCACCACTCCCTGGACGATCCTGATCTCCACGGCGCTGGTGGCGGCCACGGTCGTGGTCGCGTTTCTCACCTGGCGGCGGAGCGGCTACGCGACCGGCACGGGCCTGGTCGAGCTGTTGCGGGTGGCGATCGCCGGCCTGGTGGCGATGCTTCTCAACCAGCCCGAGTGGGTCGAGGAGTTTCGCCCCGACGAGCAGCCGGTGGTGGCGGTGCTCGTGGATGGCTCGCGGAGCATGGACACCCGCGACGTGGTGGCGGCCGCGGCCGGCCCGCGGTCGCGGCGGGAGGCCGTGGCGGAGCTGGCGACGAGCGACTTCTGGCGGCCGCTCGAGGAGCGGTATCGGGTCGTGGTCGAGCCGTTCTCACCGGCGCCGGACTCATCGGGCACCGATCTGGCGACCCCCTTGGCCGGCGTGGCCGAGCGGTTCGCCGGCCTGCGGGCCGTCGTGCTCGCCAGCGACGGCGACTGGAACCAGGGCGCGGCCCCGCTGGAAGCGGCCCGGCGGCTGCGGCTCGCGCAGGTGCCGGTGTTCGCCGTGCCGGCCGGCAGCCAGACGAAGCTTCCCGACATCGAGGTCGTGAGCCTCGACTGCCCGACGATGGGCGTAGCCGGCAAGCCGGTGCGGATCCCGTTCATGATCCGGTCATCGCTGCCGACCGAGCGGGTCGTGCCGGTGACGCTGGCCACCGGCTCGGGCGAGACGCTCCGCAAGGATGTCCGCCTGCCACCGATGGCCACCGTCACCGACTGGATCTACTGGACGCCGCCGGCCGAAGGCGACTCCACGCTCACCCTCACGATCCCGGAGCAGCCCGGCGAGCTGCTGCCCGACAACAACGCCCGCACCGCGCCGATCGCGATCCGGCAGGAGCAGCTCAAGGTGCTCGTCGTGGACAGCCTGCCCCGGTGGGAATACCGGTATCTGAGAAACGCCCTCTCCCGCGACCCCGGCGTGGAGGTCTCCTGCCTGCTCTTCCAGCCGGGTTTGAGCAAGCGGGGCGGGGGCAACAAGGACTACATCGACCGGTTTCCGGCCGGGCTCGACGAGCTGTCGCAGTACGACGTCGTGTTCCTGGGCGACGTGGGGGTGGCGGCGGGCCAGCTGACCGAGGAAGACTGCCGGCTGCTCAAGGGGCTCGTCGAATACCAGGCCAGCGGGCTGGTGTTCATGCCGGGCTTGCGGGGCGAGCAGGCCTCGCTCGTAGGCACGCCGCTCGACGACCTTTGTCCGGTGGTGATCGACACCGCGGTGCCGGGCGGAGCCTCGACCGAAGGGCCGCGGCGGATCGTGCTGACCGAGGCCGGCGCGAAGAGTCTGCTGACCAAGCTCGCCGACTCCGGCGGTGAGAACATCGCCGTCTGGGAGAGCCTGCCGGGCGTGCAATGGTATGGCCCGGTGCTCCGCGCCAAGGCCGGCAGCGAGGTGCTCGCGGTGCACGAGGACGCGGGCAACGAGTACGGTCGGATCCCGCTGTTGATCACCCGCACCTTCGGCGCCGGCAAGGTGCTCTACATGGCCACCGACGGCGCCTGGCGGTGGCGGAAGGGGGTCGAGGACAAGTATCACTACCGGTTCTGGGGTCAGGTGGTTCGCTGGATGGCCTACCGGCGGAACATGGCGAAGGGGGAGCGGATCAGCCTGTCGTTCGCCCCGGAGCAGCCTGAGCTCGGCCAGTCGCTCGCACTCGACGCCCGGGTGGCGACCGCATCGGGCGAGCCGCTGGTGCGGGGCGAGGTGGCCGCCCGGATCGTGTCCCCGTCCGGCGCGGTGGAGACGGTGCGGTTCGTGCCGCCGGCGGGCGATGCGGAGTGGGGCGTGTTCGCCGCGAACTACACCCCGCAGGAACCGGGCCGCCACGAGGTGACCCTCACCTGCCGCGAGACCGCCGATTCGCTCGCGGCCTCGTTCTTCGTGCAGGGCTCCGCCGCCGAGGGTATCGGAGCGGTAGCCCGGCCCGAGGTGCTCACGGAGATCGCCCAGGTGACCCGGGGCAAGGTCGTGCCGACGCAGGAAGTGGCGGGGCTGGTCGCGGCGCTCTCAGCGCTCCCCGAGACACCCCCCGAGGTGCGGCGGCTGCAGCTCTGGTGCCATCCCCTGGTGGCGGCGGCGCTTGTCGGCCTGTTGGGCCTGTTCTGGGTGGGCCGCAAACGGCAGGGGCTGGTGTGACGTCGCCTGCACGAGCCATGACAGCGGTCCCCTGGCGGGTGATAATCAAGAGCGTGCGTGAAACGTCGGTCCAAACAGCTGTCCGAGGGAGAGTGTGACCATGAGCGACCACGAGCGGGCGGCGATCTCCCTGCCGGCGGACCTGGAGCAAAAACTGTATGCCTTCCGCGGCCGGGTCTGGCGGATCAAACTCTTGGAGGCGGTGGCGGGCGCGGCCTGCGGCGTGCTCGTGGGGTATCTGGTCGTGTTCGCCCTCGACCGGCTCACCGAGACGCCGGCCTGGATCCGGCTGGCGGTCTTTCTCGCCGCGGTCGCGGCCTGCGCGGTGATTCCGCTGGCCCTGCATCGCTGGATCTGGGGGCAGCGGGGGCTCGAGCAGTTGGCCCGGCTGATCAGCCGGCGGTTTCCCAGCGTCGGCGACCAGCTGCTGGGCATCATCGAACTGGTGCGGTCGGCCGAAGCGCCGGCCGCCGCGGCCGGCGGCTCAACCGCGCTTCGCCGGGCGGCCATCGCCCAGGTGGCCGAGCGGGCCGGCCGTGTCGATTTCAGTGCGGCCGTGCCGCGGCCGCGGCATCGGGCCTGGCTGCTCGCGGCGGCCGTGCCGGCCTGTCTGGCGATCGCCGCGGCGCTGGCCGTGCCCGACGCCGCGGCCAATGCCTGGGCCCGGTTCCTCGCCCCCTGGAAGGCCGTGGAGCGATTCACCTTCGCCCGGGTCGAGCCCCTGCCCGAGACGATCGTCGTGCCGCGGGGTGAGGCGACCGAGGTCGAGATGCGACTCTCCGAGACCACCCGCACGCGGCCCGAGCGGGCCACGGTCAGGATCGGCAGGCAGGAGCGGATCGAGGCGGAACTGGGTGGCGATCGCTATGCGATCGCGATGCCGCCGCAGCTCGAGCCGGCGCGGGTCTCGGTGGCCGTGGGTGACTGGCGGCAACAGGCCAGGCTCGAGCCGATGCTCCGGCCGGAGCTCAAGAGCCTCGTCGCCGAGGTGACGCTGCCAGAGTATCTGGGTCGCCCCGATCTCGTTCGGCAGGAGGTTCGCGGCGGCTCGTTCGCGCCGGTCGAGGGCAGCAGCGTGTCGCTCGTGGCCACGGGCGACCGCGAGCTGGCGGCGGCCACGGTGAACGGCCAGCCGGTCGAGCCCGAGGGGGCCGCCCTGCGAGCGGCGGCCTTCACGGCCGAGCAGCCAGTCACCGTCGAACTTGCCTGGCGAGACATCCACGGCCTCGACGGGAGCCGGCCTTTGTCGCTCACGATCACACCCAAGCCCGACGAGCCTCCCACGGTGATCGCGCTGGATCTGCCGGCCAATCGGGACGTGCTGCTCGAGACCGACACGCTGCGGTTTCGCGTCGACGCGCGGGATGACTTCGGGATCCGCCGGGTGGGCCTCGAGTGGGAGGGGCTCGCCGATTTTGGCTCGGGTGCCGACGATCCGGCGGCCCGGACCCGGGGCGAGCGGCTGCTCAAGGCCGGCGGCAGCGACGTCGACTCGATCGAGGCCGCGGCCACCTTCTGCCCGGTCGCGCTCGGGATCCCGCCCCAGCCGATCTTTCTCCGGGCCTTCGCCGAGGATTACAAGCCCGGCAGGCCGCGGGCCGTCTCGACGCCGCTGTTGATCTACGTCGTGAACAAAGAAGAGCACGCGCTGGTGATCAACACGCGGCTGGCCCAGTTTCGCCAGAAGGCAAGCGAGGTCCGCGACCGCGAGATGGCGCTGTTGGCCGGCAACAAGGAGCTGCGGGAGCTGCCGAGCGAGCGGCTCCTCGACGAGGATGTGCGGGGCCGGCTCGCCGGGCAGGCGGCCGCCGAGGAGGCCAATGGCCGGCGGCTCGAGCGGCTCGTGGAGGAGGGGGCCAAGCTCGTCCGCGAGGCGATGAAGAACCCCGAGTTCGAGGCGGCCACCCTCGAGCAGCTGGCGGAAGACATTCAGACGCTCGCCGACATCGCCGAAAATCGGATGCCGAGCGTGGCCGACCTGCTGGCGCAGGCCGCGGAGGCCACGTTGGCCACCGCCGGCGCGGGACAGGAAGGCCAGCCGCAGCAGGGCAAGCCCGGCGAGGGAAAACCCGGCGAGAGCCAGCAGGCAGAGACCAAGCCGGGTCAGGGCCAGCCTGGCCAGCAGGGCCAACCAGGGAAGCCGGGCGAGGAATCGATGGCGGGTGAGCCAGGCCAGCCGGGCGAGCAGCCGCAGCGGGTGGGCGTAGACCGGAGCAAACCGAGCGGCGGCCAAGCGGGCGAGCCCGGCCAGCCTCAGCCGCCGGTCCCGCAGGTCGTGGACAAGGAGTCGTCGCAGCAGCCGCAGGATCCGGCCGCCGGCGGCGAGCAGAGCCAGGGGGGCGGGCAGGGTCGGCTGGGCCTGCCCAGCACGCAGGCGGGAGTTTCCAAACCCAAGCCGCCGGGCGAGCAGGGCGTGCCAGCCGACGAGCCGGCCGCCGCCGAGTCGCTCGCCGACGCGATCGCGAGGCAGGAAGAACTGCTCGCGGAGTTCGCCAAGGTGGCCGACGAACTGGCCGCCGTGATGGCCAGGCTCGAGGGAAGCACCTTTGTCAAGCGGTTCAAGCTCGCCTCCCGCGAGCAGGCCGCGATCGGGGGCCGGCTGGCGGGGCTCGCCGCCGAGGCCTTCGTGGCCACCTCCGGCCGGCCGCCGAAGGTGGACGAAGCGATCAGCGGGGTGCGAAAGTTGACGGAGCAGGAGACGGGCAAAGTCTCGGCACTCCTGGACGACATGCAGGCCTATTTCGACCGCCGGCAACTGCCCGCCTTTCGGACGGTGCTCGAGGAAATGAAGGAGCTCGATGCCTTGGGCAGCCTGCGGCAGCTCGCCGACGACGTCGCCACGAAGGCGGGCATCTCGATCACGCAGACGGAGTTTTGGTCCGACACCTTCGACCGGCTCGCCGACGACCTCGTGCCTCCGCCGGAAAGCGGGGAGGGCGGCGGCGAGGGCGAGCCGCGGGAGAGCGTGCCGCCGGAGGTGGTTCTCGAGACCATGAAGATTCTCGACGAGGAAGTGAACCTCCGGGAGGAGACCCGGGTCGTCCAGCAGACGCAAGATGCCGTCGAGGCCGAGGCATACGCCGCCGCGGCCGCGGCGCTCGCCGAACGGCAGGAGGGGCTGGCCGAGCGGGTCGTCGGGATGGTGGACCGGCTGCTCGAGGAGCCCGAGGGGGAGCGGAAGTTCGCCCCGGAGCTCCAGCTCTTCGACAAGGTCGAGGAGGTGATGGTGGAGACGGCCGACATCCTGCTGTCGCCCGACACCGGCCCCCGGGCGATCGCCGCCGAGAGCGAGGTGATCGAGTTGCTGCTTGCAGCCCAGGCTGGTGGTGGCGGTGGCGGCGGGGGCGGGGGAGGGGGAGGGGGCGGCGGCTCGTCGCCCGGTGGGGGCAGCACCGGGAGCACGAGCGATTCGGCTCTCGCCCTGGTCGGAGCGGGCAACCGCACGAAGGCCGGGGCGGGCGGGGAAGACGAGCAGGCCACCGGGGTTTCCGGCCGGGTCTTGCCCGACGAGTTTCGGGCCGGCCTCGACGCCTACTTCAATCGGCTGGAAAAAGAACGGCGCTGACAGGGTAAACTTTCCGGTCTCGGCGACGGGCGTTGGCAATGGAGGGTGTGTCGTGAGATGCAAGCCGCTGGCTCAGTTCCCGGCCTGCCGGCTCGGCCTGTTGGCCGCACTCGTCGGATCGGCGGTGGCGGTGGAGCCGGCGCGGGGAGCGGGGCCGCTCGTGCGCTACGGCGACCCCGTGCCCCGCGACGTCCGCGAGATGTATGACGCCGGCATCCGCCATCTGCTCAAGACCCAGGATGCCGCCGGCGATTGGAAGGACGGCCAAGCCGGACCGGGGGTGACCGGGATGGCCGTGATGGTGCTGTTGGCCTCGGGCGAGGATCCGAACT
>JBIKXY010000324.1:0-2977 GCA_044355515.1 Pirellulales bacterium
CAGGCCCGCGTCGGGGTGCGTCCGGAAGACGTCGAGCAAGGCGGAGATCGCACCGGGCTGAACCTGCGTGTCGTTGTTGAGAAACAGCAGGTGATCGCCGCGGGCCCGGCGGGCCGCCGTGTTGCAGTTGCGGAGGAAGCCGAGGGGCTGGGGGTTTCGCTGGATCACCAGGCCCGGCACCAGGCGGTCGGCCGCGGTGGTCTCGTCGCTGCTGGCATCGTCGGCCAGGATCACCTCACAGGGGAGATCGGGTTCCGCGGCCACGATGCTTCGCAGGCAGGCGTGGGTGAAGGCCCATTGGTTGTGTACCGGCACGATGATCGAGACCACCGGCTGGTCGTGCTGCGGCAGGTGGATCGGCTCCCAGCCGAGGGCCTGCTGGCGGCCGACCGCTTGCTCGACGGGCGAGGCGGGGGCCGGGGGAGGCAGGAGAACCAGGGCCGCCGGGGCCCGGGCCAGGCCGGCGATGGTCTCGGCCGGGCTGCCCGAGGCGAGCAGCACCCACGGGAACCGCGCGGCCAGGAACTGCCGGTGCCGCAGTCGCGTCCGGGGATCGAACGGGAGCGTGTCGTACAGCCCGCGGACACCGCTCATGATCGCCGAACTGCAGTGGCCGGCCCGGCCGCCGGGATCACTCAGCCAGCGCCGGGCCTCCCGCAGAGGACTGGTCAACCGCATCGAGTTGCTGGCCATCAGTTGACGACATCGTTCCGCCTCCGCCCGGCAGGCGGACTCGGCCCGGCTCACCGCCTCGGATCGCCAGCGGAGCTCTCCCTCGAGCGCCCTCACCCTGGCTTGGGCGGCTTCCAGGGCCGCAGTCAGCCCGGCCTTCTCCTGCTCCCGGGCGGCCAGCCGTTCGCGAAGCCCGGCCGCTTCCCGGGCCTGGTTCTCGGCGCCCAAGCGGTGCTCGTCGACGGTGCTCCGTAACCTGCTGACCAGGCCGATCGAATCCCGGTGCTGGGCTTCGATCCGGTCTCGGTTGTGCTTGAGCGCCTCGCATTCGGTTGTCAGGCGAACGAGCTGCTCGGCCCGTTCGGTGGCGGTCTGAGCGACCGCCCGGAGTGCAGCCTCTCGGTCGGCCAACTGCCGCCCCAGCCTCTCCATCACCTCGGCTGTCTCGGCCGCCTGTCGCTCCGCTGTCCGAGCTCGCTCGTCCGCCCCCTCGGCCAGCCGCTCCGCCGCCACGGCTCGCTGGTCGGCCGTTTCGGTTTGCTGCGTGGCGGACCGAGCCTGTTGTGCGGCCGCCGCGGCCTGCTGTTCGGCTCGAGCCGCCCGCTCCTTGGCGGCCGCGGCCTGCTGCTCGGCTCGAGCCGCCCGCTCCTCGGCGGCCGCGGCCTGCTGCTCGGCGGCCGCGGCCTGCTGCTCGGCTGCGACCAGTCGCTCTCCCGCCGCATCCCGCTCGGCGGCCAGCGCGGCCGTCCGTGCGTCCCGCTCGGCGAGCAGCCGCTCCAACTCGAAGGCCCGGGCCTCGACCTCCCGGTGCCTCTCGACGGCGGCCAGTCGCTCCTGGCGCAGCTCTTCCTGCCGCCGTTCGCCGTCGGTGATCGCCTCTTGAGACTCCCGGCGGACCGCCTCGGCCTCGCCGCGGCTCGCCTCCAGCGCGGCTTCCAGGGAGGCGGCCTGCCCGAGGGTGGCTTGAAGATCGCGATCCAGCGCCAGTGCCCTGCGGTCGGCCTCCGTGGCCCGGCCCCATTCGACCAGCGCCGCCAGGCCGGGATCGCCCCCGCTGCCGGCGGCCTCGCTCGCCGGCAAGCCCGCCAGCCGCCGCACGTCGTCATAGAGCCCGCAGGCCTCCGGGCAGGCGGCCCGGATCGCGGCCACGTGCCGTTCCGCCCCGCGGGTCGTCAGCAACTCCTCGCGAACCGTCGCCGCCGGGTCGGCCAGGCCGACCCGGAAGTGGCCCGCGACCCGGGCCACGACAGCGGGCGAATCAGCCACGATCTGCGAGACATCCACCACCATCGCCCGCTCGGGATGCCGGCCCACGAAATCCAGGATCCGGCCGTTGAAATGCCGCCAGACCTCCAGCGCCAAGGCCGGGTTGTCGCGAAACACGGCGTCGCCGCGACGGAATAGCGAGTCCACCACCGCCCAGGGACCACGGCAGATGAACAGCCATCCCGCCTTGGGAAGAAGCGCATCCCAGAAGTCGAGGAACAGCACGGTCCGCGGATCCTTCCAGCCCCATGGTCGGCCCGTCGCCCTGCGCTTGGCGATCAACGCCTGCGCGGCGTCCCGCAGACTCTCGGCCACTGGGGGCGGCTCGACGGGAGCGACCAGCCCCGTGGGGCACAATCCGGCCGCCGCCAGCATCCGCTCGTGAAGTGCGACAAAATCCAGATCCTCGAAGTGGCCGGGCACGTTGCTCTCGGCCGGCCCCATCAGCCGCTCGCCAATGAACAGTCCGGCCGATTGAAACACCGATGCCGCCAGCGAGGTGCCGGACCGGTGCATCCCCGTGATCAGGAGAACTGGCTGCTCGGAGGCGGTCATGCGGCGGTGGGGGCGGCGCTGGACGAGGGGCTGGCATGGCGACTTCCCGGCCCCCGCAGGCTCGAGCCGTGGCGACGGGAAGACCTACTGGGAGTGTGCCCTCCGAACCGGGCGCACGCCAGAGCCGGCAGGCGAGCGATGTCGCCCCGGTCGATTCGCCGGGGATACCACGCTCGCGGCAGCCCGGCCGCGAGCGGCGGGAAAGCCGGTTTTTCAGTCCCGCCAGGCTTTCGCCGACGTGCCGCCCCGCCCGGGGCCGCTCAGGAACTCGGCTCGGCCGCGACCATCTCCTCCTCGACGGCCTGGCAGATGACATGCCAGGCGACCAGGTGCGCCTCTTGGATGCGCGGCGTGTCGCGCGCCGGGGCCAGGAAGCAAAGATCGCACTCGGCAGCCAACTCGCCCCCCGCCCGGCCGCTGAACCCGATGGTGCCGGCGCCCAGCCGGCGGGCCGACCGCAACGCCTCGATCACGTTGGCCGACC
>JBIKXY010000325.1:0-2970 GCA_044355515.1 Pirellulales bacterium
CCTCTTCGAGGGTCTTTTCACCGAAGTTCGAAATCGAGAGGAGGTCGGCCCGCGTGCAGTTGAGCAGATCGTGGACCGTGAAAATTCCCCGTTCTTCGAGGCAGTTGGTGGTTCTGACAGAGAGACCGATTTCGGCGGTGCTCATTTCGAGCTTCTCTGCCATTTCATCGGACTGCATCAGGTCTTGGTACGGAATCCGAGGCATGGGGTCCCTCCCGTGCGACAGGTGTGGTGGATGGTGGGCCTGACTCGGCGACCTGTGACCGCCGGTCAAGCTGGTCTCGGAATATAATAGAAAGCTTGCAAACCCGACTACGCACCGCTGGAGGCACCACGGCCGTGCCAGCAACGTCGCCGGGTTGCCTAGGCTCCCTGTTTTGGCGGGAAAGAAGCCGTGCCGGAATCATTTCTCGACCGCCTGAACGATGCCCAGCGTGCGGCCGCCGCCCATGTCGAGGGGCCGCTGTTGGTGCTGGCAGGGCCTGGCAGCGGCAAGACCCGGGTGGTCACCCATCGCGTGGCCAACCTGATCGCCGCCGGGGTGCCGGCCGCCTCGATCGTGGCGCTCACCTTCACCAACAAGGCCGCCGACGAGATGCGCCGCCGGGTCGGCGAACTCGTCGGGCCGCAGCCGGTCGAGATGGGGACGTTTCACCGGTTCGCAGCCCGCCTGCTGCGGCGGCATGCCCGTCAGGTGGGGCTGACGAGCGACTATTCGATCTTCGACCCCGACGATGCGGCGGCCGTGCTCAAGCGGGCCGTCAAGAAGCTTGGGCTCACGCTTTCCCACACGCCGATCGATCGGATCGCGGGGGTGATCTCCCGGGCCAAGAACGACCTCTTGACGCCCGAGTCGTTCGAGCCCGGCTGGGGACGGCCGGCCGACGAGGTGGCCCGCAAGCTCTGGCCGGTCTACCAGGAGCTGCTCCTGGCGGCCAACGCCGTCGACTTCGACGACCTGCTCGTGCACCTGGCCCGGCTGTTGGTCGAGGATCCCGAGCTCCGGGCGACGCTCGACGCCCGCCATCGCTTCATCCTCGTCGATGAGTATCAAGACACCAACGCCGTCCAGTATGCGATCGTCCGCGGCCTCTCGATCGACCACCCGAATCTCGCCGTCACGGGCGATCCCGACCAGGCGATCTACGGCTGGCGTGGGGCGAGCATCCGCAACATCCTGGAGTTCGAGCGGGACTATCCCACGGCCCGGGTTGTGAAGCTCGAGCACAACTACCGCAGCACGGCCAACATCCTGGGCACGGCCGACCGGCTGATCGCCCACAACTCCCGCCGCAAGCCGAAGCGGCTGGTGACCTCCGCCGAGCCGGGCGAGCGGGTCCGGATCGTGCTCGATGCGTCGGGGCAGGACGAGGCCGAGCGGATCGCCGCGGAGATCGCCGCCGCGGTCCGGGAGGGGCGGCGGACGCCGCGGGATCACGCCATCCTGTTCCGGACCGCCGCCCTCTCTCGGTCGCTCGAGATCGCGCTGCGGACCGCCGGCGTTCCCTACCAGCTCGTGCGGGGGCTCGAGTTCTTCAAGCGGCGGGAGATCCGCGACGTGGTGGCCTGGCTGCGGCTGCTGCGAAACCCGCGGGACGACGAGGCCTTCCTCCGGGTCGTCAACGTGCCGTCCCGGGGCATCGGCCGGCAGTCGCTCGACCGGCTCGCCGCCTGGGCGGAGGACCACGGCCAGAGCCGGCTGGCGGCCGCCGCCGCGGCGGACCGGATCACGGGCATGCCCAAGAAGGCCGCCCGCGAGCTGCCCGCCTTCGCCCGGCTGCATGCGACCCTCGGCGAGACGGCCGGCCGGGAGCCGAGCGTGGCCGCCCTGCTCGAGAGCGTGCTCGACCAGACGGGCTACCGCCGCCAGCTCCAGGACGAGTCGGAGGACGACGAGGAGGGGCTGGAGCGGCTGGCGAACGTGGAAGAGCTCGTGACGGCGGCCCGTCAGTTCGACGACTCGTTCGCCGCCGACCCCGCGGCGGCCGGCGGCGAGACCGACCCGCTCGGCGGGTTCCTGGAGACGACGGCGCTGGTCGCCGACGCCGACGCCTGGGATGCCGGGGCGGATCGGGTCGCCCTGATGACCTTTCACGCCGCCAAGGGGCTAGAGTTTCCGGTCGTCTACCTGGTGGCGATGGAAGACGGCATCCTGCCGCACGAGCGGAGCCTCGACCGCCCCGACCAGCTCGAGGAGGAGCGGCGGCTCGTGTTCGTGGGCATCACCCGGGCCCGCGCGGAGCTGCATGCCAGCTGCGCCCGGATGCGGGACTACCGGGGCCAGCGCCGGATTTCGGTGCCCAGCATGTTCCTGGCCGAGATGACCGGCAGCGAAACCGTGGTCACGGGGGACGAGGCGGCCGCCGCCGGCCCCCGGCCGGTCTTCGATCCCTTTGGCGAGGCCGCCCGGGCCGCGGCGGACGAGTTCGCCGACTTCTTGCACGACGAGGCGGCCGCCGCACCGCGGCTCAAGGTCTTCCGGCCCGACGGCCTGACGCTCGAGGCGGAGGAGTCGGAGGCGGAAGCCGGCGAGGCGGCCCCCGCCCGCGACTCGCGGCGACGGCGGCGCGATCCCTCGCCCGGCCGGGCCCTCGATCTCGCGGCCTCGGCGCCGGGGCAGGCCGGCATCCAGCCGGTCGAGCATCAGTTCGAGCCGGGGCAGCGGGTCCGGCACGCCGAATACGGCGAGGGCGTGCTCGTGAAGATCAGCGGCGTCGGCACCCGCTCGGTGGGCACGATCGCCTTCGACGGCCCGGCCGGCACGCGGAAGTTCCTGCTCGGCCACGGCGGCATCCTGCCGGTGCAGAACGACTGACGGCGAGGCTTCAGCCGCCGTGGGCCCGCCACCAGGCGACGGTGGCCGCGAGCCCGGCGTCGAAATCCTGGCGGGGTTCCCACCCGAGCAGATCCCGGGCCCGCGAGATGTCGAGCGCCCGGCGGGGCTGGCCGTCGGGCTTGCTCGTATCCCAC
>JBIKXY010000326.1:0-2951 GCA_044355515.1 Pirellulales bacterium
AGCCCCCGTCGCGGCGGCGATATCGCAGCCCCGCGTCGTCGCCGGTGAGCGTCTTGGCGGCGGTGAAGTCGGGGCCGTAGCGGAGGTCGAGCGCCGGCAGGTCTCCCCGGCTGTAGTTCCACCAGGTACCGTGGACGAGCCCGCCCGCGGGCGATTGGAACCGCATCTGCATCGCGTCGCCCCGCCAGCCGCGAAAGGGATCGCCCAGGGGATCGACGGTGTTTTCCAGGGGACTGGCATCGACGACGTCGCCGGCCAGGCAGAGGCCCTCGGGATCGTGCACGACCGCCAGCCGCAGCGAGCGGAGGCCCCGCGAGCCCGGATCCTGCATCAGCGTCACGAAGGCCTCGTCCCGCCACTCGGCCAGATCACCGTCGATCTCCAGCGGGCCGATGAGCACCGCCTCCGGCGGAAAGGCGGTGAGCCGGTCGAGCCGCCAGGGGGGCAACTCGCCGGCCGCCGCCGACCGCTGGGCCGCGGGCCCGGCCAGCCCGAGCCAGAGGGCCGCCGGCAGGAAAGCCAGCCGCCGGATCCAGGTGAACCAGGTGAGCAGGGGGCGGCGTCGAGCCATGACGAGGGTCTCCGGGGAAACGGCTTCAGGGATCCGCCTGAAAAACGAGCGTGCCCCAGGCGGCGGGCCGGAGGCGGATTTCGCCGGGCACGTCCACGACCAGGCCGGTGTCGCGATTCGACCAGTAGAGCCGCTCGCTCACGCCGCCGCCCCCTTCGCTGGCGAACAGGATCCCGAGGTCGCCCCGCAGCGGCCGGCCCGCGACCGGGGGCTCGGCATGCAGCGCCCGCCAGTCCACCGCGGCCTCGACCACATAGCCCGTCCCGCTCCGCTCCACGGCGATCTGGGCCGGGATCCGCTCCACCGCATCGACCACCACCGAGCCGACCGGCGAAGCGAACGTGACCGGCTGGGGGTCGGCGCCGGCGGGCAGCCGGTAGCGGTAGAGCACGGCCACGGGCTGGCCCGCGAACAGGCTCAGGGAAAGCCGCACGTCGCCCGGTGCCGGCTCGCTCCGCGCGGGATCGGCGGCCGGATCGGTGCCAATCTGCAGATCGACCGAGTCGCCGCTCTTGAAGAGCAGTTTCCAGTCGTCCCCTCCGTTCTCGAGGGCCGGCCGCCCCTTCACGTCGAAGGCCAGCCACAGCCGCTGCCGATCCCAGGCCAGCCCCACGCGGCCGGCATGGTCACCCGCGCCGTGCAGTTCCTGAAACGTCGCTGCGGGCCAGTCGGCCAAGGCCCCGTCCACTTTCATGGCGGCGGTGGCCGGCGGCACGTCCAGCTGCCTGGCCTTCCGCGTGTCGTCCCGCCTGTCGGCGGCCGAGACGAGGTGCCGCTCGGCGGCCTGATGCTGCGCGGGCGTGAGCTCGACCCGCCCCCGGAACCTGCGGATCCCCTCCAGGCCCGTGAGCTCGATCACGCTCGCATGGTTGTGCCCGGCCACGAGCAGGATCCGGCCGTCGTCCAGCTGCGTGAGCGTGCCGCCGAAGTGCTCGCCGTTGATCGACACGCCCCCCACGTCCATGCCCCGCTTCGCCTCGGGAAAGTTGAAGGCCTTGCCGTAGCGCTTGTCGCGGAAGAGCCGGGCGACGAACAGGCCGTCGGTGGTGAACAGATAGATCTCCCCCTTGTCGGCCACGAAGGCGAAGAGCTCGCCGACCTCGGGCAGCTCGACCTTGCCGATCACGCCATACTGGCCCACGACGAGGCCCTCCCGCGGCGGCGGGGCCTGGCCGGCCATCTGCGTGCCCGGCCAGGCCGCCGGGTAGGTCCAGGGCACCGGTCCGGTGCGGGGCCGCACGCTCACGCCGCCGCTGAGCTCGATGATCCGGTCGTCCCCGGTGAGTCCCATGCCGTGATAGTTGTCGCCGTAGGCCGAGGTGGCCGGGCCGGCGATCGGGGGACTCGGCCGGGTGTGGGCGAAGGAATAGACGGGCACGCCGGCAGGCGTGAACCGCACCGGCGGCAGCCCGAGCCGCGGGAACTGCAGCGTGAGATCGTCGCCGGCCCGCACGTGCCAGCAGTGGCCGGTCGGGTGATCGGCGGAGAGTTCGATCTCGGCCGCCTGCACCCGGCCGTCGCCGTCGAGATCGCTCCAGATGAAGGTCTTCCCCTCGAGATCCGGATTCCCGAGTGCCGTGCGGATCGCCGGATCCTGGAGCGGTGGAAACGGCACGGTGCCCTGCATGCTGTAGCTGCCCCGGGCCGGGCCCGCCGCGGCCACCGGGACCGCGATGCCGCGGTCGGCGTCGTAGCGGGCCACCGTGTAAAACGAGTTGCCGTAGAACATGTGCGGCTCGCTCACGAGATAGAGCCGGCCGGCGACCACGATCGGCCGGTCGGGCGACGCCCCGGCGAAGCACTGCCCGCGGCCAGGTCGCCAATAGATGTTCTTGATCCGGCTCGTGCCGGTCGCCCAGTCGGCCTCGAACTCCATCCCCTGAAAGAAAAACCGGGCGGGATCCCGGGGGTCGGGATACATGAACCCGCCGCCGTAGGGCGAAGGCCCCAGATAAAACGCTTCCAGCGTCGGTTCGGGGCCGGCGACCGACCAGACCGACACCTTCTTGGGCCGGGCCTCGTGCTCGGCCACCCAGAGGCGGCCCCGGGAGTCGATGGCCAAGCCCCGCGGGTGCGACATCCGCTCCGGGTCATACGGCCCGAGGTCGATGCCCCCCGGCTTCCCGATCACCAGCTCGGCGCGGCCGTCGGGAGTGAACCTTCGCACCACGTGGGCGGCGTCGTCGGCCACGTAGATCCGTCCCTCGGCGTCCACCGTCAGGCCGGTCGGCCGGCCCAGGCCGGCGCTGATCACCGGCTCCGGGAAGCCCTCCTCCAGCGGCACCCGCACGACCTGTCCGTCGCTCACCGCGAGCAGCCGCCCGCCGCCATCGAACTCGAGCGGGCCGGGATGGGCCAGGGGGATGTCGCGAAGCAGGCG
>JBIKXY010000327.1:0-2941 GCA_044355515.1 Pirellulales bacterium
CGAGGCCGGCGGCAAACTCCCGCCGGGTGGGGCCGGCGACGGCCGGGCGAGCGTCACTTTGCATGGGCGACTCTCCGAGCCGCGCGGCGACGCGGGGCGGCCGGCGGCCGCCGGCCGGCCGGGCCGGCATGACGGGTCGCGATCCGCTGGGCCGTGGCGGCCAGCCGCTCGCGGATGTCGGCCGGCTCCAGCACCTCGACATGCTCGCCGAGCGCGAGCAGTTGCGGCAGCATCTCGCCGTCCCAGGCCCGCTCGATCTCCAGCACCACGCCGCCGTCGGAGCCGCGTTTCACCCGCTGGCCGGGATGAAAGGGCTTCTCGCAGGCCCACCGCGCCCGCTCGGCATCCACCCGGATCCGGTAGCGGCGGGGCGGCTCGGTGGAGCGGTAGAGCGTGATACTGTCGGCGAGCAGCTCGTCCACACGGGCGGCCTGGCGGGCGAAGGTCCGCGACGTGACCCGGGCGTCGGCCACCCGGTCGAGCTTGAAGAACCGCACGCCGGCTGGATCGCCGGCGGCGGGAGCCCGCGTGCCGGCGACGTAGATCGCGCCCTCGTAGGCCACGAGCGCCTCCGGCCGGATCGTGATTCGCCGGGCTTGGTCAGCGCCGAGGCTCGTGTAGCGAAGCGACAGTTCGAGCGACTGGCGAATCGCCCGGTTGATCGCGGTCAGCGTCTTGGAGCGATACTTCGCCGGCGCGGGCCGCGGATGCACCACCAGGCCGTCGCGGTGGGCGGCGACGTAATCGAGCAGTTCGGGGGTGGCCACCCGCTCGAGCTTCGCGAGCAACTGCCCGATGCCCCGCCAATAGAAGGTGCCGGCCAGCGGGGCCAGAAACTCGCGGGCCACGGCCAGCGAGAGCAACTCAGGCAGCGTGACCGACGGGGGCGAGAGCTCTTCGGCGCCCCGGCCGGCCTCGATCGACCAGGCGTCGCAGGTGGAGCCCCGCGCGGTCCGTTTCCGCGACCGCTTCAGGGCGTAGCCGAACTTGCCGAGAAAGTCGACGTCACGGCGGAGGTTCCGCTCCGACATCCGATCGATCACCCCGCGGGCGACGAGCCGGTCCTTCAGCTCCGCCATCGTCAGCGGCTGCCGGGCCCCGAACAGGATGTCGATCAGATGGAAGACCCGGAGCAACTGTTCGTGGCGGCTGATCGAATCCATGCGGGGCTCCGCTGGTGGGAGGGGGGAGCGGCGGGAAATCCGGGATGGATGCCGTTCTGCTGGGAGCATAGCCTGCGAGTCAATCGGGCCGGGGGCGGTCTGCCCGGGACGGATGACAGCCGTGGGGAATCGGGGGGGCAACCGTGCGGTTTTTGGCTTGGACCAACGTTGTCCAACCGCTCGGTTACGGTCTTGGCCGACTTCGACGCTTCACGGTCTTCCAGGGAATCCTCGTATGCCGCTCCCCACCGAAATCAGGTCCGTGCCCGCCCGGCTTGTCGGCGAGCCGCTCCTCGATGCCCCCGTCTCCCGACGTCCCCGGCGCATCTACCGGCCGCTCGTGGTCGGCCCGGTGCTGCTGCGGCGGGACGGCCCGCAAGGCCGCTGGAGCGTGCGAGTCTCCGGCGATGGCCGGCTCCTGCCGGCGGCGGTGGGCGGGATGGAACCGCTCACCAGGCAACTGCAGCTCTGCCGCGCGGCAGGGACAGTGCATCGCGTCGGGGCCGCCTTGGTCGCGCCGCAGGACATGGGCGCGGTGCCGGCGCGGCTGGCTGCCGGCGACGCACAGCCGCGATCGGACTTCTACGGCTGGTCGCTGATGGTCCAGTTTCCCGGCCTCGACTCTCTGGCCCTGGTCGATCCCCACGAGCGGCTCGCCGATCTGCCGGCCTTCTACGAGTCGCCCCTGGAACTGATCGACCGGAGCACGTTTCTCGCCGGCAGGGGGATCGCCTCCCGGCCGATCGCGCTCTTCACGCAGCCGGCCGACTTCGTGGTGGAGGCCGACGGCCGGCTCCGCAACTGCTTCTTCCCCGAGGCCCGGTTTCGTCGCCCCACCGAGCTCGACTGGCTCGGCTGACCTCACGGCGCCGAGGGTGACGCAGGCTCGGGGCGGCCGGTCCCTGTCTCCCGGACGCTCGCTTCAGGCATCCTGCCCTGCGCTCGCTCCATGCCGGCCACGCTTCGGCATCCTGCCTGCGCTTGCCAGCAAGGCCGGCTCCAGGGGCCGGCCACCCCGAGCCGTCCGAAGCCCGCAGGAGGCTGGCAGACTCCGCTTACACCCTGGGCTTGATGCCCGGCTCACCCTTCGTCCGTGAGGCCGGCTTGGAGTTCGAGCCAGCGCTCTTCGGCTTCGGCCAGCTTCTTGGCGACCTCGTCCCAGGCCTCGTGGAGCCGGACGGCCTCGGCCGGATCCGTGGCCGCGAGGAGCGCGGCGTGCCGCTGCTTGCGGTCGGCGTCAAGCCGGGCGATCGCCTTTTCCAGGTTGGCGATCTCCTTGCGGATCGCCCGGTCGTCGCGGCCGCCAGGCTTGGCGGCCGGCTTGCCGGCGCGATCCCCCTTCCCGCCGCGGGGCGGGGCAGGGGGGCGGTGCCGCCCGCCCGCAGCCTCGGCGGCGTCGATCTCGCCGGTGACCTTGGCCACGTAGGTGTCGTAGTCGCCGAGGTGATCGACGACGCGGCCGTCCTTGACCTCGATCACGGTCGTCGCCACCGCCCGCATGAACGACCGGTCGTGGCTGGTGAAGATCACGGTGCCCGCATAGTCAGTGAGGGCCGTGGCCAGCGCCTCGATCGTCTCCACGTCGAGGTGGTTGCCCGGCTCGTCGAGCACCAGCACGTTGGCCGTGCCGAGCAGCAGCCCCGCCAGGCAGAGCCGGGCCCGCTCGCCGCCGGAGAGCACCCGCACCGGCTTGGACAGGGCCGACTGACGAAACAGCATCGCGGCCGCCAGATCGAGAATCCGCTGCTGCTTGGTGCCGGCCGCCGCGGCCCGCTCCA